>DASRZF010000102.1:0-4548 GCA_035686645.1 Polyangiales bacterium
GCTCCTCGGTGCATTCTTCGTGCTTCAAGCGATCTCTGCCGCGCACGAAAGAGGACAACCGAGCCGGAGGACCAGGGCTCAGCTCATCGGTAAACTAGTCAAGTTCGCGCTGCCCCTGACCTTTTTGCTCGGAGCGGCCATGTGGCACAACGCCGCAAGATTCGATGACCCCTTCGAGTTCGGTCACCGATTCCTTCAGGTTCGCTGGCGTTCGAGGATTGAAATCTGGGGTTTGTTCGGGACGCACTACCTGCCGAGAAATCTGACGGTCTTCTTTCTATCCTTGCCCTGGATCCTCGAATCCAATCCCTTCGTCCGCATCACGCAGCATGGACTGGCGTTCTGGTTCACCACGCCAAACCTCGTCTGGAGCCTCTTCCCGAAGAAGCTCGACGCGACGATCGTCGCGCTTTGGGCAGCGGTTCTGCCCACCGCCATCTGCACCTTGCTCTATCAGAACACGGGATGGGTTCAGTTCGGATATCGGTTCGCGCTCGACTACCTACCGTTCCTATTCGTCCTCATCGCGCTCGGCGGACGACGTTTGGGCCCGCTATTTCTGAGCTGTGCCGCTCTTGCAGTTCTGATCAACACCTTTGGCGCCGTCACCTTCGACCGCTATCACCAGTTCTATGACGATGATCCCAGTCAAGAGGTCATCTTTCAGCCAGACTGATCGGCGCTCTCCAGAAGCTTCTTGGCGAGAGGACTTGCCGGACCACACGGCAGCATGACTCGTTCGAGCCCCGCGCGCCCCGCCTCTCCACGAAGTGATTCCAGCTCCTCGAGTGCCGCGGCCGTCTTGCCCTGCGCGGCCAGGACATGCGCATGGACGAGACGGTGTGATGCCCGGAGCGAAGGGTTGTCCTCGGTATCCTGTCGTCCGAGGTGTGAGAGCGCCTCTTCGGATCGCCCACGCACGGCCATCAACAAGGCTTCCATCGCTACCAACCAGACTTCGATGTCGCCCTCAGTAGGCCGGCGGATCTGGTCTATCGCTTCCTGCGCAGCGTCCACATCATCGAATTGAAGCTCGCACGTTGCGAGCGCTTGGTTGCGAAGAACCGTCTGCGACTCTGACAGCGCACCTCGCTCGAGGCTCCTCAGACGATCGCGTGCTTCCGTCCACATTCCCGCTTGAATCAGAGGTCCGGTCGCCATCAAGACCAATGCGACGTACCGCCGTTCGTCTCTCAGACGCGCAGCATCGAGAAGCCGGTCGAGTGCGGGCGCTGCAGTCGACCGCGCGTCGTCTTCCCTCAGGCGCTGGCAGAGCACGGAAAGCCCTCGAACCTCCCGCATCCTCCGGGCCGAGTTGAACAACAAGAGCAATGCGACCGCCCCGCCGAGCGGGCCGGCGATTCGATTGATGTCGGCCTGATCCATCGGCGTCGCACGAAGGGCGAACAGAGCAACGACGCCGATGAATATCGCCGTCAGTGCCGCTCCGATGAACGAGCGCAGCACTGTGGCGATCGACAGCAAGCCGAAAGGCACCCTCCAGAACCAGCCGCGGATGAAAGGCGCCGCCAATCCCAACAGCATCGCCACGATCAGCGTCAGAGCCATGGGCTACGGTGCGCCCTCCCCACGGTAGGCGTAGTAGTGCTTGAGGACGCGGCGAACGTACCGCTGTGTTTCCTTGTAGGGAGGAATGCCGTCGTACTTCTCGACGGCGCCTTCGCCGGCGTTGTATGCCGCCACCGTCAAGACCAAATCGCCTTTGAATCGGTTGGCGAGGATTCGCAGATATCGCGCACCGCCGAGAATGTTTTGACGCACGTCGAATGGATCAGAGACGCCCATGGACCTCGCGGTCTGGGGCATGAGCTGCATCAGCCCCATCGCCCCGGCGCGGCTCACCACCGTAGGATTGAAATTGCTTTCGACGTGCATGACCGCCCGGATGAACGACTCGGGAAGCTCGTACAACTGCGCCGCTTCGTCGATGAGTCCGTTGTAACGGCTGTAGCGAGCTGGGTCTTTCGAACGGTCGATGCTCGAGGTGTTCGATTTCTGCTTACTCGCTGCCGCATGCTTCGACTTCTTGCTGCCGCGTACCACCAGCTGACAACCGCGACCTGGCTCCCTAATGTTCGTGTAATGCTGCGTTCCGTCCGCGCGCTTGCAGCGATAGATGTCCGCGCTCGCCGGTGCCGAGGTCCCCACCACGAGGCCCAGCACGCTCATCACCGTCAGCAGTCGCAACACCATCGACCCGAAGTGTATCTCCGGGTGCGAAGTCGCGCCAAAAGGGAGGACTCACGCTTGCGCTCGCGCCTCTTCTGCGCATGATGGGACCTCTGATGCCGACTTCTACTTTCTTCGAAGGCCCCGAGAAAAAGCTGGCGGTCGTGGTCGTTCCGGGCTCTCCGGCCTTGCGCAATCTGGGTGACTCGGCTTGGCGCACCGTGGTCGAGGCAGCGGGCGCCAAAGTCCTTTCGGTGCTCAGAAGGGAGCAATGCGACGCTTACCTCCTCTCCGAATCGAGTCTGTTCGTCTTCGACGATTGGTTCCTCTTCATCACCTGCGGCGAGACCGCGCTAGTCAATGCGATTCCGGAGATCTTGCGCCTGGTTCCCGAGGAGTCGATCGCTTTCCTCATGTACGAGCGGAAGAGCGAACATTTTCCAGAGCGGCAACTCACGACCTTCTCCGAAGACGCTCGTCGCTTGCACGCGATGCTTCCAGGGCGGGCACTCCGTCTTGGCGAGGAGCACGGGCGCTACATCCAGTTATTTCACACCACCCGGCCCTACGCTCCACGAAGCAAGGTGCCGACGCTGGAGGTGCTCATGTATGTCATCGACGAGGACGTCGGCGCGCAGTTCACCCACGGGCGGCCGGCCCGTAGCAAATCAACAGCCGCGGAATCTGGGATCGAGGCGATTCTTCCTGGTTTCGAGACATCGGAACACGCCTTCGAACCATCTGGATATTCCTGCAACGCGTTGAAAGGGGAGGAGTACTACACTGTCCATGTCACTCCTGGCGCGACCGGTAGCTACGCGAGCTTCGAGACGAACCATGACTTTCGAGGCCGGCTTGGCGAGTTGGTCCGGCCGATTGTCGAGCTATTCCGGCCGCGCGCTTTCGACGTCGTCACATTTCTCCCAGAGCCAGAGCCTCAGCTGCCGATCCCGGGCTATCTGCTCGGGGATCATGTCGTGGATCAGCTCACTGGCTGCCAGCTCAGCTATTTCCAGTACTCCGTCGCACCTTCCGGCCCCCGACCGGCCCGCGAGCTCGAGCTCTAGGCGGGAAGAATCCTCGTGTCGTGGAGCCGCTCGGCCTGGTAGACTCCGGCGTTCATGCGAGCGGAATGCGACTACCTGGTGTTGGGTAGTGGAGTAGCTGGGTTGAGCTTCGCACTAGAAGCCGCACGGCACAGCCGCGTGATGGTCGTCACAAAACGCAGCCAAACCGATTCAGCAACCAATTGGGCTCAAGGCGGTATCGCTGCGGTGCTCGATCCGACGGATTCATTCGAATCGCACGTGAGCGATACGATGATTACAGGGGGCGGTCTTTCGCATCGCGACGTCGTCGAGATGGTCGTTCGTGATGGCCCGAGCCGAATTCACGAGCTCATGAATCTCGGAGCGAAGTTCAGTCGCAGCGACGAGGGGCGCTCGCTCGATCTCACCAGAGAGGGGGGTCATAGCGCTCGACGTGTCGTGCATGCGGGCGACATAACAGGTGAAGAGGTGCAACGCGTGCTGGTACAGGCTGCGGTCGCCTCGCCCAACATCGAGATCGCCGAGGACCACATGGCGATCGACCTCGTCGAGACGTCGAAGTTTGGAGGGCCGCGTCGCGTCGCAGGGGCCTACGTTCTAGACGAGCGAACGGGAGAGGTGAAAACCTGCCGCGCACGCGCGACTGTCCTAGCAACCGGTGGTGCCGGGAAGGTCTATCTCTACACATCCAATCCGGACGTTGCGACCGGAGATGGGGTGGCGATGGCCTATCGTGCCGGCGCCGAGCTAGCGAACATGGAATTCTTCCAGTTTCACCCGACCTGCCTGTTTCATCCAGAAGCCAAGAGTTTCTTGATCAGCGAGGCTCTGCGCGGAGAAGGAGGGGTCCTTCGGCTGCGGAGCGGTGAGGCGTTCATGGAGCGCCACCACGACATGAAAGACCTCGCGCCACGCGACGTCGTTGCCCGCGCGATCGACTATGAGATGAAGCTCAGAGGACACGACTGCGTGTATCTCGACATGACCCATGAGCCAGCGGATTTCATTCTCGAAAGGTTTCCAAACATCCGCGCGCGGTGCCTAGAATACGGCATCGACATGACGAAAGAACCGATTCCCGTGGTCCCCGCAGCCCACTACATGTGCGGAGGCGTCGTCGTCGATGACGAGGGCTGCTCGACCCTTCCCGGCCTCTGGGCGGTAGGCGAGGTGACATGCACTGGTCTGCACGGCGCAAACCGGTTGGCCTCTAATTCACTTCTTGAAGGGCTCGTTTACGGTCATCGCACCGCCATCGCTGCTAGAAAGGCTTTGAGCTTGCTGCCCGAAGTGGCCGACGAATATGTGG
>DASRZF010000103.1:0-8870 GCA_035686645.1 Polyangiales bacterium
CAAGTCCTCCATCGTGTCCCGGATCGCGCACGAATCCTGTGCTCGCGCGCCATCCTTGCTAGCCGAGGGGCATTGGTGGGAGGAGCTGGACCGCGATTTTGCCCGTCAGCCAGAGGCCTTCGAGCTGGCGGTCGCGGATCGCTTGCGCGTGGGGGCCGCTGCGAGCTTCGATACCGTCCTACGCACCGCGGGCGCATCCATGATCTCGAGCATGGCCCTTCCGCTAGGCTACAACCCGATCGAGCTACGCAAGGCAGTCCGTGATTCCGAGCTCTACGCGGCGATCGCGGAGTCGGCCGACCCTGCCCGTTTCTTCACTCCTCCGCCGACGGGCGTGCGTGTGCGCGCGCGCAAGGGACGCTGGCTTCCGCGCTTCGAGCCCGATGACGGTATCTGCGAAGCGATCAGTTTCGACAGTCCGTTTCAGCCCGTCAATCCGCGGCAGCACAAACCGTACCTGAGGCACTCTGCCAACCGAGTTGCGCACGCTCGTCTGCTTCGTCACCGGGGCAACGAGCGGCGTCCGACCATCGTCGCGATTCACGGATTCACCGCGGACTGGTACCTCATCAACGAGTGGGTATTCGCGCTGCCCTGGTTCTACCGGATGGGATGCAATATCGCCCTGTTCACACTCCCGTTTCATGGCCCGCGCCAAACACGCTTCTCGCCGTTCTCCGGCCACGGTTACTTCGCGGGAGGCACTTCGCGCCTGAACGAGGCCGTGGCGCAGTCCGTGTTCGATTTCAGAATTCTCTTCGACTGGCTGGAACGTGAGCGCGGCGCCGAACAGATCGGAGTGACCGGATTGAGTCTGGGCGGATTCACCGCTGCCATGCTCGCCAGTGTCGAGGATCGATTGGCCTTCGCGATCCCCAACGTGCCCGTCGTGAGCTTGGCCGACCTGGTTCTCGAATGGCAACCCATCGGCGTCCTCCTCCGTGGCGCGCTTTCTACGATGGGAATGGAGCTGTCCGATGCGCGACGTCTGGTCGCGGCGAGTTGCCCACTCAGTTATCCGCCAGTCCTTCCGCCCGAGCGATTGATGATCATCGCCGGCGTTGGCGACCGCCTCGCGCCGCCTAAGCACTCGAGACTGCTCTGGGACCACTGGGGCCGTTGCCGCATCCATTGGTTCCCAGGCAGCCACATCATTCACCTCGATCGGGGGGCGTATCTCACCGAGATGGCGCGTTTCATGGTCGGGCGCGGCTTTTTGCCCGAGGGCGAGCTTCCTCCGGTGGAAAAGCGGTAGATTTTTCGCTCGCGCCGAGTAACCTCGCTCGGAATTTGTCGAACGAGGGTATTCATGGATCGCGTCATTCCCCTGTCTCGCCGCAAAGGCGACATCGTTGTTTTGGTCTTCTTTTGGATCAACATCCTGTTCATCACGTACATCGTGGACGTCGAGCAGATCGTACTGCCCGACATCAGCGGTGATTGGGAGTACCCACTCTGGCCTCCGGCGTTCTGCGTGGACATCATCCACTGGTACGGCCGCAACTTCGATCCCGTGTTGATCGCCCGCCCGGCCTGGTGGCGCATGACCATTTGGATCGACGCGCTCTTCTTCGGTCCGTTCTACATCACTGCCATCTACGCTTGGACAAAGGGCAAGAATTGGATCCGGATTCCAAGCATCATCTGGGCCGCGGTAATGATGACGAACGTCACGATCATTCTCGGCGAGGAGCTCATGGGCGCGCACGCGACCCCGGCGCCCCTGATGGTCCTGGCGCTCAACGCGCCTTGGTTGCTCGTTCCGGTGTATGTGATCAAGCGCATGTACAATACCGAGACGCCGTTCACCCAGAGCCTCTGAATGTCTGAGTTCTCGAAACGGTACGGTCCCTGGGCTGTGGTTGCCGGCGCGTCTGAAGGAATCGGCGCGTCGTTCTCGGAGAAACTAGCCGAGCGAGGGATGCATCTGGTTCTCGTGGCGCGTCGATCAGGTCCCCTTGAGGCCTTGGCTGATGAGATTCGCCGGAAACACGGCGTGGATGTGAGAGTCGAATCACTCGACCTCGGATCTCCCGACGCCGTCTCCGGCATGGCTGCGGCGACGGAGGGACTCGATGTCGGCCTGATGATCTACAACGCGGCGTACTCCCCGATTGGAGCGTTCATCGACATCGACGTCGAAGAGCATTTCAAGGCCGTCCAGGTCAACGTGCATGGTCCGCTTCGCCTCTCTCACCACTTCGGCCGCCGCTTCGTCGAGCGTGGCCGGGGCGGAATCATCCTGATGTCGTCCATGAGCGGTTTTCAAGGCACGGCGATGGTCGCGAACTACGCGGCTACCAAAGCGTACGACACCATTCTGGCGGAAGGACTCTGGCGTGAGCTGGGTCCGCGCGGGGTCGACGTACTGGCCTGCATCGCGGGGGCCACCCTCACGCCCAACTACGAGTCGTCCACGGATCGAATCCCCACCAGCGGCCTTGCCAGGCCTATGAATCCGGACGAAGTCACCGAGCAAGCGCTTAGCGATCTCGGACAGCGCCCAAGCGCCGTGTCCGGCGCCCGAAACGGGCTTGCTTCGCTGCTCCTCAGTCGGCTCCTGTCACGACGAGCGGCCATTGCCATGGTCAGCAAAGAGACCGAACGCATGTACGGCTGAGCTAGGATCTCCAGAACTGGTCGACGTTTCCCGCACGGTCGGGAAGCGATGCCAGCTCGGGCGGCAGACCGACTACGATGTATCCGATGCCGTCTTGACGACCCACTCGGCTCTGAATTCCGTTGAGCCGAATGGCCGACATCGCTCCGGCGCGAACTAGGACGACGACGCGGGTCGCAAGTCGCGCTGCCCGCCGGAGCGACTGCCCCTCGAACGGCCCGTCCCAGGCCTCGAGCTGCAAGTCGGTCGCCGACCGGTGCGCGAGTCGTGCGCGGTCGTCAGGAGGCACCGAGGGGAGTCTGGCCAGAGCCACCGACTGCGTACCCGAAGCCCCGATAGGATAGGGTCCCGCTGGCGGTGGAGTCTGCAGCGGACCTCGCGGCCAGGGTCCGGCCGGCGGTGGTGGAGTCTGCAGTGGACCTCGCGGCGCCGCTGGGGCGCTTCTTGGAGTCGCCGGTGTGCTCGTGACTCCGTGGGCAGGAAACCAATCGTCGTTCATCCGATCAGCGAGCTCCATGGCGAGTCGGGCCTCGTCTTTGGAACCTCCGAGAATCAAGAGACTTCCCCGGACATGAGGGACGAAATCGTCCAGCCCCGCGACCAACTCATCCAAGCCTCGGGGATCGTCGGGCCACGGCGTTGCAGCCAGCACGGGTCCTCTGCCCCAGAAGGCGAACTCGGCCGGAGTCTCCAAGAGAAGGCCGTGGAACTCCCGCCGCAAGACGAGAAACAGCGCGAAGCCGACGCTCAGGACGAAGATGGTCCCGAAGACCACGATCTTCATCTTGTTCCGCACCGGAAATTCCGGGACTCCGCCCGGGTCCAGAACGACGAATCCGCTCGGCGGGTCGCGGAGAGCATCTTCGAGCGCTGCCTCGTCTTGATGCAGGCTGCTGATGAGGCCCTCGTTCACCTTTACCTCGGCAAGCAGGGCGGAAGCTTCACCCTCGATCTCCGAGAAGGACTCGACTCGCGTCTGTGCTTTGTCGGCCATCTGCATGAGGCCTTTTTGCCGTTCTCGAAGTGCCTCCAGCGTCGCTTGCGATTCGCGGAGCTGCCCCTCGATGATCTGATAGGAAGCATTGATCGAGACTATGCCGTCGCCGCCCAGGCTCGATCCCCCGCCTGATCGAAGCTGGGCGCCCAACTCGTTGACCTGCTGCTGCAGAGACTGCACGCGCGGATGCTCCGCGGAGAGGGTGGCTTTCGCGCTCGCGAGCTCCTGACGCAAGCGGTTGTGTGTAGTGCGCTCAGGCGATTCGCGTCCCGACTGAAAGCTCGTCTTTGGAGTACTCGCGAGAAACTTCTCCAGACTCTGAATCCGGGCTTCGAGCGCACGAATCTCGGAAGTCGCAAGCTCGCCGTCGGCCCGGAGGCTGGCCGCGGACTTCAGCATCGATTGTTGCTCGGTGGAGAGATCAGCGATCCCGTGTTGGTCCCGGAACTCGTTGTATCGGCGCCGCGCAACGCTCAATTCGTGTTCGGCGGAATCGATCCGCTTCCGCATGCGCGCGATCTCCGCCTCGAATCGTCTCGATTGGCGCTCTTTGTGATAACTCATGAAGACGTCGACGACGATTCGCGCGAACTCCGCCGACTCCTCGCCGGTCTCGCCCTTCACGGTAACGTCCACCGTGCCCAAATGGGGGGCGACATTGTAGACGATCTGCCGCTCCAGTAAGTCCAGACTGTCCTCGTAGCCGATCTCTTCGGCGATTTTTCGTAGAACCGACTGGTGCGCAAACGCGTCGGCAGCAGGCACCAAAGCATCATGGGTCGGCGGAAGACCCGCCACTTGAAGGTCGCCCTCGTACTTGAGGACGGCCGTCGTTTCGTATCCGCTGTGCATCACCAACTTGACCCAGGCAAAGCCGGTGATGAAGCCGAAGAGCGCCGAGGCGATCAGCAATCGCTTCCCGCCAAGCAGCGCACGCCGCAGACGATATGGATCGACGGGGAAGCCTGGACGTTCGGCGTGCATCGTGCTTGCGTCATCCATGATCGACATCGGCTCCTCCGGTCAAACCGCGTTCCGCCGTGCTTGGGAACCGAACACCGTCATGAAGATGATCTGCAAGTCCCACAGAAGACTCCAGTTCCGTATATAGTCGAGATCGTGCTCGATGCGTTTTTCCATCTTTTCGAGGGTGTCGGTCTCGCCCCGCCAGCCGTTGACTTGGGCCCAGCCCGTAATTCCGGGTTTGACCTTGTGTCGTAGCATATAGCCCTGGATCTTTCGGCGGTAGAGCTCGTTGTGCGCAACCGCATGTGGTCGGGGGCCCACGATGCTCATGGAGCCTTCCAGCACGTTCACGAACTGGGGCAGCTCGTCCATGTTCGTGCGCCGCAGAAACGCGCCAAACCTGGTGATGCGTGCGTCGCCCTGCGTAGCCTGCGTGATTTGAGGTCCGTCCTCGGTGACGTTCATCGAGCGGAACTTCAAGACGTGAATGACCTCGCCGTTCAAGCCGTACCGGCGCTGTCGGAAGAGCACGGGACCTGGGGAGCTCAGTTTGATGCCCAGGCCGATGATGAACATCGGAATCGCAGTGATGAGCAGAATTAGCGTTCCGAGCACGATGTCCTCGAGGCGCTTGAGCCAACCGTCGACGCCGTAGAATGGTGTCTCGTGCAGGCTCACGGTCGGGACCTCGCCGATCGCGCCCCATCGCGCATGCAAGAGGTTGAAAGCCAGGAAGTCGGCTGCGAGATGTACGGAGGCGGTTGTGTCCGACAGCTCGCGCAAGAGCACGTTGATTCGCGGTTCGGCGCGCAGTGGAAACGCGATGTAGATCAGGTCGACCTCGCCAGACCTCGCCGCGTCGACCAGGTCCGACAAGGTCCCGGCGCGTTGCCCGAGTGAGTCCGGAATAGGGTGACAGCGGTCGTCCGCTCGATCGTCGTAGAATCCTCGAACTTGGAGCCCGAGTGATGGCACCGACTTGATCTGCGCTGCGAGCTGCTCTCCAAGCTCGGTCATTCCTACGATTGCCGCATCACGCGTATTGTAACCGCGGGCCCGAAGCTCGCGGAGCACCAGTGTGGTGCTCGTCCGCCAAACGGAAATCAGGAACGGGACGAGCACGAACCAGGACGAGACGATGATGCGGGAGTAGTCGTCGGAGCGCTTCGAGAGGAAAAGCAGGAATAGTAAGACTGGAACGACGCCCACGAACCAGCCGCCCCAGGCACGCGCCAAGAGCGCCCGTAGGGGCGCGCCACGCGTGTTTTCGTACAAGCGAAGTGATTGCCCTATCACCAAGAAAAGCACGGCGGCAAGCGTAGCCGCCGTCCAGGACTCCTGGTCCCAGACCTCTCCACGGGCGTACGTCGGGAGCCAGAGCGCCACGTAAATCAAGACAAAATCGACGAGACGCATCAGCGGAGCGAACTCGGCATCGGCGCCGCCTCGCCATTCGGTGGGTTTCTTGCTCGTCATCGGGCGATGGGGAACAGTATAGGCATACGAGACGCGTTTCTCACTTCTACCTTGCGGACCGCCGTTTGGAACAGTAACCACGACTATGCGCCGGTGCACGACATTGTTGCTTTCGATCACGCTCGCTATGGGGTGCGCGCGGAACCACTACACGCAGGCTCCGACCACACCGCAAGATGACCCGGCGTTTTCGGCGCCAGAGCCAGTGGTTCTCAAGGGCCTCGAATCCGATCCTCCGGAGGCACTGAAGCTGCTAGCAGGTGATGTGATCAAGCTCACAACCGTTTCCGCGAAAACCCAGATTTTCAATGGGCTCATCGTCGACGAACTGGGCATGCTCCACGTTCCCTTGGCCGGCGACATCAAGGTCGGGGGCATGACGCTATCCCAGGCCGAGACTGCAGTCGAGAGAGGGCTCCGGCAATACGATCGCTTCGTTAGGGCAAATCTGGTCATCACGAGGCTGGACGGTCATTGGGCGGTCGCGGTCGGAGCGGTTACGAAACCGGGCCGCATCCGAGTCAGACCTGGCCTGCGGGTCGCGGATCTGGTTGCGGAGGCAGGAGGCCCCCTGATGGGTCAGTCGCAATTGATGCCGACCCTGTTGGGTGACATGGACCTCGCGCGCCTCGTTCGAAACGGCGAGACGTTGCCCGTGGATCTGCCATTGGCGGTTCAAGGTGACCCGAGGCACAACATCAACATCCGTCCTGGCGATCAGCTTTATGTCCCCCCGGTCACGGGGAGACTCATCATGGTCTTGGGCGAAGTCAACAGGCAGACCCCCATTGCATTCCGCCAGGGGATCCGCCTCACCGAGGCGCTCGCGCATGCGGGCGGACTCGTGATGTCTCGCGCCGATCGACATGACATCCGAATCATTCGTGGCCCGCTTCGAGAACCACTGGTCTACACGACCAATTTCAAGGCATTGACCAGCGGTGAGGCCACTGACGTCGAGCTCGCCCCGGGCGACATCGTCTATGTGACCAAGAGCTGGTACGCGAGCACTGCCGACGTGCTCAATTCGCTGTCCCAAGTGCTCTCACTTGCGAACTCCTTTGCCATCCTGGCAGTCGCTGGCGCCATCGGCGGCCGCTAGATGCGCCGCCCACTCTTCAATCGGTTGCTCGGGTCGCATGTGGAGACCGAGGAGGTGGACCCTCACACGGTCCGAGCTGGGCTCGTGAAGGCCGAGAAAGAAGCGATCGATGGCGCGGCCCAGACGCGCATCGAGCAGTTCACCGCCGGGCGAGCGTGTAGCCGGATCGCTCTAGGCCGCCTGGGTGTCGCCACGTCCACGCCCATCGCCCGAGGAGAGGATCGGGCACCCGTTTGGCCGCCTGGTTTCGTCGGCAGCATTTCGCACACCGACACCTGGTGCGCGGCCGCCGTTGCGCGCGCTGCGGACGTCCGCTCGATCGGGATCGACTTGGAGCAGGCGACGCCGCTGAAGGAAGCGCTCTGGCGACGGGTTTGCACTCCGAAAGAACGCGACTGGTTGCACGAGCTCTCCACGCCCGGTCTCACCGGCAAGATCCTCTTCAGCGCCAAAGAGGCGGTCTACAAGTGCCAGTATCCGATCACCCAACAGTTTCTCGGGTTTCACGCAGTCGAAATGGAACTTGGCGATGGGACGTTTCGCGCGACCTTCCAACAGCAAGTGGGAGAGTTCAAACCGGGCGATGTGATGTCTGGGCGATTCCTGGTGGAGGAGGGGCTCGTGGCGACCGCCTGCGAGCTCCTGCCATGACCGCGGAGGCGCTCGTAGTCGTCATCGACGTTCCCAGGGGAAGCTTCGTCAAGCGCGGCGACGATAGGGCGGTGGACTTCGTTTCGCCCATCCCTTGCCCATTCAACTATGGCCACGTGCCGGGAACACTGGCCGAGGACGGAGACGCACTCGATGCGGTCGTGCTCGGTCCACGATTGCGTCCGGGGACCCGCGCGACGGTGACTCCGCGAGCGCGCATCGACTTCGTCGACGCCGGGCGTTCGGATCCCAAGTGGGTCTGCGCGTCCGCACCACTGAGCCCTTTCCAGCGGCTCCAGGTCTCGGGCTTCTTTCGCGGCTACGCGGTCGCCAAACGCTTGATCAATAGGTTTCGCGGGCATCGGGGGCCCACCCGCTACATCGGCTGGCTCTAGCCCCTGCCCTCGTGCACACTTCCCCACTCGCTTGGCTGAGTCGATCGACATAAGGATCTTGTCGTCACTACGGTCTGTAGACGCGAACGCCTGGGATCGACTGGTTGGTGAAGATGACCCATTCGTCGAACACGCCTTCCTGTCGCTCCTGGAGCAGAGCGGCTCAGTCGGCCGGGGCTCGGGTTGGGAGCCCGCGCACGTCACGGCATGGCGAGGTCCGCTTCTGGTGGGCGCCTTGCCTCTCTACCTCAAGACACACAGCTACGGCGAGTACATCTTCGACTGGGGCTGGGCGGACGCTGCGTCTCGTCTCGGGGTGAGTTACTACCCAAAGCTGGTCGCGATGGTGCCGGTCACACCTGTGACGGGGCGCAGGTTCCTCTTCGCCCCCGATGAAGAGCCCGCTGCGCTGGTGCGCAGGCTGATCGACGGTTGTCTCGAGGTTGCGGATTCGACGAGAGCTTCGTCGATTCACATCCTCTTCCTGAGTCCGGAGGAGCAGGCCTGGGTCGATCTCGATGGCCGGCTCATGAAACGCTTGTCGTTTCAGTTTCACTGGAGAAACGAAGGATACGAATCGTTCGACGATTTCGTCGCCGAATTCCGCTCGTCCATGCGCAAGAAGCTGCGGAAAGAGCGTCGCATCGCCGCCGAAGCCAATCT
>DASRZF010000104.1:0-9772 GCA_035686645.1 Polyangiales bacterium
TCGGCGACGAGGATGTGGCGCCCTTCCGCCTCGGGGCGAATCGCCGCTTCGACGTGCGCCTTCGCGACCTCACGAACGTCCACGATACCGAAGCAGAGCGGCGGCGCGCCGAACTTGTAGACCCCGCGGATCATGTCCGCCATGAGCTTGATGCTCTCGGAATCGGCGCGGGGCGTCTTGCTCGGGCCGAGGATGAAGCCCGGGTTGATGGTAGCTAGCTTCCAGCGACTTTGCGCGCGCTGCATGTCCCAGGCGGCCTTCTCGGCCAGAGTCTTGGAGCGGTTGTAGGGCTGGTGCTCGGCAGTGCTGGTCTTGTTCCAGTCGTCCTCGGTGAACCGGTCTCCGGGCGCGTCCGCGAGGTCGCAGGCATCGCCGTAAATGGCGGCCACACTTGATGTGAGCACGACCTTGCTCACCGAATCGGCTTTGTTGACCGATTCGAGCACGTTGCGGGTCCCTTGGACGGCGGGCGCGATGAGCTGGGCATTGGCGTCTTTGATCTTGCCGATCAGAAAAGGTGAAGCGGTGTGAATTACTGCACCGGCGCCGCGGACCGCGCGGTCGAAGCTTCCCGGTTCGAGGAGATCGGCCTTCACGAGCTCGAGCGTTCCCGGAAGGCCGGCGGCCATGTCGAGCAGGTGATGGCACTTGTCTTGATTTGAAGGGTCGCGCACCGTCGCGCGGACCGTCGCGCCACGGCTCAGAAGCTCGTGCACTACCCAAGAAGCGGCGTAGCCCGAAGCACCGGTGACGACGAAGGGCGGGTGGGACGAAACTTGGGTCATAGGTTGCCTTTGATGCTTCTTGGCGATGAGCGACTCACTGCAAGCTGACGGTCGAGAACAGTGCCCACATCGCGTCGTTTGCGTTGATGTCCGTGGTGGCCGTGCCGAGGTTCACGCCTTCGATGCGAGCGCAGGGCTCGCCCGGCCAGCAGTGGCCTCCGCCCTCGACGGTACAGAGCGTGACGGAGGCCCCGTCCGTGCACGCGTCGCGCGTTTCGCAGGTCACTATACCCTGCTCGAACGTGACCTCGGGCTCATCGATGCAGCCGTTCTGCTCAGCCCAGAAGTCCATCGAATCGGAGACGGGCATCGAACCTGCCAGGCCCCCGCCCTCGAAAGGCACCAGGAAGTCGTCGGTACCGTGGAACTGGATCATCGGGACCGGGCGCGATGGGCTGCAGTCGCTCGGCTCGAGCCCGAGCACGCCAGACACGGGCGCGATGGCCGCGATCCGGTCCGAGACCTCGCAGGCAAGGCGATGCGACATGAAGCCGCCGTTCGACATGCCTGTCGCGTAGACCCGGGACAGATCGATGCAGCCACGCGCGCCGAGGTCGTCGAGGATGGCGCGGGTGAATCCGACGTCGTCCACCCCGCTCATGGCGGACTCTCCGCAACAGAGGCCGGCGTTCCAGGAGCTGTCGAGGCCGTTCGGATAGGCGACGATGAAGTCATGCGCGTCGGCGGTTTCGTCCATCTTCGTGTAGCCCCTCTGCTGGGTTCCGTTTGACGTATACCCGTGGAAGTTCATCACCAAGGGGAACGCTTGGCTTCCGTCGTAGCTAGCAGGGACGTGAAGCTCGTAACTTCGGATCAGGCCCTCGATCCCGAGGTCGATGTGCGTGACACTCGAATCGAGCATGCCATCGGTGCAGCCGAGACTGGCCTGGGACGATTCCGTCGATTCGCCGCTGCTGTCGCAGCCGGCCAAGACTGTCATCAATGAAAGGACGACTCGTGAAATCCGGTTCATGAGACCGGCATCCTAACACGAGGTAGCGCGCTGCGGGCGAGCCTCTCGTCGAGGCGCCGGTGCCACTGGCTGAGCGCAGCTTCGAACCGCGCAAAGCGAAAGAACTCGTTGGCGCCGCTCGGCATTCCGCGCTGGATCTGCTCGGCGATGACGAAGTCCTCGTCGAGTGTCTTTTGGGTGAAGGCGTGGTTGGCGGCGAGGAATGCCTGAGCCTTTTCGCTGTAACCACCGCCGCCCGGCTTGGGCGCAATCGTCATGATCTCGATGCGCGTCTGGTCGACTGAAATCGGGGTCGTGAGGATCAACTCGAAGTGCCTCTCCTGCATCAAGA
Source organism: Polyangiales bacterium (assembly GCA_035686645.1). Taxonomy (GTDB): domain Bacteria; phylum Myxococcota_A; class Polyangia; order Polyangiales; family Houyiibacteriaceae; genus SG8-38. Next base: position 2,090 of record DASRZF010000104.1, read on the forward strand.
TCGAAGCGTTGGGCGAGATCGCATAGAGCAGGTGCGTGTGTTCCCGGATGTTCCAATCGGATTCCGGCTGATTGCGAAGCTCCAAGATGGAAACGCGGGGCAGCACCGAGCGCACGTGGTCCCCGATGCACTCGAACGTCGAAGTGTTGTCGGTGAAGAAGCTACCGATGGTGTTTCGGTGGGCGATCCGGAAATGATACGATTCGAGGCCCCCATCGACGATCAGCTTCCAATTGGCGTTCCAGGTTCGCGCTTCGGACGCGAATACGGCGGCCTCGGATGTGCCAAAGCCTTCGAGCTCTACGATCAATCTGCGCGTCGCTTCGTCCGGTGCCCGAACGGGCACGCTCGGATCCGGGCAGACCCAAACGAGACCGGCGGCCTCGAAACACGAAAGTGCGACGAGAGAAGTAGACTCCAAATCGAGCGTAGGGAAACCCTCCTGCTGGCGGACAGCGGCGAGCGAACCGTCTGTTTCGTACGTCCATGCGTGGTACGGACAGACGAAGCGCCGGCAGTTCCCCCGCTCCCGAAGCTCTACCGTCGCGCCGCGGTGCCTGCACACATTCAGGAAAGCTCTTGCGCGGCCGTCCTTGTCGCGCACGAGAATCACGGGTGCCCCGACCAGATCGCGGGTGATGAAGTCGCCAGGAGTCGCGATTTGACTGCTATGCGCGAGCACGTTCATCGAGCGCCGAAACAAGAGCTCGCGTTCCTGTTCGAACCTCGCTTCGTCGATATACTCAGCGACTGGAATCAAGGTTTCCTCGTCGCTCATGAAGGGCTTTTTGCCTTCCACTAGCTCGAGGCATTCGGAAAGGAGCTCGATTTGCTTGTCTCTTTCCATGGAGTCTCGGCTCCAGTCTTAACACGTTCTCGCAGCGGACCGGCCTGCTCGATTTCAGCCAAGCGCTGCCAATTCGCCGGGAGTCGCGACCGGCGGAGCGTTCGGCGCGCGATGGCTCATTCGCAGCTGACGGCGCACTGAGTGGTGAAGCCCACTCGTATCGGAAGCCGGAACGCATTGCTGGCGGCAGCGGACCAGGAATTGTCGGAAGTGCAATTGACGCCGGCGCCCGAGAGCTGGAGCGTGACGACGACCGGCGCGAGCTCGACGAAGCCCCCCGTCCCTGAGGTCTGGGTTTCGGTGAGGGACGTTTCGGGAACGCCCGAGTCATTCACGTAAAAGCTGCGCCCGTTGCTTCCGAACAACGCATAGCTGACCCCGGCCAGAGAATTGCCATCCGAGACCGATCCTTGGAAGGTAGTGACGGTGAGCGACCCCGTGCCGTCTGGGGGATACGCGGTGCCGATCTCCCCGGCGAGCTCGGAGAGAACCGCATCGCTTGCCATGATGGCATCCCCCACGAGGTCCTTGGTGCCGGAGAAGCGAGCGATGAGCACCGAGCCGAAACCTTCCTTGACGATCGAAAGCTCGACGTTTCGGTTTTGGAGGAGCCAAAGTCCGTACTCACCGTTCTCGTCGGTGAACGCACAATTGAAGGACCCGAACTGGCAGATCTCGACGTCAGCGATCGGAACGCCCGGTCCCTGCGAGTCTGGTTCGAATTCGGTGATCTGCCCCGTGAGCGTGACGCTCGAGGAGCCCGTGCCCTCGGAGCATGCGCTCGTCGCGGTGACACTCAGAAGCGCGATGATGAGCAGGGCCGAAACTCGGGCGGCGATTGGCATGACGTCCGGGACAAGAATGATCCTACATGCGTCCGCAGGCAAGCTTCGTTGCCCCTGCGCGGGCCCCCTCGAAATCCCGGATCGACGATCGTGACCTCTGCTAGAAATAGAGCTGGATCGCGGGGCCGAGTGTTTGGATGCGTTCGGTGAAGAACTGGCCGTTGGGGGAGCGGCCGATGTAGTACCTCAGGAGAAAGTCGACGCGGTAACTGGATTCTCCGATCGGATCGAGCGTGAGCCCTGCGACCAGCGAAGCATCCGGAATCCAATCGCTCTCCTGCCAGCACTGCAGGTTCACGGCCACCAAGAGTTGCAGGCGACGCTTGGTCTTTGCGGTCACGGGGCGAAACTCGGAGCCAAACTGCAGGGACCAGCGGTCGAGGTTCGAAGGGTCGCTGCGCACGATGACCGCGGCGCCCCCGTAGACTCTCGCCCAGGCAAGCGGATCGTAAGAGAGCAGAACGCTGATCTCCTCAAACGAGAGATTGATACGATCGACTTCGTTATTCAGAAGGAACTCGTCGCCGAGATGCGAGCTCTGGTGCATGTAGCGAGCGAAGAGCACGAGCGAATCAAACGCGTACGAGAACGTAATCCCGCCGAGGTAGTCCGCATTGATGAGGTCGCTCGAGGGCGCCGCAAGATCGAAGACCGCGAAGATTCCGCCCTGAAAGCCGATCTCCCAAGCCCCCGGACGCCGGGAGTTTTTCTTCTGAACGATGGGGATCGAGGCGCCCGCCTCGGCCGAGCCGGCATGGGTGAGATCGGAGTCGCCAAAATAGTAGTTGTAACCGAGCGTGAACTTCGGCCAGCGCAGATCCGCAGCGAGCGGTGCAAACAGCGAGACACGCGGGAACACCCTCACCTGCGTGTCTTCGGCGGACTCCGCCGACGCCGTGCTCAGAGTCGGTGTGACCAGAGCGGCGAGAAAAACGAGCCGGCCCAGCTTGGCATTCGTCATTGGCAGCGACGATAACCGCCGAGCTTTGCGGGGCAAGGCACCACGCTCGGCTAGTTCTTTCCCTGCAAACGCATCGAGACAGTTCTCACTCGGCTCGTGAGCGGCTGTATGAACGCTTGCCAATGCGCGTCAGCCCATCGCGAGAAGCTCGGGCTCGGCAAGGCCGCCTCGGCGGTCTTCTGGAGCACTGCGACGTGGTCGCCCTCCTCGACCACTTCGACGAGACTGACTGCGCCCGGGTATGCGCTGAGCCAGTTGCGAACGATGCGCCGTTCGGGGGCGCGCCGGTAGTCGTCGAGAAAGATCCGCGCGCCGATCTTCAAGGATGGCATCGCCTGATAGAGACAAGCTTCGCGGCCGCGGCGCGTCCAATGAGGCGGTCCGTCCACGAGCAGAGCGTCGACCGCATCGGGCAAGTCGCAGCTCGCATAGCTGAGATAGGGAGCCCCGCCGTGGCGCTGCCATACGAGTGGGCGGTAAACCAGCTCCACTCTCGCGTTCGGAGGCAGCTGGGCGCGCGTGCGCTCGAAGTACGTGGCGTCGTTGTCGACCGAGAGGATCGTTGCATCGGGAAGGTCACGGGCGAGCGCAGCGGTGGACGCGCCACTCCCAAACTCGACGATCGTCGGTGCTTGCATCGCGCCAAGGTGGCGGAGAACCTGGGCATAGGCGCGCTGGCCGAGAGCCCACGGTGCGTCGAGCGGAGAGAGATCGGTCACTCACGCTTGGCATGGATTGGAGCTGACGGACTGTCAACCGGCTGGCACCAGCTCCGCGATGCATGTGAGTAGCGCTTCGGTCACGATCGGGGTTCCCGGCTGGAACGGCGGAACGCCACGCACGAGAAGTGTTTCGAAGCGCTTGATTGCCGGGATGTCCAGCTCTTCGGCAGAGGCTGCAATCGCGAATCCGTCACGCTCGGCGAGCCGGGCGTTGAGCTCCTGCTCGATCATCTGGGCCGGCGGGAGAAGCAGCATGGGTCGACCGAGCGCAATCGACTCGCCGATGAGGTTGGACCCAGCGGTCGCAACGACGCCGCGACAGGAGCGAAGCGCCTCGGCGAATCGCTGCACGTCTGGCGGTTCGACGCGCACGCCCTCCGGAAGGTGCTCGGCACGACCGAAGACCTGGAGCCGGTGCCCGCGCTGGTGAAGCGCCCGAACGTACGCGGAAAGGTCAGCCTGGCCGGCGTACACCAGGAGCGCGTCGCCGCGCCTGCCGTCGCCTTCGAAGAGATCGGGGCGAGGATCGGGGCGCGCAATGACAGTACGCGGATCGAAGGGTTGCAGCTCACCGAAGTGTACGACGATGATGCGATTCGCGACCCAGGACGCGCTCGCCGCGTTCAGCGCCGCGTGCATGCGTGCGTGCAGCGGGATGGCGATGGGCAGCCGGCAATGGGCAAAGAGCAAGCCATGCCCTATCGCGATGCTCGGGATGCGCGACAGAGCGGCTGCGTGGAGTGAAGGTGCGTCGCCGTCCGTGATGACTAGGTCGGGCTGAAGCTCGCGCAGGAGACGGCGATCCGCGTTGAATCGAGCGGCAAAACGGCGCGCGAGTCGCGGCCCCGGGTCGAACGTGTCGATCTCGACGCTACCGATTTCGCGAAGCATCGCGAGCGCGTCCTCTCCCGAATGCAGGTGGACATCATGACCGCGTGCACGGAGGGCCGGAACCAGTGATCGCGCACGCATCGCATGACCGCGACCGTTTCCGTGCACGAAATAGGCAATGCGCACGATCCCCGTGTACCTCTGCGATGAAGCGCCGTCCAGCCGGACGGGCTCTTGGCGCCTGTCGCGGCGACGACATCCCGCGCCCCGGCTCAGTCGATCGTTGGGAGCGGGTGCGGCTTGGACCTCCACACCATGGCGGCGATGAGTGAGCCCAGCGCGCCGACCTGTAGAAGCGCCGTGTCGGTCAGGAACAGGGCGGTCACCTGCGCTTCCGGGGCATCGATCGTCCCCGCTAGACCGAGTGCCAGCGAGAGAAAGAGGAACTCTCGCGCCGGAACGAAAGGTGTCCGGGAAACCAGAAGGTCCACGACGAGCAAGCTGATCCAATCAGAGAAGCTCGAGCCGGGCAGACCTACGGTCCACTGGAGCCCGAGCAATACGATCCTGAGTATGCTTCGCACGCCGTGATAGCCGAAGATCCGACACATCACGGGCGTGTCGACTGCGAGAACCGTTCCGCGAAATCGAATCACCAGCAAACTCAAGACGGCCGTCGCAAGCGTGACTCCGATGATGAGACCGAGCACGCCCGGTCGCACCGACTCCATCAAGGAGAGGTCGCCGTATGCGAGGTAGGCTCCCAGGAAGAGCACGGCGATCGTGTTGGCGGCTGCTGCGGACAACAGTGTCACATCCTTGGCTGCGGAGAATGCCTTCCGGTACGAGACGCGAAGCGTATTCACGGACCAGAGCAAGAGGTAAACATCGCCAGAGCCCGCAGAAAAGGAGCTGTTGAGCAGGCGCTTCATCAAGAACGCACCGAAGTGGCGAACGAGGTTCGTCGCCCAGACCGCCGAATAGGAAAGTGCGTCGGTGACCGGCAGCAAAAAGAAGCGGGCGACGAATAAGACATAGAACCAGGGCGAACGAGGCACCGCGCGGAGGACCTCGGGCCAGTCGGTTCCGGAGAGCTGTCGGACGAGCACGAAGCCGATGACGGCGAAGAAGACCACCGAGAGCGCGCGACGCAGGCCTTTACGCACCCGAGGAGGAACGGCGTCTCGGATGCCTTCGCCGAACCGCCGAATCTCGCTGAGTCGGTCACCGAATCGGTCGCCCGGATCTACACCCGACGGGTCGCCACTGCTCTGCTCGCCCACCCCCGCGTTATGACCCAGAGGTTGCGCTGGTGAAAGAAACGCGGCGAAGCGTTTGATATCAGCCTTCCGCTCCTAAGAAAGCTGTGCGAGGCTGTCCCGTCCTCGTCGAACACCCGGAGTGAACCGATGCCATCGATCGTCAAAACCTGACTCCTTGCTTTTGCGCTGCCATGTCTGCTTCTGACCATGTTGCCCGCCTGCGGGAACGGCGGAAGTGACGGCGGAGGAGGCGCCGGCGGTGAACCGATGACGTCGACGTTCGAGTTGCAAACCGTGGACTTGCCGAGCGATGCCAGGCCCGCCTACACGCCGGGCAGCCCCGGGGTCACGGTGACCAATCCGAAGCTCATCACGCAGTTCGGAAGGGCGGATTTCAGTCTCAACAACGCGCGGTACACGCGCTACTACTTGTCCGACCAGGCCGACACTCAGCCGGACGCGATCGTTGTGCTGGTGCCAGGTTTCGAGGGCGGCGCGGCGACGTTCGCGGTGCTTGCCGAGAGTCTTGCCCGGCGTGCCCAGCGCGAGTCGTCCATGGTCGTCGAGGTCTGGGCGGTCGATCGGCGTTCGAACCAGCTCGAGGACACCGCGGGCTTGGACCTCGCCGAGCAGGAGCAAGACCCCTCGCTCGGTCTCGACTTCTTGTTTGGCGAGGAGCTCGGGCTCGAGATGAACGAGACCTTGGCCTCGGAGCTCAACCGCCGGGCCGTCTTCTACAATACTGGGGAAGACCTTGCGTTCATGGCCCAGTGGACGACGCTCGTGCACTCGCAGGACATCGACGCGGTGGTGGAAGAAGCCCGCAGCACCGCACGCAACGCCAATGTGTTCCTAGGCGGTCATTCCGCGGGCACGGGCTTCACGGCGCGCTACGCGGCGACCGATTTCAACCTGGAGGGCGGCGATCCGGAACCCGGCTACGCCAAGCTGCGCGGCCTGGTCATGCTCGAGGGGGGCGGCGGTAGCCTGCCAAGCGAAAGTCCGAGCGAAGATGAGCTCGACCGGATCGAAGCGCGTTTCGACGGAGGGCTCTACGAAGCGGTGCAAAGCCAAGAGCCCCGCTGCATGGACGGCGTGACCGCCTGCACGGTCGAAACGGAGGCAGAGGACTGCGACGGGTTGCCGAACACCTCGTGCAAGCCAGTCGATGCGTATTCGGTGGTCGCAGGGCTCTTGTCGCCTCAGCTCTTGGCGGTTTCCGAGGTAGCTGCGCTCGAGGGCGACCTCCAGGGCGATACCGGAATTTCGCTCATGCAGGCCGATCAGAATGGCATCGAAGGCAACAACGCGGTGAGCAAGGTGCCCGAGCTCGCTGCGCTCACCCTCTTGCTAGGGACCGCACCCGCCACCTCGGTCGCCTTGATCGGCTTGTTCCTGGACGATGACGGGGCAGCCGCTGCAACCGCCAGCTTCGTGGCAACGTCGCTCGGCACGATCGGCGAAACCGTAGACGGTGTGCGCACCTGGTTGAACTACGGTGACCCGATGCCGGCGAGCGTCCTGACCGACAACGGCCCGGCGCCGACTGAGCTCGCGGACGCCGGTCGCTGGGGCGTCGAGGTCGAGTCCACCGATCTCGAAGGGCACATGATCCCCAGCTTCTACCAGGGGCAGACCAACTTCTCGGATTGGTACTATCCGAGCTCCGGGCTCGGGGTCGTATCCGGTCTGGGTCTCGACACCACGCCGCTCTCGGCGCCGCCGCCCGAGGGGCGCGGCCGGAGCGATATCGAGAACATCACGCAGGCGCGGAACGTGAACATCCCCGTCATCGCCTTTGGCGGAAGCAACGGCCTGGTTCCAGTGCCGGGGCGTATGCTGGCCTATGCGGACTCGCTCGCCGCCTGCGCCGCGCCGAGCTGCGATGGCACCACGGCGCGGGTCGTCGATCGCGAACAGCCAAGCTCGGCATTCCCAACCTTCGGTGATGCTGCCGGCGGATTCGAGGTCTTCATGTCCGAGGGGTACAGCCATGTGGACGTCGTGTCCGCCGAAGACGACGAGACCAACAACGTCGTCGCGCCGCTGCTGGCGTTCATCGAGCGCAACCTGGAGTAGCTGCGGCATCAGCCCCAAAGCTCGTAGAGCGAGATCACGATCTCGAGGAGGATGAGCACGACGATGTACCACTCGACTCGGAGACTCTGGCTGTGCAGCCGGAGATCGAGGAGCACGCGGGCGGCGCTCGACATGA
>DASRZF010000105.1:0-51428 GCA_035686645.1 Polyangiales bacterium
GCCCGCTCGGGGATGCTTCATGTAGTAGAGCTCGAAGAAGCTCGCATTGCGGCCGTAGTCGCTTTCCTGCGCGGTGAAGACCGCGCCGTAGGATCCGAGACGCTGACTCATCATGGTGATGCCAGCGAGTCCTAGACGCTCCACTTCTGTATCGCCGACCCGGATGCGCTGGGTTTCCCATCGGTCACCGTCGCTCTCGATGTTGATGTCGCGGTGCCGGTAGGTTCGCCATGGATGCACCGGAACCAAGAAACCGTGCCCCGCATCACCATAGCGGGACTGCAACTCACGGCGAATGTGCCCCGTAAACAAATCACTTGCCACGTGCGAAGCGCCAAAGAAAAGCAGTCGCGCCTTGCCCTCTCCCGATTCGGCCCGCTGAAGAGCTCGATGCAGAGCCAGCATCGACTTTCCGTCGCGGTCCTCGATCGCGATATCGAGGCCCAATCCATCACTCGGCGGCGGCTGCAGGAGCTTGGGCCCCATCCGTTGCCCCGCGCGAACCGCGTCGAGCACACCCGTTTCGTCAATCGCTGCAGGCGAGCGCGGAGACGCGTCCGCCGAGCTCGTTGAAGCGCCATAGGCAAGCGTCCAGACGCTTGTCATCGCCACCCCAGCGAGCACGATCGCCAACGGCGAGCCCCATAGATTCCCGAGCCGCACGCCCTCACAATGGCGATCCGGCTCGATCCAGTCAAATTGACGTGAAAGCCCGACCGAAGTCGGCCATGATGCGCGCCATGAAGTCGCGCGAGCTGCTATTGAAGGCGGCAAAATTCGACGTTGCTCGCCTGCGGTTCGAAGGCCCTGACGGCAAGGAGATCGTCCGCGACCTGGTCGAACACCCCGGTGCAGCGGTCATCCTACCCCAGTTGGACGACGGACGTATCGTCTTGATACGCAATCTCCGTCGAACGGTCGGCAAAATACTCTGGGAGCTTCCAGCAGGCACCCTCGATCCGGGCGAGTCCCCGGAGGTCTGCGCAGCGCGCGAGCTCGAGGAGGAAACCGGCTACCGCGCCGGGACCCTCGCACCGCTCACGGCGTTCTTCGCCTCGCCCGGCATACTCAATGAACGCATGCACGGCTTCTTGGCGACCGACCTCGTCCCCACGGCGCAGAATCTCGACCAGGGCGAAGAGATTCAAGTCTTCCCGATTCCGCAGTGGCAGGTGCGAGACATGCTCAAGGATGGGCACATCGAGGACGCCAAGACCATTGCCCTTCTGCTTTATTGGATGCATCTCTACTCACCGTAACCTGCCGAGCGTCGACTTCGATGGATCTGCTGAGCCGCATTCAAGACAACTGGATCGTACTGCTGATCCCTTTGATCAGCGCGCTGGTGGGCTGGTTCACGAATGTCGTTGCGATCAAGATGATGTTCTATCCAGTCGAGTTCTTGGGGATTCCACCCTACTTGGGCTGGCAAGGCGTGATTCCTGCGAACGCGGTTCGACTCGCGAAAGTATCGAACAAGCTCATCACGCAAAAGCTGCTCTCCCTTCGAGAGCTCTTCGATGAATCGTTCAACGCCGAATCTTTCGCTGGAAAGCTGGGCGCCGTGATCGACGACGTCACCGAGCAGGTGATCGACGAGGTTGCCAACAAGCACGCCAAGGCAATGTGGGACAACGCCGGCGATTTCATGCAGAACAAGGTTCGAGAGAAGGTGCGCTCCGAGGTGGTCGAAGTCTCCCGGGCGATCGCCATGGACATGGCCGATGACATCGACGAGATCATGGACATCGAACAGACCGTTCTCGAAGCCATGGAACGTCACAAGGGCCTCATGGGCGAGATGTTCTACGAAGTGGGTCGCCTGGAGTTCAAGTTCATCGAACGCTCGGGCCTATACTTCGGATTTCTGTTCGGGGTCTTCCAAATGATCGTCTGGGTCCTCTATCCCGCACCCTGGATTCTGCCTGCGGCGGGCTTCTTCGTCGGCTACCTCACGAATTGGATTGCCATCAAGTTGGTCTTCTCGCCACGCGAGCCCACGAAGATCGGCCCGATCACCATCCAGGGTTTGTTTCACAAGCGTCAGAACGAAGTCGCGGAGGCTTTCGGTCGCACGGTGGCCACGCGCGTCCTGAACGCGGACAACATCGTGACCACCGTGATGGAGAGCGAAGGAGCCAAGCGCATGAACGAGATCGTCGCGCACCGCATTGGCGAGCTGATCTCGAAGTACGAGGCGCATCCGATGGCGAAGCTCGTGGTACCAGAAGCGAGCCAACCCGCGCTTCGGGCAGAGGTCCTCGAACGAATTCAAACGGAATGGCCGAAACCGGGGGGGTTCTTTCACACCTTCGCGGGCGAGGCCGTCGACCTCCAGGGCGAGCTCGAACGTCGAATGAAGGCCCTCGATCGCGAGAGTTACGAGGGAGTGCTGAGGCCTGCTTTCCAGCAAGATGAGTGGAAACTGATTGCGGCTGGGGCCGTGCTGGGCACCATCGCGGGCGTCCTTCAGCTCGTGTACATCTTCGGTGACGCAATGGAGCGATTGAGCCGCTGAGCCCGCCGGACCTGGCCGATCGCTCGTCCAACGGCTAAACACTGGGTTGTGGAACAAACCGCGACCCTGCTCGTCTGCTGCCCTGACCGTAAGGGCCTCGTCGCTGCGCTGGCGCAGGTGCTCTATGGGCACGGCGCGAACATCCTCGATGCTGACCAGCACACCGATCCGGTGGCCGGTCAGTTTTTTCAGCGCATCAAGTTCGATCTCTCCGAGCTTCACACCGACAGAACGAGCCTCGAGACCGCGATTTCAGAGGTAGCTCAGCGCTTTTCGATGAATTGGCGCATCGCTGACGGCCGGAGTCGCTCGCGAACCGCCGTCTTCGTTTCGAAGTACGACCACTGTCTGTACGACTTGCTCTTGCGGCAGCGCGCCGGTGAGCTCTCGACGGACATTCCGTTGATCATCAGCAATCATCCAGACCTCGAGCCGGTCGCCAAACAGTTCAATGTCCCCTTTCGTCATCTGCCCATCGCCAAGGGCGCGAAACGCGCGCAAGAGGAAGAAGCTTTGGCGCTGCTCGAGGCCGAGCGCATCGAGCTCGTCGTTCTCGCACGATACATGCAGATCCTGACCGACGATTTTTTGAAAGCGTTTTCGGGACAGGTCATCAACATTCATCATTCGTTTCTCCCCGCGTTCATGGGAAGCAAGCCGTACCACCGGGCTTTCCAGCGAGGCGTCAAGCTCATTGGCGCCACCGCACACTATGCGACGGCTGACCTGGACGAGGGACCGATCATCGAACAAGACGTGGTGAGATGCACTCACCGTGATTCGGTCCAGGACCTCGTCCGCAAAGGCCGAGACCTCGAGAAAGTCGTGCTAGCGCGCGCCGTGCGCTGGCACCTTGACGATCGAATCCTCGTCTACGACAACAAGACCGTCGTCTTTAGCTAAGGAGTCCCAATGTCTGAACGAGTGCAGCTCAGTATCGAAGAGCACGTCGCGACGGTTCGTCTCTCGAGGCCCGAGAAACGCAACGCCCTCGATGCAGAGATGTTCGAAGGGCTCATTGGCGTCGGGAAACGCATAATGGAAGACAAACGGGTTCGTGCAGTCGTCTTGCACGGCGAAGGCAAAGCCTTCTGCGCAGGACTCGACTTCGGCTCGTTCCTAGGCTCTCCCCAGCTGATGCAGAAATTGCTCTCCCGCAGCGAAGAAAGCCCCGCGAACATGGCGCAGCGCGCTGGTTGGATTTGGCAGGAGGTCCAGGTTCCCGTCATCGCCGCGATCCACGGATTCGCTTTTGGCGGTGGGCTACAGATCGCCCTCGGCGCTGACCTACGTTATGTAACCGCCGACGCTGAGCTCTCGGTGATGGAAATCAAGTGGGGATTGATCCCCGACATGAGCATCACGCAGACTTTGCTACACCTAGTTCCGCTCGACGTGGCGAAGGAGCTGACCTTCACGGGCAGGATCATCTCCGGGACCGAAGCCCTCGGCCTCGGCCTCGCCACGAAGATTTCGGTCGACCCGCTCGCTGATGCCCTCGAAACCGCCAGCTTGATCGCGAGTAAATCTCCGCATGCCATCCGAGCGGGCAAGGCTCTTCTTCGCGATGCGCCGGGGATGTCGAGGGCCGATGCACTGAAGCTCGAAACGGCCCTTCAAGTGACCCTGCTCGGCAGTCCCAACCAAACGGAAGCCGTGCAGGCGAACATGATGAAACGGAAGCCCGACTTCAAAGATCCCGAATGACCTGAGATCAGGTTGCGTCGGGTGGTCGCGAGACCCGCGGATGGTACTGGCAGCAATCGGCTGGACAGACATCGTGCGACGGGCCGCGATTGCCAGCCGCTTGTCGAGTGCTGACTTTGCCCAGGCGCTCTTCGATCAGCTCGCGAATCATTCGAACGAACGCGGGATGGGTTCCCACGGTGGGAGCGCGTGTCAGCGTGATCCCGAGATCGTTGGCGTAGTCCCGTGCCTCGTGGTCGAGGTCCCAGACCACTTCCATGTGATCCGATAGGAAACCGATTGGCGCGACGACGACGTCCTTGACGTTGATCTGCGCGAGCACGTCGAGGTGTTCGAGGATGTCAGGACCGAGCCAGGGGATGTGCGGCGGTCCACTACGGCTCTGATACACCAACTGCCAGCGTTCGTGCCTCGCGCCATCGGCGACGAGACGCGCCGTCTCTTGAAGCTGCTCGGTGTAGTCGCAGTTCTCCGCCATCGAGATCGGAATGCTGTGTGCGCTGAACGCCACCCGAGCGCATTCACGACGCTCTTTGGGTAGCGTCTCCAAGGCTTCGAGAAGTCCATCGACGTTCGCCTCGATGAAACCCGGGTGATTGTAGAACGCGCGCAGCTTGTCGACGATGGGTGCGCCTTCGCCTATTTCTTCTCGTGCTTTCTGGATGTTCTCACGGTACTGCCGGCAACCGCTGTAGCTACTGTAGGCCGAGGTGAAGAATGCCAGTGCCCGCTTCTTTCCGTCATCGCGCATCTGGCGAAGCGCATCGATGATGAAAGGGTCCCAATTCCGATTGCCCCAGTAGACCGGGAGATCGATCTGGCTCTCCTCGAGCTCTTTTTCGAGCGCCGCGATCAACGCTCGATTCTGATCGTTCAGCGGGCTCTTGCCCTCGAAATGATTGTAGTGCGCCGCAACTTCCTTGAGACGATCAGGGGGAACGTTCTTGCCCCTGACTACGTTCTCGAGAAACGGCATGACATCGGCACGCTTCTCAGGCCCGCCGAAGGACACCAGCAGCACACTGTCGTACTCCAAATCCGAATCGCCCACGACCGAACTCTCGCGCCTAAAACCCCCGGTGGCAAGTCAAGAGTCTTGCCAAGGAATCCGAGCTGTGCTCTAGGTTCGTCGTGCGAGTTACAATCCTGGGAAGCGGCAGCGAAGGAAACGCGCTACTTCTGGAGTCGGGGGCAACTTGCATCCTGGTCGATGCAGGCCTCTCGTACCGCAAGCTCGTTCAGCGGTTTGCCGCGATCGGGCGCGGCGTTCCCTCGAATGTCGCTGCCGTCATCATCACCCACAGCCACGGCGATCACGCAGCCCATGCATCGACCTACGCGTCGCAATTCGCTTGTCCAATTCGGGCTAGTGAAGCAACGTTGAAGTCGATTCGCTTGCGCCCGTCGGTCGCATCTGAAACTTTCGACGTGGGTCGGTGCATCAGCATCGGGGAGATCTCGATCCAATCGCGCGCGATTCCGCATGACGCGCCCCAGGTCGCACTTCGGTTCGAGAACAAGCAGACCTCGGTCGGCTTGGTGACGGACCTCGGACACGTTCCCAAGGGACTGGACCGCTTTCTCGACGGGTGCGAGACGCTCTTGCTCGAAAGCAACCACGACCGGGACCTGCTTGCTGAAGGCCCCTACCCCGACGTGCTCAAGCGGCGGGTCGGAGGGTCGCTCGGCCACCTCTCGAACGGCCAGGCGGCCGACCTCTTGGCGGAGCTCCGGCGCGCTCCCCCACGCGTCGTCCTCATGCACCTCTCCGAAACCAACAACTCCACGCGCTTGGCTCGCAGCTCCGCGGAAGCCGCGCTGGGACATCAGGGCACGAAGCTTCTGGTTGCGCATCAGCAAAGGCCGTTGGAGCTCGACCCGGTTCGCGAGGCTCAAATGCAGCTGGGTCTCTAGCGGGTCGGTGATGCGCGCCTGGTACGACGAGATCTTCGAGGATCACACCCGACTCGGGTTGCGAGTCAAAGAGACCCTGTACTCCGGAGCCAGCAAGCACCAAGAAATCGAGGTCCTCGACACGATCGGTTTTGGCAGAGTTCTGGTGCTCGATGGGGTGTTCATGACCAGTGAGCTCGATGAGTTTCTGTACCACGAGCTGCTCGTGCATCCTGCGATGACGACCGCCCCAGAGATCAAGCGAGTGCTGGTGATCGGCGGAGGCGACGGTGGCACGGTTCGTGAGGTGCTGCGCCATTCGGGCGTAGAGCGCTGTGTCATGATCGAAATCGACCCCATGGTCGTCGAGGTATCGAAGCGGTACTTGTCAGAAATCGGTACCGCGTGGCACGACCCTCGCCTCGACGTCCGATTCATCGATGGCGTCGAGTACGTGAAGCTGAGCGACGATGAGCCGTACGACGTCATCTTGTTGGACGGGACAGACCCGGTCGGTCCAGGTGCGGCCCTCTTCGACGAGAGCTTCTACGCCGGGTGCAAGCGCATGCTCGTGCCGCGAGGGGTGATGGCTCTGCAGAGCGAGTCGCCCTTCATGATGATGGACGTCTTCGTCGCAACCCAGAACAAGCTACGAAAGCTCTTCTCGCACGTGCACCCGTACCTCGGGCCGGTGCCACTCTACGGAACCGGCACCTGGAGCTGGACCTGGTGCTCCGATATGGGCCGACCATTGGAAGCGATCACCCATCGCCAGGAGGCCGTCGTGCAAGGCTCCAAGGCCTACAACGCGGACCTGCACCAAGCGGCATTCGCCCTGCCGAACTACGTGAAGAGAGCTCTCGACCCCGAGGATGTAAGCGCGTGACGCTCATCGACGTTCCGCTCGCGGGGCAGGGAGTCGTCACCAGCGCAGAACCAGCTTTCCGAACGTGTCGTTTGCGTCCATCCGCCGGTGCGCGGCCTGGATTTCCGTCATGGGCAGGATGTCATCGATGATTGGTTTGAGCTCGCCTGTTTCGAAACGCCCAAGCATCTCTCCGGTGAAGGATTTCGTGAGCTCGGCTTTCTCTTCGGCTGAGCGGCTGCGAAGGACCGAGCCCTGGATCGAGGCTCGTTTCGCAAGCAGCGCGCCGAGTGCAAGCTCGGCCTTCACTCCGCCCATCAAGCCGATGACGATGATCCGGCCCTTCTTGGCGATCACTTTGAGGTTCTGCGCCAAATAGGCCGCACCGACCGTGTCGAGGATGACATCCGCGCCGTCGGGGATCGCGGCGAGCACTTCGTCGGCGAAATTCCCATCCTCGACCAAGACCGCATGGGTCAGGCCGAGCTTCGAGCATCGATCTAGTTTGTGCGCGCTCCGAGACGTGCCCACCGAAATTGCCCCGAGCGCGCTCGCGATTTGAATGCCGGCCGTCCCGACGCCGCTCGCCACGGCGTGAATGAGCACGGACTTTCCTGCGCCTAGACCTCCTTGAAGGACCATGGAATCGTAGGCAGTGAGGAACACTTCAGGCACGGCCGCCGCCTGCTCCAGCGAAAAACTCTTCGGCACAGGCATCAGCTCGGCAGACTCGGTCAGCAAGTGGGTCGCCATAGCGCCTCCGCCAACGATGCCCATCACCCGGTCTCCGGGCCGCCAAGCGGTAACAGACTCGCCAACCGATTCGATCACGCCCGCGAACTCGAGACCAGGTACGTCGACAGGCACACCCGGAGGGGGCGGATAGAACCCACGCCGTTGAAGGCAGTCGGCACGGTTCAGCCCCGAGGCCGCGACCTCGACGAGGACCTGCGAAGGTCCGGGGCTTGGCAGCTCGATCTCGCCGAGCTCGAGCACCTCGGGTCCGCCGGGCTCCCGAATGCGAATCGCTCTTGCGGTGACCATGGGGCGAAGCCTAACGCGCCCGCGGCGCCCGTCCAGCTCAGCGTCTCATGCTAGCTTCTCGGTGATGAATGCCAACGTCGGGCGTTTTCTGCACCATTGGGCGCTGCAAGACCCCGAGCGCACCGGCATCTTGGACTCAGGCCCAGGCGAGATCCGGTACAGCTACGGAGAGTTGGACCGCGAGGCACGCCGCGTGGCCGGGCATCTGCGGAGTCGGGGCCTCGGTTTGCACGATCGCGTTGCGATCTGCACCGGGAACGGTCTGCATTTCGTCGCAGCCTGGTTTGGTGCAGCCTATGCGGGCTGTACGACTCTCCCTATCCCGTTCATGTCGACGGCGCACGAGATCGCGTTCCGACTGCAGCACGCGCGCTGCAAGGCCCTTCTGGCAGACGCGGAGCGATCCGCAGTGGCGAAGGAGAGTCAACTCCGCGCAGGCGGTTTCTGTGCGCTTCTCTCGATCGAAGAGGCGCTCACGGGCAACGTCTCCGAAGAGGCTCCCTGCCATGCTCCGGCAGATGCGTTTGCCATGCTGCTCTATACGTCTGGGACCACGGGCGCCGCAAAGGGCGTGTGCATCACGCACGGATCTCTCGGCGCGCATACCCGCGCGCTTGCGGAGCAAACTCTCGAGTTGACCTCGGAGGATCGAATCCTCGGCACCCTTCCGCTCACGCACTCCTATGGAATTCGCACGACCCTGCTCGCGCCCTTCTTCGCGGGCGCAAGCACAGTCTTCGTTCCGAGGTTCTCTGCTGCCCTCACACTCGAGCTATGCACGAGGCACCGCGTCACCTGGCTTCCGGCGGTGCCCACGATGCTCGTGGCCTGGGCCAACGAGCCGAGCGGGCCAGTCCCTCCCGCCCTCCGCTGGTGCCTGAGCGCCGGTGCGCCGTTGCTAGAAAACGTCCGACGCCGCGCCGAAGATCGCCTCGGTGCGCCCGTTCGTCAGGGCTACGGTCTCACGGAAGCCAACCTCGCGGCGATCAACGCCCCACCCGATCGCTTGCTTGAAGGCTCGTCCGGCAAGCCGGTTCCAGGGGTCGAGATCCGAATCGCTGGCGACTCCGAGGAAGAGCTCCCGCCTGGCGAGCGCGGCGAGGTTCTGATTCGGGGCCAAAACGTGATGGCAGGCTATCTCGATGACAAGATCGCAAGCGCCCATGTGATGCGCGGCGGGTGGTTGCACACGGGGGATGTCGGCTTCGTCGACGGCGAGGGACGACTCACCATCGTCGACCGTAGCAAAGATCTCATTCTCCGCGGCGGCGCTAGCATCTACCCGTCGGAGTTGGAGAACGTGCTCGCTCATCACTCGGCAATTGACGACGTCGCGGTGGTTGGAGTTCCCCACGACTACTACGGTGAAGAGGTCATCGCCGTCGTCGTTCGAAGCATGAAAGTCACGACTCGCGAGCTCGACGCATGGGTGCGAGAGCGCCTGGCGCCCTACAAAGTACCCAGAGGCTACGCGTTCATCGAATCGATTCCAGAAGGTCCGAGCGGTAAGAGGATGAAACGCCGTTTGCGGGACCAGCTCGTCGCGGGTGAGATCGAGATCGAGCGCCTAGCGACTCACGGGACGGCTCACTAGCTCGAATACGCCGATCGTCACTGCGGCTCCGAGTAGCAGTCCGACCCAGGGCCCGTACCATCCGGCGGCGACCGGCAACTCGGCGCAGAGCAGGCTGACGGCACCGATGAACAACGCATATGGCAGTTGCGTACGAACGTGGTCCATGTGATCGCAGCTCGTCGCCATCGAGCTGAGCACCGTGGTGTCTGAGATCGGGGAGCAGTGGTCCCCCCAGACCGACCCCGCGAGGATCGACGATACGGTGCCCAAGAGGATGGTTTCGTTTCCAGGAGCAATGCGGTGTGCAAGTGGAACGACCAGCGGAAAGAGAATCGCCATCGTGCCCCAGGATGTGCCTGTAGCGAAGCTGACCAAGGCCGCCAGAACGAAAACCGCCGCAGGAATCCAAGTCGGAGCGATCCAATCTCCGAAGACCGCAATCAGGAACGATGCGGTATCGAGGTCCCGGCAGACCGCACTGAGGGACCAGGCCAAGACGAGGATCACGGCGGCGAAAAGCATCGAACGCATCCCGGACATCCAAGCCTCGATCGATTCCCCGAAGCTGAGCGCGCGGGTTCCCACGGAGAGAGCCAAAGCCGAAAGGCACCCTGCTCCAGTCGCCCAGAGGATGGCCGCGCTCGAGCTTGCTTCGCCGACGATCGCGCGAAGGCTCGGCTCGAGACCCGCCGACAGAACCTTCGCACGGCCGTCTACGAAGATCCCGAGGGCAGCCACCAGGACGAGCACCAGAACCGGGATCAGCGCATTCATGGGTCGACCTGGAACCTCATCGGGCACCAACTCTTCATGAAAGTCCGAAGCTGGCTGAGCGCCAGGTCGGAGAACCGATCCGCTTTCGAGGGCGCGGCGTTCTGCCCGCAACATCGGCCCGAAGTCGCGCCCGCGCAAACCGATCCAGGCGACGAATAACAACATGAGAATGGGATAGAACCGAAACGGAATCGTTTCGATGAACGTGACGTACGCATCACGCTCGATGCCGAGTTGCGTGAGTTGCTCGCCGATGTACCCGACCTCCACACCGATCCAGGACGAGATCAGCGCCAAGCTCGCCACGGGCGCGGCCGTGGCATCGACGAGGAACGCGAGCTTCTCGCGACTGATGCGAAGGCGATCGGTCACCGGTCGCATCGATGAGCCGATCAACAACGAGTTGGCGTAGTCATCGAAAAAGATCAACAGGCCGAGAAACCAGGTCGTCAATTGCGCGCGACGGCGACTCGTCGAATCGGTACCCACCCAGGATGCGAGCCCCTTCGCGCCACCACTTTGCGTCATCAAGCCGAGCATCCCCCCGAGCAGCAGGCTGAATACCAGTATCGACGCATGGCCTGGATCGGCAATCGCGTGGACGATGTAGGTGTCGAGCAGCCTAGCGAAAGAAGCGAGGGGTGCGAGATCCGAGAGTAGGAACGCTCCGAGCCAGACCCCGAGCACCAAGGCGACCAAAACATGACGAAACAGCAGGGCGAGAGCGATCGCGAGAAGAGGTGGCAGTATGGAGGTCCAAGCCGGAAGGGCAGATTCTCCACCTCCCGCAGCTACCTCCACGCTCGCGAGAGGTATAGTATTCGAGGAAGCGATCTGAATGAGCCGAGGATCGTCGCCGTCAGAGCTCGTAGCGCCGACTTTGGCGGCACCGAACCCAACGACAACCATCAGAACCAACAGGACCGCTCGCATGGACAGAGTCAGACATAGACAGGAACGCAGCCGCTGGTCAATTTTGACCCCTGCACTGGCGCTGCTCTTCGTCGCACTGGCTCCTTTGGCAGCGCCGACCCGCGCCCTGTCCAGCAACGATGAGCTCACGACGGAGGACAAAAAGCAATTGGCTGCTGGTGAGCTGGTCACGAAGCAAAAGCACGAGCAGCGAGGCGCATACAAGCTGATCGGCGGGCAAAGCTGGCAGATCATCAACGTCCCGGTCGATGTCGCATGGCAAGCAATTGCGGACCTGTCCGGTTACAAGAATTTCATTCCGCTGGCGACTGAATCGGACGTCAAGCATCAGGCAGGCGAGGAGACCGACTTGGCGATTCGTCAGCAGTGGGGTCCCATCGACGTGCACTACGTGCTTCAGGCTACCCTCGAGCCCGAGCGCCGCGCGATGGTTTTCCGCGTGGATCATTCCAAGGAACACGATATCCGAGCAGGCTGGGGTTTCATGCGCGTTCGCCCGTTCAAAGGAGATCGCACTCTGGTTTCGTTTGGGGCACTCGTGGACATCGGCGACGGGGTCTTCGTTTCGGTGATCCGGCCGGCGGTGCAAAAAGACCTCCTGCGAATTCCCTATTTCTTCAAGCGCCACCTGGAAGGCATCGACCCCAAGTCCGAAGCGGAGCTCCCGCGAAGAAACCAGAGCAACTAGATCAGTTTCTTGATCCAGCTCAGCTTGCGGGCCGAGTACGGCGGAAACAAGAGCGCTGGTTCCCAAAGCGCCCGCTTCTTGAGGACCGCTCGTCTGTGGGAAAACGTTTCGAACGAATGACGTCCGTGGTAGGCGCCCATTCCGCTTTCCCCCACGCCTCCGAATGGAAGCTCGGGTACCCCGAAATGCAGCCAAACGTGATTGATCGTGGTGCCACCCGAACTCGTGGCGCTGAGAACCCGGTCTTCGACCTGCGAGTCGCTGGTGAACAGATAGAGCGCTAGTGGCTTCTCGCCTCGATTGACGAAGGCAAGCGCCTCGTCGATGGCTTGGAAGGAAATCACCGGCAGAATGGGCCCGAAGATCTCCTCCTGCATCAGCGCATCATGTTCCTTTGCGTTTTTGACGATCGTCGGTGCGATGTAGAGGTCTGCCGGGTCCGATTCACCGCCTACGACGACGTCGGCGCCCTGGAGAAACCCAGTCAAGCGGGCGTGGTGCTCCCGGTCGATGATCCGGGCCAGGTCGGGGCTCTCGTGTGGCTCGTCGCCGTAGAACTCGCGTATCGCCGACACCATGCGATTGACGAGGGCATCGTGCACTTGCTCGTGCACCAAGACGTAGTCGGGCGCGATACAAGTTTGCCCGGCATTGACGAACTTCCCGTACACGATCCGTCTTGCGGCCAGGTCCAGGTTCGCCGTCTCATCGACGACGCACGGGCTCTTGCCACCTAGCTCGAGTGTGACGGGCGTGAGGTTCTTGGCAGCCGCTTCCATGACGACGCGGCCGACCTTTGCACTGCCGGTGAAGAAGATGTGGTCCCAGCGCTCTCGCAAGAGCGCGGTCGTCTCCCGCACGCCGCCCTCGATCACGCGTACGGCCCTGGGGTCCAAATACCTTGGAATCCATTGGGCAAGGAACGCCGAGACATTCGGGCAGAGCTCGGAGGGTTTCAGGACCACGCAGTTCCCGGCGGCGAGCGCGCCAACCAATGGCAGACAGAGCAAGTGGAAGGGGTAGTTCCAGGCACCGATGATGAGCACCACACCGAGAGGTTCCCGCAGCACGAAGCTCCGCCCTGGCACTGCCACGAGCGAGGTGCGCACACGCTGCGGTTTCATCCAGGACGCGAGCTTCTTGCGGGTGAGGCGAAGCTCGGAAAGGATCATGCCGATCTCCGAAGTGAACGCCTCGAGTGCAGGCTTGCGTAGATCAGCGCGCAGAGCATCTAGGATGTCTTGCTCTCGCTCGATGAGGAGATGCTCGAGGGCGTCGAGCTGCGACAGGCGCCAGGACAGCGGCTTGCTCCGGCCCGAGTCGAAATGGGCTCGAAGCGCGCCCGAGGCTCCTGAGGCCTGGCGCTGCCGCTGGCTAGAAGAGGTCGAAACTGCGCTTGTTTGAGGCATCGGCGGCGCTCCTATGAGGCATGGCCTGAGAAATTATCCTGTAATTTTCGATAGTTACTGGGCATGTGAAACAATTCCGAAACAGCTCCGATCTCTGTATACTCGTCCGACGGGATTCGTTTTGCCCTACGGAGGCCCTGATGCACAGCAGCGAACGTACTTGGAAACCTAACGCGAAACCTGCTCCTTGGTGGGCGCATATTCTACGTTGGTGGCTGTAGCGCAGGCTAGGCAGCGAGACTGAGCTTCTTCGCCGGCTCGGCGCAGTCTTGGCTTGCTTCGACTTGACCTCGGTCCCGCCGACGTCCTTCTTCGAGGACATGCTCTGGGACCCCACGAATGTCCCAAACGAGACCCACCCAGCTCAGCATCTTGAGCACGTAATAGGTCACATCGATCTCCCACCAGTAAAAGCCGTTACGGCACGATGACTGGTAGTGATGGTGGTTGTTGTGCCAGCCCTCTCCGAGGGTGAGCAGCGCGGTGACGATGTTGTTGCGGCTCTGGTCGGTGGTTTCGAATCGCCTCGTGCCCCAGACGTGGGTGAGCGAGTTGATCAGGAACGTGTTGTGCCAAAGCAGCACTGTGCTCCCGAAGAAACCTATGAAGAGCCCTGGCCAACCCGCGATGAGGAATGAAACGAGAGCGAGAGCCGCTGGAGGAACGGCCCAGTACTTGTTGAGCCAGCGAAGCTCCGGATACTTGGCGAAATCTCGGATCTTGTCCCAGCGGGTTTCTTCGGTGCCGTCGAAGATCCACCCTAGGTGTGCATAGACGAAACCGTTCTGCACCGGAGAGTGCACGTCTCCAGGTTGATCCGAAAGCTTGTGGTGCACACGGTGATGCGAAGCCCACCAGAGCACGCCTTTCTGAGAGCTGCTCTGTGCGAGCACCGCAAGGAGAAACTGAAACGAGCGGCTTGTCTTATACGTGCGGTGGGAAAAGTACCGGTGGTAGCCGGCCGTGACACCCCAGAGGCGTACGAACAAGAGCACGAAGCAGAGAACCAGCGCCTGCCAGGTCACACCCGACCAGAACGCGCCGAGCACCGCAAGATGTGACAGCACGAAAATCGTCGCCCGCTGCCACTGCTCGACGCGGCTGAGCGAAACGTGCGGCGTCGCCGCCTCGAGAGCCCTGGTTTCCATCACCGAAAACTATCGCGGGCACGCGGATTCCACCGTCACGGTTCCGCCCCATTTCGTCATAGTTTTGTAAAAAGTGGACGATCCGGTCTTCTCAGGCGACGAATTTGTAGCCCGCACCCCGCACTGAGAGGAAATGTACCGGGGAGCTCGGGTCCTGTTCAAAGCGTCGGCGCAGCCGTGAGATGAAGTTGTCGACGGTGCGGGTGTTGCCGTAGTTACGTAGTTTCCAGACTCTCTCGAGAAGCTCGGTTCGGCTCAGCACCCGACCAGCGTTCTCCGCAAAGTAACGAAGGAGGTCGAGCTCCAGTTGAGTGAGCTGAACCACGTCACCGGATACGGTGACTTCATGGGTGTCGAAGTTGATCTCTGCACCACCGAAGGAGAGCATGGTCGCCTTCGATTGAGTACCGCTAACCTGTTCCCATCGCTGCCGACGAAGCACCGAGCGCACTCTCGCGAGCAGCTCACCTAGCTCGAACGGTTTGACCATGTAGTCGTCTGCGCCTGCCTCGAGACCGAGAACTCGATCCTCTGGGGATGAGCGCGCCGTGAGCATGATCACGGGGACGAAATTTCCTGCTTCGCGGAACTTCTTGCAGAGCTCGAAGCCGTTGACATCTGGGAGCATGACATCGAGCACGATCGCGTCATAGCCGCTCGGATCGAGCAAGCGTTGCCCGGCCTCCTTGGCGTTCCCGGCAACGTCGACGCGATAGCCTTCGAGCTCCAGGTTGAGCTTGAGGCCCGCGGCCAAATGTTCTTCGTCCTCGACGATCAAGAGACGCTGCGCTTCGTTCCTGGTCATGACGCGTTCACCGCGTGAGCAAGTGGCAGCTCTACGCGCATGGTGGTGCCCTGCCCCCGCCCTTCGGAAAACGCGCGCACGTCTCCGCCGAGTTGCTTCACCAGCGCCCAAACGACGAAAAGCCCCAAGCCTGTACCCCGACGCTCGCGCACCTCTTGCTCCTCGACGCGATAGAAGCGGTGAAAAACCCTTTTGAGGTTCTTCCGGTCGATTCCGATGCCGCCATCGCGCACCTCGAGCGCCATCTTCTTTTCCGAGTCCCTGCGCGCCACGACTCGCACATGCGCCGGTCGCGCCGAGTACTTCACCGCGTTGTCGATGAGGTTCTTCACGACGATTTCGAGCGCCGCGCGGTCGGTCGTCACGATGAGCGCCGGGTCGACGTCGATCTGAACTTCTTCGGGATCTAACCTGTGCCGCGCGCGAACGACCTCGGCACATTGTTCCGTCAGTTGGTGGAGGGACACATCGCTGAGATTCATCATGCCTTGCCGCGCATACGACAGACGGTTGGCTTCGAGCACATCGTCGATGAAGGCGCGAAGGCGATCGACGTCTTCGAGCATCATGTGTCGCAGTTTTTCGCGGGCCTCATCCTCCAGCCCTTCCCGTCCGAGAGTCTCCAAGCAGAGCTGCAAGGATGCGAGCGGGCTCTTCAACTCATGTGTGACTGAGTCGATGAAAGTGTCCTGTTTTCGGACCTCGATGATTCCGCGGGCGAGTGAAATCACGAACAAGACCAGAACGACGATGATCAGAACGAACGAGAGCGCACCTAGGACGAGGAGCCAGACGTCCCCCGCGACGTCTGCTGAGCGGGTGATCTTCTGACCGAGAAGAAACGACCATCCCACCAGCAGCGCCATGCTCAGCAAAACGGTGATCGCGCCCAAAGTGATGGGGATCGAAAGGGAAGAGCGAAATCTGCGACGACGTGCCATCAGCTCACCCGAAACTCTTCACTTTCCTCGCAGCAAACGCCATAGGTTGTCTGTCTGCCATTGCTGTGCCGCCGAATGATACTCGAAGCTACGCTCTCGCTTTCGAAACGCCCGGGTATGGTAGTGCCGCCGGCCGTTTTGGACGACTGCGGGCATGTCGTGGTGGAGCATCTCGTGGAACACGACGGCTTCGACGAAAAAACCAGGGACCCAGCTCTGGTCGAGAACGGGATGAATTCGGATCAATCGTTCCTCGGGCAGGTACGTTCCGAGTTGCAGGGACCGCTGTCGACGCTTTGGTTGGACGCGTTTGCCCCAGGTGATGCGGACATCGAGGGCAGATCCCAAATGTCGGCGGGCCAAGTCGTCGGCGATCGCGCGCAAGTCATGATGGCGCCCTGCAGACCTCAAAGTGTCCTGAGGTGGCCCCGGAGCCACGAACCGCAAGCGGTTGTCTTCGACGAAACGGTCGATCGCGCTTGCGGCCTGGGAATCACTGTCGCTCAAGTAGTCACCCACGGCGGCCAAAATGTCCTCTTCGGCCGTGAGGAACATGTGGTGGATGCGGACTTCGAGCCTTCCGCCTTTCGAACGAGCGGTGAGCATGGTGCTTCGATTGTCGGTCACGACGAGACGAATTGGCTGCCCCACCCGCGCTGCGAGCGCGCGGCTCCAGTCGGATGCGCGGGCATACGCTCGGTCGAGCTCGTCCTCGCGGCGCTCGGGGACGCCACGCTCCGCGATCGTCGGCGATGCGCCGGCAAACTCGAAGGAAAGTTGAAGCACGCCATCTGGGGCTAGATGTTTGCGGCATCCTTGTCAACCGTGCTTTCGGAGTGGCGATCCGCAGGCTAGAATCTTCGAGGATGCGTGCTGCCAATCGGGATCGCCTCGAAGGCCTGACAGTCTTGCACCGGCTGCCGAGCTCCGAGCAGCGGGCGGCTGCCTGGCGTCAGGGTATCGCCACTCTCGCGCGAGCGGTGGTCGACGAGCGCCGGCCGGTGCCCCTCGAAGGACTCGACCCGAACGCTCTGCTGCAGAGTTTGGAAGTCGCCGACACGGAGGGCCTGGTCGAGCAACTCGATTGGATTTCGGGGCCAGCTGCAGCGGCTGCGCTCTACGAGGTCGCAGCTGCCCTTCCCTCGAGCGAGATCAAGCGCAAGCTAGGCCGAATGGTTCTGCAGCGTCTACGTAAAGGCGATGCGGCGACGTTCGTGTCCGTAGCAACACAGCTGGCCCTCGGATCCCAACGGGCGCTCACTGGAAAATCGATTCGCGCACGCGTTGCCCTCGCGCTGAGCCTTCCGATCGGAACGGTCAACAATGTCGACGCCCTCGCTCTAGCGCTCATCTCGCGACAGGACACGAGTCGCGACTGGCTGCGCACGCCGGCAACCGGATCCCTTCCTTCCCGACGTCTCGCTGCTCGCTTGCTCGAGCGTGCAGCGCGCGAAGCCGCCCGCCGAGCAGCGGAGGGTGACGATACTGGCGTGCGCGTCTTCTGCACGGAGGCGGTCCGGGAGCCCTGGGGCCGCCTGCTGGGAGATCGAGAAAACTTGGTGTGGCGGCATGTTGCCTCGGCCAGGGGCTTGCTTGCTTCGTCCATGCCTATCTTCCGCGAAGAGATGCAGCGGCATCTCAACCCTGAATTTACCATCACGGAATGGCGACGCGCGGCCACATCCCTGGCCGCCAGCATCGCGGTCGAGCCCGACGAAGGGCTGCGAGCGTGCCGAGCCCTTCTCGAATCGGTGGTCTTTCAACAGGACCATGGCATCGCGGCCGCCATGATATCGGGTCTTCCGCGAGCCGCGGAAAGCCACCCCGTTGCCGTCGAAGCCTTGCTCGAGCAACTGGTTCGAGTGGGTGGGCTCGACGTGGCCGAGGCTCTGGTCGAGCTCCGCCGCGAGCAAGTCCATCCGGGATTCGCAGAGGAGGCGGCAAGGAAGGCCGAGACGCATCTGCGCAAGGCCATTGCACAAGGCGGCAACGAGGATCTTGGGCGCACGGCACTCATGAAGTCCCTCGCCGACGAGCTCCATGGAGCGCGCCGCTCCAGCGAACCGGCGCTTCGCGACATGCTCTCTCAGGCACTGCAGACTTTCGCCAACCAAGGCGCGTACGAAGCCGCTCGAGAAGCGCCGTCCATCCTCGAAGCTGCAGGCCGGAAGGCGAAGCTTCTCGAGAAGCCGACGGCGGGTGACCCCTCGAGCAGCATCGACTCGTTTCTCGCGCTGCGCGAGCTGGACTCGGCCCTCTTCGAGACCTCTGCGTTGAACGACCTTCTGCTCGTCGGTGAGGATGACGCTGGGAGTGCCATTCACGATGAGCGGCTCGGCGACCTATTCCAAAAAGTCACCAATTGGCTGATCATCCGGGAGGGCGATCCCCTTCAAGAGGGAGCTCAGGTCCCACAATTCACGACCCGTCTGCGTCAGCTGCGAACGATGCTGCATCTCGTCGATGCGGACGGACCGAGCGTGGATTCACGAAGAGACCTCGTTCGGCAACGACGCCTGCTCACGCAACGCGTCCTGCTCAATCGAGTCCGGCACGATCCGAAGAGCTCGCTTCGACGAACGTTGTGCGCGGCGACGGCGCGAGCCTGTGACGCCTTGGTACGCGAGGACATTGCCGACGTGTCGGACGTCGTCATAGCGGCCGCCGGAAACGTTCCTGATCTGGACGACCTCAAAACCATGGCGGAAGCCTCGATGGTCCCCGAGGTCGAGAGCGCGCTCCGTGCGTATGCGAAGCTTCAGCAGGCGAGCCGCACGGCCCAACGAGACCGCCAGGGACTGATGGCAGCGACCGATGCGTTGAAAGCGATCGGCAATGACCTTCCGGTCGCTCGTTCCGCCCATATCGAGGCATTTCGTCGATCGCTTTCGCTCCTAGCGAGCGGACTTCGTTCCGCAGCGGCTTCGAGCTCGCTCGCCGAAGTGGCGGAGCGCTCCTCGGGGACGCCACTTTCGAAGCTCGAACGAGGTGTTGCAACGATGGCGCAACTGGTCAGCGGCTCTCGACGGCGGCTTGGAGCATCGGTCGGCGATGCGTTCCCGTCATCTGCGGAGGCTGTCTGGGCGATGGGCCTCGAGCTGGAGCGAGCCCTCCGAGCATCGATGTCCGAGCTCGACCAGGCCTCGTCAGACGCGGTCAGCGCGACAGCCCGTGATCTTCCGGGAGCATTCGGCGAGATTACGGGTGCGGTCCTAAGACACCTCGGCGCCCTGCCCTTGGATGGCCCGCGTCGCGCACCGAGCATTGCGCCGCTGGAGCTCGATGCTGACGCATCACTGCCGGCCTGGGCGCCGCCGAGCCGAATCATAGGGGGGTTCCATCTGGTGCGGACCGTCGGCACTGGCGCCGTGGGGTCGGTGTTCGTTGCCCGGCGAGTTGAAGAAGGACAGGACGACAGCGCGCCCGTGTTCGCCCTGAAAGTGCCCGACTATTCCGCAGCCGCCGCTCGTACTCTTTCTGAGGACGAATTTCTTCGGCTCTTCCGCGAGGAAGCCGGGGCACTCCTGGCGCTGCCGGAACATCCCAACATCGCACGTTTCGTCACGTTCGATGCTGGCGCCCGACCCAAGCCGATCTTGGTGATGGAGTTGGTCGAAGGACCGAGCCTGGAGCGCATGCTCGAGATGGGCGACCTTTCGCTCGGCCGCGCGCGAGAGCTCCTGCTGGGCGTAGGCGCCGGCCTCGATGCGATGCATCAAGTCGGGGTCGCCCACCTGGACGTCAAACCCTCGAATATCATCGTGCGCAATGCCAACGCGATCACCGGCGTGGGTCAGCCACCCCAACCGGTGCTGGTCGACTTCGGTCTCGCAGGTCGGCATCTGCGGCCTGGTTGCGGCACCGCGAACTACGGCGCGCCCGAGATCTGGGGCGCAGGCGATGTTTCTCAATCGATCCCGGCCGACGTGTATGCATTCGGTTGCTTGATCTTCGAAGCGTACACCGGAAAGACGTTGTTCGACGCCGGTGGCGAAGCCGCGATGATCACGCAGCACGTCACGCACGACGGAGACCCTGAGCCGGTTCTCTCCTTGCTCGAACGCCCCGAGACCCGTGAGCTCGGCGCACTGGTCGCTCGTTGCATTCGGCGCAATCCAAGCGATCGCATCACCATGCGCCAGGCCCGGCAGTTTCTAGCCAACTTGAGCCTTGGTGCCGCGGATCAGCATTGGCCGGTCCGCATCGCGAGCTAGAGCGCCCCCCTTAACGCGAAGCGGGCCCCAGACCAAAGCCTGGAACCCGCCGCGCCGTCTCAGCGCCCAGGGGCGCTTTCTTGTTCCGGGGTGTTACTCGCTAACCTCGGTCTCGGTCGCGGCATCCTCGGGTCCCGTGTCGACGATGTGGAACTCCACGCGTCGGTTCTGCGCGAGCTCTTCCTTCGTCTTGGCATCCGGCACCAGCGGCCTCGTAGGTCCAAAGCCCTCCGAAATCAGGCGCGCTTTGTCCACTTTGCCGCGCCCAACGAGGTAGCGAACGACCGTGTTCGCCCGGTTCGTGGACAGCCGCATGTTGTACTTGAGGTTGCCCGTCGAATCGCTGTGTCCTTCGACTCGGATGAGAGGGATCTCAGGGTGTGCGTTCATGACCTGCGCCACGTTGTCGAGCAGCGCGAAAGAGCGCGGCTGGAGCTTGGCACTTCCGGTCTTGAAATAGACCATCTCGAGAATCTCGAGCTGGTCTGCGCCGATCACGACCAGTTGAGCTAGCTGACAGCCGTGGTTCTCCACGGTGCCAGGCTCGTCCGGGCAGTTGTCGACACGGTCGGGAACGCCGTCGCCATCGCGATCCGGATCTGGACAGCCGTTGTTCTCCAGCGTGCCAGGCTCGTTCGGACACTGGTCATCGACATCGAGAATCCCGTCGCCATCATTGTCCGGATCAGGACATCCGTCCTCGTCCTGGAAGCCATCGATGTCTTCTGCATCGTTCGGACACCCATCGTCGGCGTCGAGGACGCCATCGCCATCGTTGTCAGGATCGGGACAGCCATCCTCGTCCTGAAAGCCGTCGAAGTCCTCCGGCTCGTTCGGACACTGATCGACGTCGTCGAGAATCCCATCGCCGTCAGCATCGAGGATGGGCTCTTCGCCCGGCATCGTGTAGCCGATCATGCCAACGCCACGCCAGTCCGGAGCGCCGTAACCAGGGGCCACACCTGCGCTGCCTGAAACACCGACCACGAAACCCTTGGGGTGCAAGTACTTGAAGCCGCCGAGCACCTCGACCGGGGTCTCTTCGCGGGTCCAGAACGGCACCGTGCTGTTTGCCGCGGTTCGTCCGAAGGCCTCAGCCGAAATCATGAACTTGTCCTGCGCGATCATGAACAGAAGACCGCCTCCGAACGTGAATTCGTTGCCGACGAAGAGGTCGGGTGCGACCGTCTGACCCTGCGTGCCGAGCTTGTAACCAACCTGGATCGGGATACGGACCACGTCGCCCGCATTGAAGGTCATCAAGAGCTCGAACCAACCGCCGAGGTAAGGCTTCTTGTCGACCTGACCGGCGTACTTTTGTTGGTCGTCGGAGAGCGACGAGGTGTTGATCGTCATCGTCGCCTGCAGGGCAAGCTGGAACACGTCATGCCTATTGCCGATGATGTTGCCGCGTGCGCCAAAGTAGACGTCCCCGAAATGCCCGCCGTTCGGAAGAAGGTAGCCAAACGGGCCCGACGCTCCTCCGGGCAGTGCATCTCCCGCCCCTTGTCCGGAGTCGATGATGAAGTGATAGGGGATGTCCATGTAGATCACGAGGTGATCCCAGAGGCCCAAGTTCCAATTGATGTGGCCGGTCAGCTGCCGGTGCACGACCGAAGATGTGTTCCCGGTGCCCTGATCTTGGAATACCAGCGCATCATCGTTGTAATCCATGTAGATCATGATGCCGAAGCGCTTGTGGCCCTGGCCATCCGCCGTGCTGGACGCGAAACCATCGGTCGCGAGCTCGGCAGGCCTGTACTGATTCAGGTCGATCTGGGTTGATCCCTGCTGGGCGGAGACGCCCGATGCAGCACCCGACGCAGCCACGAACATCGCAAGCAGCGGTGCGACCCAACCCCGGTTCGACTCTCTTAGGTCATCGCTCTTCTTCACGCGGTCCTCCATTCAGATCCTTGGGCGAGCGGAAGCCCCCCGAAATCCCCGATAGTCTCGCCCCTAGGTACCACCACGGTAAAAAAAAGGGCTGAAATAAGTGCTCCAGAAGCCGCTGCCATAGAAAGAATCCGCTAGGATCACATCCATGCCTCCAAGGGCTCGATACCGCACGGCGCCGGCCCCCACGCGAGGGATGCCGAGCGGAATCCCCTACATCGTCGGGAATGAAGCCGCCGAGCGGTACAGCTACTACGGCATGCGAGCGATTTTGGTCATTTTCATGACCAAGTTCCTGATGAACGCGCAGGGCGAGCTCGACCTCATGTCGGACGATCAGGCCAGGACCTGGTTTCACGCTTTCGTCACCGCCGTGTACTTCTTCCCCATCTTCGGGGCGATCATCGCCGACGCATTTCTCGGCAAGTATCGAACGATCTTGCTCCTGTCGGTCGTCTACTGTCTGGGTCATCTGACCCTTGCAGTCGACGACACGCGAATCGGGCTCGCCGTGGGACTCGGCCTCATTGCGGTCGGATCCGGCGGGATCAAGCCGTGCGTCTCCGCGCACGTAGGAGACCAGTTCGGGCCGACGAATGCGCGTCTCTTGCCCAAGGTGTTCGGCTGGTTCTACTTCGCGATCAACGTCGGCGCGCTCGCTTCCATTCTGTTTGCAGAGCCGCTTCTCCACCGCTTCGGCCCATCGGTCGCGTTTGGTGTGCCCGGCGTCTTGATGGCGCTGGCAACGCTCGTGTTTTGGATGGGAAGAAACGAATTCGTCCACATACCGCCGGGGGGAGTCGCGTTCTTGCGCGAGGTGTTCAGTCGCGGCGGGCTCATGGCCCTCGGCAAGCTCTTCATCGTCTACACCTTCATCGCCATGTTCTGGGCGCTCTTCGATCAGCAGGGCTCGTCCTGGGTCCTTCAAGCGCAGCGGATGGATCGGCACTTCATCGTGGACTGGGACCCTTCACAGGCGCAATGGCTCAACCCCGCGCTGGTGCTTCTCTTCATTCCGCTCTTCAACCGGGTGATCTATCCGGCGTTTGATCGATTCTGGCCGCTCACTCCGCTGCGAAAGATCTCACTCGGCTTGTTCCTGACGGTACCCGCATTTTTGCTACCGGCCTGGCTGGAGGCGAGACTCGATGCTGGAGAATCCGTCAACATCGTCTGGCAGCTCGGTGGCTACATCATCATGACCGGCGCCGAGATTCTCGTCTCGATCACCGCCCTTGAGTTCTCGTACACGCAGGCGCCAAGACACATGAAATCACTGGTCATGGGCGCGTTTCTCATGAGCGTCTCGATCGGCAATTTCTTCACCGCGGCGGTGAACTACTTCATCCAGAATCCGGATGGCAGCAGCAAACTGGATGGAGACTCGTACTATTTGTTCTTCGCCGCTGCGATGGGCGTGACTGCCGTTCTTTTCGTGCCGGTTGCAGTCTGGTTCAAGGAGCGAACCTACATTCAAGAAGAGGCGCCAAACGAGGCGGTGCTATGAGTATCATCGAGCAAGCGAGAAGCTGGATCGCAAGCGATCCGGATCCAGAAACACGTCGGGAGCTAGAGGCTCTGCTCGCCCTCAACGACGTCGCCGCACTCGAAGAGCGCTTCGCTGGACCTCTTCAGTTTGGAACCGCCGGACTTCGCGGCCTGCTCGGCGCCGGTCCGTCTCGAATGAATCGAGTGACGGTGGCGCGCGCAACCTCAGGGTACGCATCTTGGCTGATGAAGCAGGTGCCCGATGCCAGCTCGCGCGGCATCGTCGTGGGTCGCGATGCACGACGCAATAGCGATGCGTTCGAGCGGGAAGTCATCGAAGTTCTGGCCGGATCCGGCGTTCCCGTCTGGGTCTTCGAGGACGTCATCCCGACTCCGGTCCTGGCCTTCGCCGTATTGAAGCTACGCGCAGCAGGCGGGGTGATGATCACCGCGAGCCACAACCCACCGGGGTACAACGGCTACAAGGTGTACTGGGAGAACGCAGCTCAGATCATACCCCCTCACGATCAGGGGATCGCTGGGGAGATTGAGCTCGCCCCCTCGGCGCTCGAGATCCCGCGCATTTCGCTCGAAGACGCAGAACGCCGAGGATTGCTTCGCAAGGCCGACGCAATGCGCGGGGAATACATCGAGGAGATGGCGTCTGAGGTAAGGCGAGGCCAACGTGGGCCCGAGCTTCGAATCGCGTACACGGCACTCCACGGGGTCGCCGAAAGCACCTTCCGAGCGCTGATGGCTCGCGCGGGCTTCGACGACGTTCAAAGCGTGAGCGAGCAGTCGGTGCCTGATGGAACCTTTCCGACCGTCGCATTTCCAAATCCAGAGGAACCGGGAGCGATGGACCGGGTTCTCGATTTGGCGCAGCGCATCGATGCCGACCTTGCGATCGCAAACGACCCTGATGGTGACCGGGTTGGAGTCGCGGTTCGCTGCGAGACGGGCTTTGAAATTCTGTCCGGAAACGAGATCGGCATTTTGCTCGCGGACGACCTGCTCTCTGTCCGAAAGCGATCCGGGCAGCCGCTCGTGATCTCCACCATCGTGAGCAGCCCGATGATGGGTCCGGTCGCGGCAAGTCACGGAGCCCGTTGGGAGCAAACGCTGAGCGGTCACAAGTGGATCCAAAACCGTGCGCTCGAGCTGATGGAACAAGGTCTAGACTATGTTTTCGGCTACGAGGAGGCGCTCGGGTATGCGCCATCCCTGGCGGTGCGCGACAAAGATGGAATCAGCTCGGCTCTGAGAATCGCCGACATGGCGTCGCGGCTCAAAGCCCGGGGCGAAACCTTGCTGGATGCGAGAGACGAGCTCTGGGGCAAGCACGGGTTCTTCGCCGATCGACAGCTCTCCGTGAAGTTCGAGGGCGCCGCGGCTCAAGGGCGCATGAATGCAGTGGTAAATCGGTTTCGGGATTCGATCCCGGACCGTATTGGCGGACTCGCAGTCCTCCGAATGCTGGACCTCGAGCGGCAGCTGCAGTGGACGCCGCTTGGAATGAGGCCGTTCGCCGATCTTCCTCGGAGCAACGTGCTGGTATTCGAGCTGCAGGGCGGGCATCGGCTGATGCTTCGACCGAG
Organism: Polyangiales bacterium; assembly: GCA_035686645.1. Lineage (GTDB taxonomy): Bacteria > Myxococcota_A > Polyangia > Polyangiales > Houyiibacteriaceae > SG8-38. The sequence goes on from DASRZF010000105.1 coordinate 25,498, forward strand.
CGGCACCGAACCGAAGCTCAAGTACTATTTTTACGCAGTGGCGCCTCATCGCGCCGACGGCGGACTCAGCGCTTCCAAGGCAAGCGCGCTCGCCGTGCTCGATCGCATGGTCGAATACGTCAGGGATGCCAGCGATTGCTGAGCAATGCGCGCGCCAATGCGTCCCAGGCTTGAGAGGCGCGGTAGAGTTTTTCCGCGTCGCGCGTGACCCCGCGATGCCAGGGCAGAGGAGGACGCCCGTAAGAGTTCGGCGCCGGCAACTCTGCGCTGAGCTCCTCGGCCTGCTGCGCGCACGCCTGGGATTGACGAAGGCAGATATCGACGATGTCGTCGACCGGTGTCACGAGGTGAGGGGAGATTTCGATGTCGACCACCTCGGCGAAATCGCGCGAGCTGACGCCGGCGAGCCAAAGGGCGCGCTCGATGTCACTGCCTTGCGCCGCCGGCGATCGCCTGGACCATGATTGTGGTCGCAACTCGCGAATGTCCGAATGATATGCGGGACGCCCTTCGACGGGTTCGGATGCTTGAGGGGCCGGCTGAAGCCAGGCCGCGATTCGCGCGCGAAGCATGGACTGCCTCACTTGTCGCGGACCGCCTGCGTTGACGTCAAATAAGCTACTGGAGCGAGGCTCTGAGGATGATCGCGAGGGCGACCAAGAGAACGACGCCAGCCGCGCCCCAGAGAACAACGGAGCTTCGGCGTCGCCGGCTGTCTCTCGAAATAGACTCGGGCGGTTCCGAGAACCGAAGGCTTTCGGGAAGCAAGTCCTGGCGCGCCACGAGGTCTTCGAGACGTGTCGCCGTCGTGATCGGCATGGCGAGCGGATCGAATCGCGGTTCGCGACTCGCGGCGTCTGAGGGCGCGTTTACCGACGGGCGCTTGCTGCTCGGACGCACGCCCACCGATGCGATCTCCAGCATGGGGCCACCGCGGCCGAGCTCGATCTCGTCGCCGTCGTTGAGGGCAGCATGCTTGATCCGCTGTCCATTGAGCCAGGTGCCGTTTCGGCTGCCCGTATCGATGAGAAGGTAACGGCCATCTTCATTGCGGATCTCGGCGTGACGTCCGGAGGCGTCCAAGTCGACTTCCGGATCGAAGTTCACATCGCTATCCGGCATCCGGCCAATGCGAATGAGATCTTGTTCGAACTCGAATTCACGTCCGGCGTCGGCGCCCTTGATTTGGCGAAGTCGGATCATGATCGCGCCTCAATCCGTTGGCGGAATGAGAACCACTTCCCTCGGCGACCCGGGTTCCACCAAGACGTCCTTTCCAACGTGAGTCCCATCGACCTCGCGAGCCTCGAAGTAATATGCGCCAGGAGCGAGCCGAAGTAGGATTGCCTCTTCGAGGCGCACAGGGCCATAGCTTCGGCCGTTGACGAAAAGCTCACCGCTTTCGAGTGCCGCACGGACTTCGACCTCGACCGGAATCTGAGAGTCGGTGTACGCAGGTAGTGGTGGCTGCGTCAGGGCACCCGTAGAAACGCCGCGTCGACCCGCGCTCACGACCGTGATCACCGCTGCCAAGCCGAGTAAGGCGAGTACCGATGCGGCGGTCGACCAGGAGAAAGAACCATGCGTGCCTGGCTCGGATGGTACTGTCGCTGGATCCGGGCGCTGCGGCGACATCGCGCGGGGTACCATACTTCTAACCACATGCGGCAAGCTCGGCCCTCCGGCGGGGCGGCCGTCCTTGCCGCGTGGCAACGGGTATTGTTGGTAGAACGGAATCGCTCCGGCTTCGGGCGGCTCGAGCGCATCGCCATCGAAGTCGGCAACGATGCAGGTCACGTTGTCATGACCTCCTGCGGCATTTGCGAGCTCGATGAGCCGGTCGGCGAGCTGCGGAAGTGGCCCGATGCAGGCCATCTCCTCCTCAATCGTGGTGTCGTGGACCAGTCCGCTGAGGCCATCGGAGCACAGAAGCAACCGGTCTCCACGGCGGAGCTCCACGAAAGTGAGATCCACGGCAACCTGCTCGGTCGTACCCAGGGCCTGTAGGATGATGTTGGAGTGCTCGAACGCCTCGGCTTCTTCTTCGGTGAGCTGGCCGGCTTCGATCAGTTGATTGACGAGCGACTGATCCTTCGTGATCAGGCTCAAGCGGCCGTTCCTGAGGATGTAACAACGGGAGTCTCCGACCTGCCCCATGAACAGCACTTTGTCGACGAGTCCAGCTACGGTCGCAGTGGTTCCCATACCCCGTCGAGTTCGATCCTTCTTGGCAGCGAGGAAGATCCGAGCACCGGCATCTTCGATCGAGTCGACGAGACGCCTGGCGAAACTGTCGCGATCCTTCGGCGGCTCATTGCCCCTCAATTTCTCGAAGAGCGTGTCCACCGCCATGTGACTTGCAACCTCGCCAGCGGCAGCGCCTCCCATGCCGTCGCAGACGGCCATCGCCATGCCCCTGTCTGATACGGTTCCCGACACCTCTTGCTCACCTGCAAACGGACCGGTCTCGGCGCTGAGATCGCCAACCATGAAGTTGTCTTCGTTGTGCTCCCGGATGAGCCCTACGTCGGTCTTGCCGAAAATCGTGAAGTGGAGACCTTCGGGCACCGGCTCCGAGGCTGCTCCGCGGCCCGGACTCCCGCTGTCCGCACTGGTTGTGGGAGCCAGCGTTTCCTCACCCTCACTCGGACTCGACCGATCATCACCATTTCGGTGCGCGTCGCCGCTCATTGAGCCCCCGCCTCTATCCACTGACCCCACCAAGACACCATAACGATACAGCCTATCGCCATGCTGTCGAAATCTCCACCGCTTCCGGGGCTCCCACCCCTTGGATTTAGGGGCGATTAGTGGAACGAAGAGCGAGCCCGCAGGGAGATCGACCCGGGCAGAGCTCTCCGGAGCACTGGGCTCGCCTACTCTATTCGCACTCGGAGTGCAGATAGCGGACAGACAAGATTGACAGCACCCCACCCTCTCTTATAGTAGCGCCGATTCGACTCGCTTTGAGGTGTTCTGATGGAGATTTTCCTGAATAAGCGCGCGATGCGGGCGCTCAGGCTTTCGGTTGCCGATGCGATCGAGGATGGTGAAATTGATGCGCTACGAGATGATCTGGTCAGCGCCTTTTCCGATGATGACATCGAGGAAATCGAACGCCGTATCGACAGCGGGGATTTCTACGACTTCGTTTCGGAGATCCTGGACGAGTGGTCCGGAGAGGATTTCGACGAGCTCATCGAGCTGATCGAGACACAGCTCAGCGATGCGGACGTGGATCTGAAATATACCGCGACCGAGGTCGAAGAGGACGACACCGAAGAGGCCAGCGAGGAAGAAGACGAAGACGACACCGATGACGAGCTCATCGTGGACGACGAGGATGAAGAACTCTGAGGAAAACGGCACAGTCGCCGCTTTCGGAGTGCCTCGAAACCCCGCCTAATTGACAGGCCCCCCCCGTCACGCTACCAGCATCGCCGCGCTCGTTGAGAGCGATCCCTAGGCCACCGTAGCTCAGTCGGTAGAGCAACGGTTTCGTAAACCGTAGGTCATCAGTTCGATTCTGATCGGTGGCTCCATCTTTTCGGGCACTTGCGTGTATGGTGAATTTGGCGTTGACCAGTCGTTGACCAATCCGGGAGCCACTTTCGAGTCGTCGGACCACTGCGCGTCATATCGCTTGGTGTGCATCGCTCCGTCTCGGGCGTGAAAGACGAGGCCTGCCGCCCTCGTGACGTCGTCCCTGCGCCTCCAGAGCGTGAGTGCCTCCAGGACAGGCGGCAGGTCACAGAAGTTGCGCGAGATCGCGATTTTTTTTCGTGTCCGGTTCCCCGAAGGGGATCGATCCGTCTGTGACTCTCAGCGACAAAATTGGTCAACATGGGACCCAACTCGTTGGGGCACGGGATAGTTTTGTCTGCCAACAAAACTGCTCGCGCTGCCTTCTCCCGCTCGTCGCGTGATCGGTCGCGGGAGTTGCGCGCTCAACGCCTCCGGCTTATTCGCCCACGCTGCGCGGTGCAGCAGGTAGTCTCCACCAACGCCCTTTCAGCTTCGCGCCCCACGCGACACAACGAGCTAGTACCGCGCAATTGGGCGTTTACGATGAGCCCGATGGGCTAAGAGAGCTAAGAGAGCCGATCCGCGCTACACGGCGTAAGAGTGTCGTCCGCAGACTCGACACCGAAGAACGAGGAGGGTTTTACATGTCCAACGAAGGCTACCATGAACCAATCGCTGAGTTGTCAGACGAGACCCGAGACATGCATCGCGCGATCACGTCTTTGATGGAAGAGCTAGAGGCCGTCGATTGGTACAATCAACGTGTTGACGCCTGCAAGGATGCCGAGCTCAAGGCCATTCTCGCCCACAATCGGGACGAAGAGAAGGAGCACGCGGCCATGGTGCTCGAATGGATCCGGCGCCGTGACACGAAGTTCGAGCATGAGCTCAAGGACTATCTGTTCACCGACAAGACAATCGCCCACGAGTAGTGTGAACAACCCCCCCTCTAGTCTCAGCGGCTGCCCACGTGTTCGTGCGCTGCCATCGGGCGCAACCGGTCAATTTCCGTGCCTTGCCTCGAGCGCGCCATCGACGATGAAGCTCGGGGCACCGAAGATGCCGAGGCGCCGCGCCTCATCGGTCTGTGCGCGGAGTCGTTCTTTCATGGGTGGAGCCGTCCTGTGTCCTCTTTCGCACACAGCGAATCTCGGGTGTGCCATGACCCCACGTCAGAAACGCTTCGCCTTGGTGCTCCCAAAACGATTCGTTTCCGCCTGCGTACTTGGCGCCACTTGCGCTTGGTTGAAGAAACATCAACGAGACCCGGTCCCCTCGCTCCACGACGACCGTGGGCGGATCCGTTGCGAAGAGGGTGGCGACCAGCTCGCTGCGTGAGTCGTCCTCGCACGTGTAAGACATCGGTCCAGTCGCGTGAACGAGGTGGTATCGAGCCTGGAGCGCTGCGATTCGAAGCTGGTAGCTGCCTTCGACGCAGGCGCGCGGGGCGCTGCTCTTCCAACAATCGTTGCGCCCCTTGATCCACCCGCGCTGTTCTGCCCGGAGCACGTGCGGGCGTTCGTCCACCGCCTTCCGTGACGCCGCGGCATAGACGGATGCCATCGTTCGATCGACCGCAGACAGCGCCTCGTCCTCGCAGATCAGCTGCTCGATGCTGCCTCGGGCCTTGCTGCAGTCGAACGACGGGCCTGCCGCCGTCGCCGCGGCTGACGGGGCTAGCCATGTAGACACCGCCATCCAGACGAGCGTTCCGGCGACCGTAACAATCGGAAATGATTTCATCGAGAGCTCAACGTCCAAAGCACCCAGATCCTTCCCGCGCGTCACCCTGCGGGTACGTCCGGATCCGACATCATCTCCGCAAGCGATGGAAACCTGAGGGAAATGACATCGCCGTCATGCACCTTTCGCAACCCCTCGACGAGGATCTTGTCGGTCTCGGTGAGGCCCTCCGCGACGACATAGAGGTGAGGGATCTCCTCGGCAACCGAGAGCATAGCGAATTCAAAGGCCCTGTCCGCGCTGCGACCAACGCGACGTAACATCGAGTGCCGCGCAATTGGGCGTTTACGATGAGCCCGATGGGCTAAGAGAGCTCCCGAAAACGTGTCGGCACAAACAGGCCTGGCGACGGCGACCGCTCCCCGCTGAGAGGGCGGGCTTGTTCAGCCACGCTAGCTTTGCGCGACACGTTTCGGCGCGATGCATTCCCCGTCGGGAAGCCTACTGACTCTCCGCGTACCGGGGTAAGTCCAGGGCACGCGCTTAACAGTCCACCGAGGCGGATCAACTCCAATCTTGAATTTGGGTCTTCATAAACACACGCCGATGCACGTTCCGGAGATGCACTCGGCGTTGGCGGTGCACGGATTGCCAGGGCCGAGATCGTTGATGCAATCGCCAAAAAGGTTGCAGTGCTTGTTTGCCGCGCATTGGCTGTCGCGGACGCACTCCGCGCAAAAGCCCGCCGAACAGATGTTAGACAGACATTCGGCGTTGGCCGTGCACACAGCGTTGTTGCTGAGGTCGTTGATGCAGTCCCCGAAGAGGTTGCAGTGTTTGTTCGCCGCGCATTGGTCGTCGCGAACGCACTCCGCGCAAAAGCCCGCCGAACAGATGTTGGACAGGCATTCGGCATTGGCCGTACACACAGCGTTGTTGCCGAGATCGTCGATGCAATCGCCCAAGAGGTTGCAGTGTTTGTTCGCCGCGCATTGGTCGTCGCGGCCGCATTCACGGCATACGCCCAGCGTGCAGACACCGCTCGTACACGCGTTGCTCGTACTGCAACCACTCCCCTCCTCGAGAGGCCTCGCCAAACACACGCCCCAGTTGCAGATCCCCGACGAGCAATCTCCGTTCGCGAGACATGAAGGAGGTGTGCATTCTCCGTGAACGCCACAGTTCTCCGATTCGCATTCGGTATTCAAAACGCAACTCGCACCGTTTGGTAAGTCACCCTTGCAGTCGCGGGAGTTGGCGACGGACTCGCCGGCCATTTCATCGCATGTTCCGTCGGTCGTGAAGTCGGGGCAACACTGACAGTTGCGTCCCTGGCCACCAACCCAGCCCGTTTCGGGTTGGTCGGCGACCGCCTTTGCGTAGATGAGCGCCAACACATCGCACGTGATGCGGCACGGACCCACCGCATAAGTGGCCGCGCAGGTATCTAGCAAGCGCGATCGAAACTCGTCGTCGCACTGGGCGCGAGTCGAACCGCAGACCGCATAGCAGTAGTCGTGAAGCTCGCATGCGCTCCTGAGGTCGGGGCCGGCCGTGTTCGCGTTGGCGTTCTCGTTGCCAAAGGGCACCGTGCAGAGGCCCTCGCTCACACGCTCCAACGGGTTGTCCGCGATCCCCTGCCGCACCTCCGGATCGTCGGGGATATCATAGCCTGCATCTTCGAGCGCAGCGATGAACTGTTGTGCGCTGCACCCATCGGAGTCTCTCGTTGGCGATTCTCCATTGGGGCCACGCGCATCAAAACACTCTCCCCTCTGGCCATCCGGCGCAACTTCGCCAACGCAAGGCGCACATCCAGTGTCGGTGCACTGAGGCCTCTCCGGTGGGCACTCGCTGTCCTCCAGGCAGAGCCTCTCGCGGCAACTCCCATCGATGCACGCCTGCATCTCACCCGCGCAGTTTGCTTTGGAAAGGCACTCAACGCAGCTGCCCTCGGCAAGGTTGCAGAGAAGGCCATCTGTTTCGCACAGTGAGTCAGGGCTGCACGGGAGCGCGATCCGGCCACCCATGCCACCGGTGCCGTCCGTGCCTGCAGTCCCGGCCGCGCCGCCGGCTCCTCCCGCTCCGCCGCGAGCACCCGCGCCGTCAACTCCCCCGGCGCCGGCCGCCCCCTCGTCGCTGCCGCATCCGCCGAGGGAAAGCGTGACCAGGGCGAATATCCAGAGTCTTCCAACTTGCACCCGCATCGATTCCCTTTCCGATCAGGCGACAGTCTTCCTCGCCGAGCACCCGGACAGATGACCTTACATGTTTTGCGAGTGAGGCGGAAGAGAAGGTTCCTCCGGCGGGAGATGAACGAAGATCCGAAAACGCGCCGACGTCGTACATCGCGTCCCGCGGTCACTGCGAAGTACAGATGCACCTAACGCTTCTGCACTGGTAGCTTCCGATAAGGCAATAGCAACCTCACCCTGGTTGGCGTACGCCACCGCGTAGATCACGAGAGGAACGGCGCTGGAAAGGCACGGAGCCGGCAACCACGGTCGGGTCGTCTAGGCGGCCTCTAAGGAACCGGCGCCCGTACCTCGCGACCGATGACGGCTCCGATGGCGAATACCGGAATGACATTCCAGGAAAGGAAGTGGGACAATCGAAGGTTGCCTTTGGTGTGTTTCAGGATCTCGTATCGAAGCGTCCAGCCCATGAAAAAACGATTGATGTGAAGGTCGATGTCGAGCCCGAACCGAGCTCCGACGACGGCTGACTGCTCGCTCTGGTTGAAGGAACCGGTTCGATCGGTATACGACTTGCCAGCGGCCACGCTTGCGTGCAGCGTCAGGGTCCACAAGAGTCGTCCTCGCTCACGCGCTGTCCGGATGACGTACCGATAGCCGTATCCCGCATGCGCAACGACGAACTCCGTCCACAACTGAGGTGGACAGTCGAAGATGCACAGAAATTCGGCGTCGCTGTCGACGTCTATGTCCAATCGATAGTCAACGTCGACCAACACGCCGTGACCGTTCTTCGGATAGAAGCGCACACCCAAGGCCGGCACCACATAGAGGCTCCGCTTCCCCGAGTCGGGTAGGTCCATGGCGCCAGAGCGATAGCTCGACCAGCGATACGACGCCGTGAAGAGGCGGAATCTCAGCTCGGTCGAAAGCGAGGCGCCCTTCTTTGATTCGCTCGTCTGCTCGACGTCTTGCGCCGGAACTCGTTGAAACGATCCGCTCAGAAGAGCTGCGACCAGTGCCGCCAACCCGAGCCATGAAGAACGCATGAGCAGCCTCCCAGGTCGGTACCCGCCGCTAGTGAGATGCATCAGCCGTGCCAGACAGAAGCCCCGTTTCTCCAGGCGATTCCGGTACAGCGGCGCGCAGATCTTTCGTATGCGGCATGGAGGCGCAGCAGGTGCGCGGTCGGCATCGGCGCGTGCCTCGCGACAATCTGGCGCACACTCGATTCTGTTCATCGAGCGCACAATCGACCAGCTAACCCAGTCGAAGGACATCGCCGCGCTTCGAAAAGTGGGGGGTGATACCGGATCCGCTAGGGGAAGTTCGACGCAAACCACTTCCAGATGCCCACGGTCGACAAGCTCACGTCGTGTTTTCGGTAAATCTCGCCAACGATCGATCGGTGTCGCTCGTCGAAGTGCTCTGTCTTCGGAGCAATCGCCAGATCAACGGACGTGAGTTGCCTGCGAATTCCTGGTGATTGATACAAAGATCGGTAGGCCGGTTCTGGTCTCTTCGCTGGCCGTCACGCCGGGCCGGCGGTGCTACTGGCCGAAAGTCGCTCTTCAGCCATTCGCAAGAGCTTCACGCGGTCGAGCTTGCCAGTGGCGTTCAGCGGCATTTCGGACAGAAATGCGATTTCCTCCGGCGCTTTGTAGCCAACACGATCGCGAGCGAAGCTGATCAGTTCCGAGGCGGAGGGCGGCGGCGCTCCTTCCTTCAGTGTCACGTAGGCTCGAACGTTCTCTCCATGCACGAGATCGTGAATGCCGATGACCCCGGCTTCTGCGATCGATGGATGCTCGGTCAGGGCTTCCTCCACCTCTTGAGGGCAGATGTTCGAGCCATCGTGGACGATGATCTGCTTCTTGCGGCCACAAAACCACAAGTATCCATCCTCGTCGACCCTCATCATGTCGCCGGTGTCGAGCCAGCCGTCGACGATTGTTTCCGCAGTGGCTTTCGGGTTTTCCCAGTAACCGATCATATTGGCTTGGGAGCGAATCCAGAGTCGCCCAGGCGTGCCGACCGGTACTTCGGCACCCGAATCATCACGGAGCGACATTTCGTATCCGGGAATGAGTTTGCCGATCGAGCCCATTCGGTTTTCGCCGTAGGGCGGATTGATCGTGGAGACGCCGATCTCCGTCATGCCGTAGCTTTCATCAATCGGAAATCCGGCAGCCGCCGTGAACTCGCGTTCGAGCTCCGCGGAGACCTTGTCGCCACCGGCCGAACACAAGCGAATCGAAGCGAAGTCACTCGAGCCTGCGTCATGGTCCCGGACCAGGGCAATCAACGCCGCCGGCAACATCCACAGCACGGTGGGGCGAAACTCTCGCAACAGCGGTAAAATCTCAGGACCATCGCTGCCGCGTGAAATCAGCAGGCGTCCCCCCGCGGTGAGCATTGATAACCCGAGCAACGAACCGGCGATATGCGAGAGCGACGAGCCGGGCAGGAGCGTGTCGGTGTCCGTGAACTGAACGCCGTTGATCGAAGCGTCGATCATCTGAAAAAACGTCGCCCGTGTGTGCGTCACCCCTTTGGGCTTGCCCGTGCTGCCGGACGTAAAATAGATGAGCGTTGCTGCGTCAGGGTCGGGCGTTGGAAAGGTTGCAGTGGGTTGCGGCGCTTCAACCAACTCTTCGTAGTGACGGCCGGCACCGTCATCCGCTTTGTAGCGAACGACGCCTTTGGATAGTTTGTTTCCGAGCTTGCTGGCGGCGACATCCTCGTCACGTTCGGCATGATGTAACAGCAATGACGCACCGCTGACTTCCAAAGCGTGATCGATTTCCGGTGCCATGTACCGATAGTTCAGGGGCGTCGCCACCAAACCTGCTTTCAGACAGGCCAGGTAATGAATGATCAAGGCCGGCCGATTCGGCATCAGCGAAGCGACACGATCGCCAGGCTGCAAACCGAGGTGCAGGTATTGGACCGCCAGGCGGTCGCTGATCTCAGCGAGCTGACGCCAGCTCATCTGCGTCTTGACCGAAGCCAATGCAAGTTCGTTTGGTTTTGACTTGAGACCGCGCTCCAATGGATCGGAGGCTGGATCGATCTCGACTCTGTTTGCTCGGTTAAGAGGCATCATGTTCAACGGAAAGGATGAGGATGGTGCCAGAATGGCACAACCGATGTTTGCGTATCGTAGCAGAAATCGTGAGTAGCCTAGGCTCCACCTGCCGATCCGCTGAAGATCGAAATGCGAAAAATGGCCTACCATGCGCTTCCTCGGATCACGCGCATGGTTCCCCGGTCACCTCTCGGTCGAACACTCAGGACACATCGCGCACCGACGTCACGCACCTACGGCGATCCACGCTTGCCCAGAATGTCGAGATGTAACGCTCGATGAGCCCGCGCGTCTCGGGGTCGCGCTCGGACTCGGCGGCTGTCAATTGATCTTGAGCGCAATGCTGACGACGATCTGATAGTCGTTCTCCTTGGGCACGGTCCCGTCCGCTCGTGGCTGTGGATCCCGGGTTCGCAGGAATAAGAACGTGGTGAGGAAGCTGAACCTGTCCGTGATTTCGACGCTAACGTCGACCGTCCCGGTGTGGTTCGTGCTCCCGAAATTCGTGTAGGCGAGGTTGGTGCGCCAGTCGATCGTGAGCTCGACGTTGTCGTTCAAGAACTCCAGCTTCCAATGGGTCCGGAGCAAGATGAATCCATCGCTTTGCGGATTCGTCGCACCAGTTGGGGTGGAGAGGAACCCAAGGAACTGATACCCGAGGCCGCTCTGCAAGTCCCACTCGAACTGGTTGGTATGTTTTTTTCTCTGCCTGGTCTTCTTGAAGAGATAGACCCCGGCCCCTGTGCTGGGCGTAGCTCGCAGCTTGATGTTCTGGAACGCATCGTAGAGAAGCTGCCCGGCGATCGGAATCAGGTAGACACGGTCCCAGAGGAACAGAGCGGTATTGACGTCGCCGAGGTGCCGATTGACGTTGAGCTCGCCGTCGGTGTACGCCACGGTTCCATTGTAGCGGAGCCCTCCGAGCGTGTGGCCATCCATGCGCATCAGGCTCCATTGCGTGGTGAGCGAACCCTGGCTCGTATTTCCCGCATTGGCGGAGAACCCGAGGCTGAGCATCGTCGACCACCATGTCCGCTCCCGAGGCGGTCCCTCGGAGATCGAGAGGAGCTCAGCGCGGGGATATGTCTTGATGCCTTGGTCGTTCTCGATGATGACCGCGTCTTTGGTGATCATCGCTTTGCCCGAGACTTTGACCTTGTCCTTGAAGGTGTAACTCTTGATCTTGGGAGAATGGACGCCGGCGATACTTCCCCAACTCAGCGTCAGACTGTCGAGCTTGTTGCTGTAGAAGTTCAAGTTCTGGCCGGCTTCGAGCCCTTTTGGACGCAACCAACGGAGATCGCCCCTTAGCCACTCCCCGGTCTTGAGCTCGATCCAGTCGTCGGTGTCGCCGAACTCGAGCCTGCTCTCGGTAGTGAGACCCTCGGCGGCCTCTCGCTGGGCCTGCTTCAGGGCGCTCTGAACACTCGTCGCGTCTCCGCCCGTCTGGGCATGCACCGCGCGGGGGACGCAGCACGCGCCGAGAGCCACGACCGCGAGCGCCATGGGTCCGACTCTGCGCTTTGCTATGGGTCCCGAATCCTGCACCCAGCCGCGGTATATACGCTGTGCGTTCCTGCCGGCAAAAAGCCTGCGACGATGCGAATTGAAGCATTCCGTGCTTTTCACGGACGCAGTCGCCGAGGAGCTCGATTGGCGTGCTTAGGATTGGGTCATGGTGAAACTCCTAGGGGGGCTCACTCAGCGTCGCGATTGCACAGAACACCTGATGGGGTAGCTTTCCGAGAGCAAATGGCGTGTTTGAATCGATCATGCTCAGCCCCGACGTCGCCCTTGATTGAGAGACATCGTGCCGGACACTGACCGGGACTCCGACGCTGCCGGCTTCTTGATCTCCAATCCGTCGAACCGACGCAAGAGGAAGCGCCTTTATCTTTGGGGCGCTCTTGCGGTGATCGTCGTCACCGGCGTCGGCATCTGGGCGGCACCCGTTCGTCCCGATCGAAGGCAGATCAGAACGGAAGAGGCACGGCGCGGGAACCTGGTCGTCACGGTCACGGCGACAGGGAATCTCGAGCCTACCAACCAGGTCGAGGTCGGAGTCGAGGTATCCGGCACGATCGCAACCGTGGAGGTGGATTACAACGATCGTGTGGCGCGCGATCAGGTTCTGGCGAGGCTCGACCCCACGAAATTCAAAGCCCAGGTGGTGAAATCACGAGCCGCTCTTCAGTCGGCCAGGGCGAGGATTTTGCAGGCGCAGGCCACGGTGGACGAAAGCCGCGCGCAGCTCGGCAGGCTCACCCGGCTCAGGGTGACCAGCAAAGGGACCGATCCTTCACAACTCGACATCGATGCAGCGGACGCCGCACTCAAACGTGCTCTCGCCGATCGGGCAAGCGCGAAAGCGGACGTTGCCGAAGCTAACGCAAACCTAGAGTCGAGCGAAATCGACCTCGCCAAGACCGTCATTCATTCGCCCGTCGACGGAATCGTCCTAGTGCGTTCCGTGGAGCCCGGACAGACGGTGGCCGCTTCTCTTCAGACACCGATTCTGTTCGTGCTGGCCGAGGACCTGACCAAGATGGAGCTTCATGTCAGCGTGGACGAAGCTGACGTGGGCCGAGTCCGACCCGGGCAGAGGGCGACGTTCATGGTCGACGCCTATCCAGACCGCACCTTCTCCGCAGAGATCGCCGACGTTCACTTCGGGGCACAGGAAGTCGAGGGGGTCATCACCTACGAGGCGGTACTAAACGTCGACAATGGAGACTTGTCGCTACGGCCGGGCATGACCGCGACCGCGACAATCGTGGTGGAAGAGCTGAGAGATGAGCTTCTGATCCCCAATTCGGCGCTACGCTTCAGTCCCTCGCTCCGGAAAGAAGCCGAGCCCGATGCTGGTCTTCTCGGTCGACTGTTTCCCCGTCCGTCCCGCTCCCCTCCGAAGAACCGGCGAGAGCAAGGCTCTGCAAAGAAGGAACCACGGGTTTGGATCGTACGAGATGGCGAGCCGGTCGCAATACCGATCACCACGGGAGCCACCGACGGAATCATGACCGAGTTGGTGCAAGGCGACGTGGAGCCCGGGATGCCGCTCATCGTCGAGATGACTTTGGAATGACTTCATCGTGCCTGCGCAGGAACATACTCAGACACCGCTCATTCGGCTCGAGGGCGTCACTAGAGTGTACGGAACCGGCGATGCAGCCACGTACGCGTTGCGCGGCATCGACGTCCAGATCGGTCGGGGGGAGTTCGTTGCCGTCATGGGGTCGAGCGGCTCAGGAAAGTCCACGTGCCTCAACATTCTGGGCTGTCTCGATACTCCTACTGCGGGGTCGTATCTTTTTCGCGGGATCGAAGTCGGCAACCTGGGTCGCAACCAGCGTGCGCTGTTGCGCCGTCGCTATTTTGGTTTCGTGTTTCAAGGCTACAACCTCTTGAGCCGGACTTCTGCGCTCGAGAACGTCGAGCTTCCGCTGGTCTACCGCGGCATTGCCCGGGCCGAGCGTCGGAGGCTGGCGTCCCAGGCGCTCGCCGCAGTCGGCCTCCAAGGGCGGGAAACCCACAGCCCCTCTGAGCTCTCGGGAGGACAACAGCAACGTGTCGCGATCGCGCGAGCGCTGGTCACCGAACCCGACGTCCTGCTTGCCGATGAGCCCACGGGAAACCTCGATACGGCTCGAAGCCTGGAGATCATGGATCTCATGACTGCACTCAACCGGGAGCGAGGCATTACCATCATCATCGTCACCCATGAAAGCGCGATGGCCGCCTACGCCGACCGGATCATCAATTTCGTCGATGGCGAGGTGGAGTCGGTGGTGCACCGGGGCGAGGTAGCCTGATGGTGTACAATGCGTTTCGGCTCGCGCTGAACGAGATTCGGCGCAACGTGATGCGTTCGTCGCTGACCATCTTGGGTGTCGTGATCGGCGTCGCGGCGGTCATCACCATGGTGACGATCGGCGGAGGCGCCACGGTTCAGGTGACCGAACAAATCGCGAGCCTCGGCACCAACCTTCTGATCGTCACGCCCGGCCAACGGATGGGGATGGGGCAGCGAGCCGCGGCTCCGCCTTTCCAGATGGACGACGTGGAGGCGATCGGCAGAGAGATTGGCACGGTCGCCGCCATCGCCCCCATCTCGTCCCAACCCATGACGGCGGTGTTCAGCAACGCAAACTGGAGCACGACGGTCATGGGAACGGACAATCAATACTTCAAGGTTGGGAACTGGGCCCTCGAAACCGGCCGGGAGTTCACCGAGAGCGAGCTTCGCGCCGGTAGCGCAGTCTGCATCTTGGGGGCCACCGTCCGGCGGGAGCTCTTTGGCAATCAGGACCCGTCGGGGAGCAAGATACGTCTCGGGAAGCTCTCCTGTGTGGTGATAGGGACGCTCCTCAGCAAGGGTCAGTCGACGATCGGCCGGGATCGCGACGACGCCGTGCTCGTTCCGCTGCGAACTTTTCAAAGGAGACTCGGCGGAAATCAAGATGTCGGTCTCATTCAAGTGTCCGTGCAGAACGGGGCCTCGACGGAAAGCGCGGAGGAGGACATCAGCGAGCTGATGCGCAAGCGCCGTCACATCTCGGCATCGGAGGACGACGACTTCACCGTCATGGACCTGAAGGAAATCACCAAGATGCTCGCGGGGACGACGCAAGTGCTCACCGCGCTCTTGGGAGCCGTGGCGGCCGTGAGTCTGCTCGTCGGAGGGATCGGGATCATGAACATCATGCTCGTGTCCGTCACGGAGCGGACCCGGGAAATCGGCATCCGTCTTGCGGTTGGGGCCCTCGAACGCGAGGTGCTGACGCAGTTCTTGGTCGAGGCTGTCGTGCTTTCATCTTTTGGCGGCGGGGTTGGGGTAATCTTGGCGCTCGTGGTGTCGATCCTGGCCGCGAAAGCTTTGAGCGTGCCTTTCGTATTCAACCTGGGGATCGTGATCGTCGGTTTCCTTTTTTCCGTCGGAGTCGGCATCGTGTTTGGATACTTCCCCGCTCGAAAGGCCGCACGCATGGACCCCATCGAGGCGCTCCGCCACGAGTGAAACCGGCAGCGTGTGTGGAGCACGGACACGCAGCCCTCCAGATGGGTTCGTGTCCCCGTGAGCAACGGAGGTTGGAGGAATGACTTGGCTGATAGCAACTTCAAAGGCCCTCACCAGGAGCCCGATGGGCTAAGAGAGCGACCTGTCGCACGTAGTCAGGCCAGGTGTCGTTGTCGAGCGGGGTGACGGCGGGGTCCATGGCGCCTGCGGAGCGTGTACGATTTTTCGCCTGCCTGAGAAGAACGAAGAGCAGCAACAAGAGGATGACGATCTGATCCATGGGATGTCGCGCGGACAGCAGCTACGCGAGCGCCAACCTCGGTCAGGTCTTTTAGATCTTGTTTTTTGCTACTCCGAAAACTCTGGGAACGTGGTAACGCTCGCTAGATGACGAGAATCATATCCTGGACACTCGGGTTTCTCGCAGTCGCGTTGATAGTCTTGGTCGCCGCCGTCGAGCTCAAGAATCGGAGCGGGGTTCGGAAGGCGACCACGGAAATCACTGCCTACCAACCGCCGCCGCTGTCTGACTTTGGCGCCACGCGCACCTTGACCATCCTGCCACTCATCGACTGGCACGCGTCTCGCTCAGGTCTGCGTACCGAGATGGGCGTGTCGTACCTCATAGAAACCGACGAGCATCGGGTCCTGTTCGACGTCGGACAGAACACCGACCATGAGTTCCCCTCCCCGCTCGAGCGCAACATGAAAGAGCTCGGTATCGAGTTGGAGAGCGTCGACCGGATGTTCATCTCACACAACCACTTCGATCACGTGGGCGGCAAGGCCAATCAGAAGAACCAGACCTTCTCGGTTGGGCTCGAGCAGGTGCCACTGCCCGACGTACTGGCTTTCGTACCCATCCCGATGGCCTACCCCGGGCTGCGCCCCATTCACGCGCGCGAGCCGACGAAGGTTGGGGTGGGGCTCGCTTCTACGGGGACCATCCCGCGTCAGCTCGTCTTCGGCTGGATCGAAGAACAGGCGCTTGTCGTGCAAGTCGAGGGGCGAGGGGGCGTGCTCATCGTCGGCTGCGGCCATCAAACCATTCCGAGGCTGTTGGAACGGTACGACGAAGTTTTCAGCGAGCCGCTGTATGGGGTCGTTGGAGGCCTTCACTACCCGGTTCCCGAGGGACGGCTGAACATGATGGGGGTCAACGTCCAGCGGCGGCTCGCGTCCGGTGACGGAATGCTCGCACCCCTCACAATGACCGACGTGGAAGCCGAGCTGGACGCGCTGCGCGAGCGACATCTCGGTGTGATCGGGGTCGGCGGTCACGACAGCAGCGACGAGGTCATCACGATGTTCGCGGACGCTTTCGGAGACGCGTATCGACATGTTCGGGTGGGCGAGCCCATCGTCATCGCGTCCGAAAAGTGAGTGGCGGAAAGACATCCGACCGACGTTGCCCTAAAGGCGGCAGGGACCGGGCGATTCCGTTGTGTTGTCGTGGAGGGAGACATCTGCGGGCGAGGTCGCCGTGAGCTGGGATGTCGTTGCTCGGCACGTAAAGCAAGGCCGCGCTAGACTCGTTCCCGTGCTAGGGTTCCGCCCTTATGAATAGTCAGCTTTTGAAATCGATCACCCTCGCGCTCAGCCTCGCTTGCCTGGCAAGCATGGGCTGCTCGTCGGATGCCTCGTCGACCGATCAGCAGGTTCCCGAAGAGGTCACCAGCTGGGAGCCCGAGGGAGCGAGAACCGTCGGAGAGTACGCATACGATACGGTTCCCGTTCCCAACGCGTTCCACACGATGCATGCGGGACCCAACAACACGGACAACGTGTGGGTCGCTACGGCGCCGCAACTTGAGCTCGATTGGGTTTCGGAGACCTCATTCTACGTGCCCGAAGGACCGACGTTCGACAACGAGGGGAATCTCTACTTCAGCCCCTTGTTTCCGCAGATCGATGTTTCGCTGGTCTCGCTCGATGCCAAGACCGGTGAGCGCAACTGGGTGGTACCCGGGGACGGAAGCAACGCGGGCTCGGGCGCCGTCCTGATTCTGAACGACCCTGCCAATCCCGGACAGCAGATCGTGTACCACGCGACCTACACCGAAGCGATGGCGATCAAGCCGGACGGCACAATCCTATGGCAGACCCCAACGGGTCTGAGCTTGCCTCCCGTGGTCCAAGGCGAGCGAAGTCCCACGCATTCGTTTGGCTTCAATTATCATCCGCGAACCGATTCGCTCATCGGTGTCACCCTGGGCGGAGACGTATTCGCGTTCAACCGAGTCACGGGCGAGAGCGTCGCGCCAGTGATACAAATTCCTGGCGCACCAGCGCTCAGCCAAGAGCTCGCGCTGCCTCAGTTCGTCGTTGATGCGAGCAACGATTTGACCGACGCCGTGTTTGGTACCACCCCGAGCGGACTGAGCTTTTACTCCGTAATCGTCGACGTGATCTTCGGGGGCGGCTCCAAAGTTACCAACTACTTCGCGATCGACCCGAATACGAGTGTCGTCTACGTCGCAGCGACCGCCCCAGACGAGGACGACGGGACCGTCGATGGGGTCTCCGAGCTCGGGGCGATCTATGCCCTGGACTTGGTCGATGACGGAAGCGGGGGATTGGAGCTCCGCGTGCTCCACTCCGCCAGCTTCGAAGGCGGAACCGGCTCGACACCGTCCGTGAGCGAAGACGGACGACGGGTATATGTGTCGGACAACATCGGGAACGTCATCGCATACGACAGTGAGTTGAACGAGATCTGGCGCTTCGATCTCGGCGCTCCTGTTGCGGCTTCAATTGCGGTATCCCCAGACAATGCGGAGCTCTACGCCGTCACTCAGGAAGATGTGTTCAAGCTCATCGACGAAGGCGAAAATGCCCGCCTCGATTGGATGGCAACCCTGGAAGCCTTCGAGG
This sequence comes from Polyangiales bacterium, assembly GCA_035686645.1. Taxonomy (GTDB): domain Bacteria; phylum Myxococcota_A; class Polyangia; order Polyangiales; family Houyiibacteriaceae; genus SG8-38. Next base: position 43,880 of record DASRZF010000105.1, read on the forward strand.
ACGACCCGGAGATCGAAGTCGTGTTCCAGGCCCTGACGCCGAGCATCACGGCAAACGGCATCGCCGTGAGCGTAGGAGGCGGAAAGCTGCTCGCGGGCCGCGGAATCATGCTGCGGGTTGGGGTCGGGCTCTTGGATCGCGTAACGGGCGAGCTGCGCTCGTTCACGGAGGGCCGTGAGGAATCGATCGCCGTCACGAGCATCGGCCCCGATGGCGGCATCTACACCGCGAGCTCACCGGTTCGGCGAGTTTCCGGCAAAGCGCTCTACCCGGATCTCACCAAGGACATCATCGGCGGCATCAGCCGCTACAAACCCGTGCGAAACGACCTGCTCGCCAAGGATGCAAGCTGCGCGGCAGGCACGCGCGCGCGTAACGCCGCGACGATTGCGGATGCGGCTCCCCGCTCCGCAGCGGAGGACATGCGTCAGATCCAGGTCTTGATCGACCAAATCCGTGCGGCCATCACTCGCGCGGTCGCAGACGGTGACCTCGATCAAGCCACTGCCGACGCTCTCGAATCCGACCTCGATGGCGCGGAGGCTCATCTCACCATGGACGGGCTCTCGACCGTCGCTTCGGATCTTCTTCGCGTGTGTAACGCGATTTGAGCCCGAGCCGATGCGGCCCGGCTGACTACCTGGCAAAGCGGATGATTCAGCCCTTCAGCCAGGTATAGGCCTCGCGCAGGGTTTCGTTGCCCCCACTCTCGAGGATGTCCCCGTGCGCCAGAACGATCCGGTCGAAGTCCCAACTGAGAATTCGGTCGAGTGCGCGGCGCGCTCGCTTCTTATCGCGGAAGATCATTCGGAGTGGGCGACTGAGTCCGGGCTTGCCGTGAATCCCGCCAAGCTTGAGATACGCGCGTGTCGGCCAATGAGGTGAGGTCTCGAAATTCTCGATGAGGTCTGCGACGATCAATGATCGCGATGGGCGATGAAGAAACACCATTTCGTTCAGCATGGTTCCTTCCAGCAGCGCGGTGTCGAGCTGCTCTCGCCAATCGGGAAACGTTTCACCGGCGAGCTCCCGGTCGATCACGAGGTCCTTGCGGCGTTTGGCTAGGCCCCGTGCGCCATGCAGCAATGCGCCGGGGTACGCTGCCTTCCAATCGCCAGCGTAAAGGTGATGATAGATGTTAGGGGCGATGATGTGGCGCACGGGCCCGAGCGCGTCGACCTCGGCTTTGAGGTCCGGTGTCATGGCGAGCGGGGAGTGAACCAGAAGCTGGCCGTCGCCAAGTTGGACCACGGTCATTCGTGTCCCGACATGCAGCCCATAGAAGGACTGCGGAGCCGACTGCGACCAAATCCCTGCTGCGAGCTGCTGCATACGGCGGATCTACGACAGCGACGTCTCGAAACCAAGCCGACTCGCGTCCATGACTGGCGCTCACGGGGAAAACTGATACGCCTCGGCCATGGCTAACCCGACAGCAACCCTCGAAACCTCGCTCGGAAACGTAGAAATCGAGCTCTTCGCCGACCTCATGCCCACAACGGCGGGCAACTTCATCGAGCTCGCGAAGAGTGGGTTCTACGACGGGCTTCACTTTCACCGCGTCATCAACGGATTCATGATCCAGTTTGGATGCCCGCACAGCCGCGATCCCAAGAGCCCGCGCGCTGGCACCGGCGACAGCCCCAACGGCACCATCCAGGACGAGCACCCGGACAACGCAAAGCTTTCGAACGAACCGGGAACACTCTCGATGGCTAACACCGGCCGGCCGAACAGCGGGAGCTGCCAGTTCTTCATCAACACCGTTCACAACGCTTATCTGGACTGGTTCAGCCCTGGACCGTCCAAGCACCCGGTCTTTGGCAAAGTCGTGAGCGGCATGGACGTGATCAAGAAGATCGAGACCACTCCAACGGGTGCCGGTGACCGGCCGGCGACACCGGTCCAAATGATCAAAGTTACCGTTCACGAGTAGTCCGACGCACGACGGGCGAAACGAAGCGGGGCTCGACCCGGGACACCAGGGTTGGTAGATTTGAAATCATGACCTCGCTTCGAATCCTTCTCTTCTGCTTGGCGGCTTCGCTGGGGCTCAGCGCCTGTACAGACGAGGTCCCGCCGCCCATGAACGGAACGGGAGGAAGAGGCGGGACGGCGGGCTCGGGTGGCATTGCTGGATCGGGAGGCTCGGCCGGCAGCGCTGGGTCCGCCGGTTTGGGCGGCAGCGCTGGCTCCGCCGGTTCGGGCGGAACTGCGGGCTCGCCTGGCTCTGCTGGGTCGGGAGGAGCTGCGGGCTCGGGTGGCTCCGCCGGTTCAGGCGGCACAGGAGGAGCCGCGGGCGGCATGGGCGGCGGCGGCATGGGCGGAGCCCTCTCGGGCGCATGCATCAACCAGGACGACTTGGCCGCCTTAGCAGATCTTCAGCCAAGCAACGCGCGTGAGGTCGCAGCCGACTGCGGAATCGAATGCACGGACTTAATCGCCTTCGAACAGGCATTCACAACCTGTGCGAGCGATTGCGTCGAGCGGATGGTAACGGGCCTGTCGTCCGGATGCGCAACTTGCTACGGCGAGCTCGCGTGGTGCAGCAGGTTGCTCTGCTTGACACCCTGCGCATCGGCTTCGTGCTTACCCGTTTGCCAAGACTGCAACGGATACGACCTCTGCCTCGCCGAGCTCGAGGCCTGCACCGGCCGAGTCTCGGTCGATTGCACTGACCCTACCTGAGCTGCGCCTGGCTACTTGCCTTTGGGCTGCCAGCGGCTGTCGGTGAGCGTGAGCCCCTCGATCGACTTGCGCGGGACCATCTGCTCGTACGTGCGCGTGTAGCCCGTCTTGGCGATCCGCCAGACGCCGTCATCGCCCTTGCGGTATTCGTCTTCGTAGAACGCGGCGCCGTGAATGATCATGTCGAAGCTCGTGTCGATGACATAGTCCTGAAGGCACCAGCGCCCCGTGGCCGTTCGTTCGTCGACGAAATCGATCTCGGGCTGGCTCACGACATGACTCGAGTGAAAGCTGTCTGCGCCCATCGCGCCCTCTAGGAACCTCAAGATCGCGTCGCGGCCGTCGAAAGAGAACTTCCCGCTGCTGTAGGCCGCCTTGGCGTCCTCGGTGAAGCAGTCGCGAAGCTTTTCCCACTCCTTGGTATCGAGGCAGCGCTGATACTTGTATTTGAGGCGCTTGATCGCCTCGAGATCCTGCCATTTCGCTTCAACCATCAGCGCAATCTAGGGCGGTCGGGGCAAGAATGCCAGAGTCGCGAATCCGCTCAGAGCCCGGACTCGAGGAACGATGGGTCACTTGCGAAGCGGGCGACGTGGTGCTCTTCGTCGCCAAACAGCGCGTTCAGTGCGTACATGCGCTTGAAGTAGAGTCCGATGTCGTGTTCGTCGGTTACACCGATCCCGCCGTGCAACTGAAGCGATTGCTGGGCCACCCAGACCCCACCCGTCGCGAGCTGGTACTTGGCCGCGGAAATGTCGGCTCTCCTCGCGGCGTCGTCGTCATCGTCGGCACGAACCATCGAAGCCATTGAAATCGAGCGCAGTAGCTCGGTCTCTGCGTACATGTCCACGGCGCGGTGTTGAAGGGCTTGAAATGATCCGATTTTCACGCCGAACTGCTCGCGGGTACCGAGGTAGTCGACCGTCATCTGAAGCATCGTGTTGGCGATGCCCACGCCCGCGGCCACCGCCGCCGCCGCTCCGTAGTCCATGGTCCGCTCGAGAACAGCGGCACCCGAGCCTTCCGCACCAAGGCGGGCCTCTTCGTTCACGGCGACGCCGTCGAACTGAACGAACGCGGCTTTTTGCCCATCGATCGTCTTGGCGACGGTCACCTTCACGCCGTTCGCTCCACGAGGAACCACGAAGAGCGTCACGCCGCCGGGTGCCTTGGCCGACACGATCAGATGGTCTGCCCGATGGCCATTGAGCACCCAGACCTTCTCGCCGGAAAGCACGTAGCCCTTGCTGCTGGGCGTTGCACTCGTCTCGATCGACCGGACGTCGTAGCGGGTCTCAGCCTCGGAGTGCGCGAGCGCGAGCGTGCTTTCACCCTCGATCATCGGACCGAGGTACGCCTCTTGCTGTGCCGCGTCGCCAGCGCGCGCGAGTGTCATCCCGCCGAGCACGACAGAGGCCAGATACGGCTCCGGAACGAGCGTCGTCGCGAGATTCTCGAGCACGATGGCGCATTCGACGAAGCTCCCGCCGTAGCCGCCCATCGACTCCGCGAAGGGGACTCCGAGCCAGCCGAGCTCGCCCATCTTCTTCCAAACGGCAGGGTCGTAACCGACGTCGTCGTCGCGAAGCTTGCGAAACCGTTCGACCGGTGACTCGTTCTTCGCGAAATCCGCCACCGTTTTGGCCAGCATCTGTTGATCTTGGTCGAGCTCAAAGTCCATCTCGGAATCTCTCCTGTGTCAGATTCGCCGGTCAGCTGCTCGGCAGCTGGAGGATCATCTTTGCGATTACGTTGCGTTGAATCTCGTTCGAGCCGCCATAGATAGTGGCCGCGCGTTCGTAGCAGAAGTAGGGGCCGATCGACTCCTCGATGGGCGGGCAAACACCCTCGTTATTCCAGGTGAGCGAGCTCTCCCCCATGATCTCCATCGCGAGCTCGGTCAGCTCCTGGATCAGCTTGGTACCGACCAGCTTCAGGATCGACGACTCAGGACCGGGCATCTTTCCTTTCTGTTGGTCGGCCAAGGCCCGGTAGCTCACCATCAAGTGTGCGCGGAATCGCATTTCCAGCCGCGCGATCTTGGCGCGCCATATCGGGTCCTCGAGCATCGGGCGCCCGTCGATCTTCTTCGTCGCGGCAATACGCTTGATCTTCTGGAGCACGTTACGGCTCGGTCCGATCATCGCGAGCATCGTGCGCTCATGGCCGAGGAGCGCTTTGGCCATGGTCCAACCTTGGTTGATCCCGCCGACTACGTTCTCTTTCGGCACTTTGACGTTGTCGAAGAAGGTGTCGCAGAATGCGGGAGTGTGACCCAATGTGAGCATCGGTTTCACCTCTACCCCTGGGCTCTTGAGGTCGATCAGTAAGAAGGTGATCCCCGCTTGCTTCTTCGCGGAAGGGTCCGTGCGAACCAAACAGAAGATCCAGTCGGCGTATTGTGCATATGTCGTCCAGGTCTTTTGTCCGTTGACGATGAAGTGATCGCCTGCGTCCTCGGCCGTCGTCCGAAGTGAAGCGAGATCGCTGCCGGATCCCGGTTCGGAATATCCCTGACACCAGAGCTCCTCCGCGCTCAGGATCTTGGGAAGGAACCGCTTCTTCTGTGCGTCCGTTCCGAAGCTGATGATCAGCGGCCCGACCATAGAAAGCCCAAATACTGACAAAGGCGGGGCACCAGCGAGCTCCATCTCTTCGTTGAAGATGAAACGCCTCGCGGCATTCCAGCCCGTACCTCCGACCTCCTTCGGCCAGTGTGGAGCAATCCAGCCCTTCGCATGGAGAATCCGATGCCAAATCTTGGAGTCCTCCGGCTTGAAGCCTCCCGCACCGCGCGCTTTTTGGCGCATGTCCTCCGGCATCGCCTCCTGAATCCAGGCGCGAACCTGGTGCCGAAACGCCTCTTCTTCCTCGTTGAACGTCAGGTCCATGGGCGTATGCGTGCCACAAACAGCGGGCAAATACCAACCTGTACGAACGCAGCCAAACCCTGTAGGAAGCTCAGCACCGGACCTCAGACGTGACGATCGAGCTCGCATTCCTCCTGTTCGCCCTCGTCGTCGTCACCGCATATGCGGTCCAGACGGCGACCGGATTCGGGGCCACCTTGGTCTCGGTGACCATCGGCGCCCAGCTCATGGGGATCGAGGAGGTCATTCGTCTGATGGTTCCGTTGTCGTTCCTGCAGACCGGATACATCGCGATCCGGCACCGCGATGGCATCGACTGGAGCTTGCTGCTCAAGCGAATCCTTCCGCTGATGGCAGTGGGGATGTCTCTTGCGTTTCTGCTTCTCACCCGGGTCGGAGGTCCCTGGCTGGGACTGGCGTTCGGCTTCATCGTTCTCGGGCTCTCTGGCCGGGATTTGTATCTGCTCCGCGCCGCCGGCACGGCGGTCGCAAAACCAGTCGCGCGCGCCGCTTCCGTGGCCGCGATTTTGAGCGCGGGTGTGATTCACGGCATCTATGCTTCGGGAGGACCGATGCTTGTCTATGCCGTCGGGCGTGAAGGGCTCTCGAAGAAGGCGTTTCGGAGCACGATCAGCATGGTTTGGATCGCTCTCAACCTAGTGCTCGTCGCGCGTTTTCTCCTGGCGGGCGACTATGATCGGAAGGTCGCTCTGGACGTCCTCATGCTCGTGCCCGCCGTTCCGCTGGGAATCCTTCTGGGTGAATGGGTGCACCACCGAGTCGACGAGCGGGCCTTCAAGATGGCGGTTCTGCTGCTCCTCATCGTGGCTGCGGTCTCGCTGATCGTGCGATATAGTGCCCAGCTGCTCTAGCCGCGGAGAAATTGAATGTACGACCTGAAGATCGTCGGTGGAACGCTAGTAGACGGCACCGGAACCGAGCGCCGCACGGGTGATGTCGGCATCAAGGACGGGCGGATCGTCGACGTCGGAAGGTGCGACGAAGGCGCCGCGCGAAAGGTCGACGCCGCCGGGGCGATCGTGGCGCCCGGCTTCGTCGACATCCACACACACTACGACGGTCAGATCAGCTGGGACGAGGAGCTTGCGCCGTCGTCGATCCATGGGGTGACCACCTGTGCGATGGGGAGCTGCGGCGTCGGCTTTGCGCCCGTGAGGCCTGCCGACCACGCCAAGCTCGTCGAGCTGATGGAAGGCGTGGAGGACATCCCGGGATCGGCGCTCTCCGAAGGCATCAGTTGGGGCTGGGAAAGCTTTCCCGAATACATGGAGACGCTCGATCGCATGCCGCACACGATTGATTTCCTCGCACACGTTCCGCACGACGCGCTGCGCGTCTACGTGATGGGCGAGCGCGCGGTGCATGACGAGGCGGCAAATGAGGACGACATCGCCGGGATGCGGCGGTTGCTGCGCGAGGCGCTAGAGGCCGGGGCGATCGGATTCAGCACCGGGCGAAGTGACAACCATCGAAGCGCGGTTGGCGACTGGACGCCGGCGTCGGAAGCGGACGGCAAAGAGCTCGCGGGCATTGCAAAAGCTTTCGATGGCTTGAGCTATGGGGTCCTGCAGGCGGTGAGTGACTTCAACGTCCTTCACGGAGATGATCACTTCGACGCCGAGTGGGGTGTGCTCGAGCAGATGCTCGGTGCCGCAGGCGGGCGGCCGATGAGCGTCTCGACGATGCAACGCGACCACAGCCCCGAGCAATGGAAATGGATTCTCGACAAAGCATCCAAGGCCACCGAGAAGGGCTTCGAGGTCCGCTGCCAAGTCGGCGCAAGAGGAATCGGTGTGATGCTCGGTCTTCAAGCGACCTTCCATCCCTTCATGGGTTTTCCGAGCTACAAGGCAATCAGCCAGCTTCCGCTGGCCGAGCGGGTGAAGGCCATGCGCGACCCAGGGCTCAAGGCCCGGATGATCGCCGAGAAGAGCGAACCCGTGGCGGGCGATGGGAGCATGCTTCCGCCG
>DASRZF010000106.1:0-5672 GCA_035686645.1 Polyangiales bacterium
TTCCAACACGTTGAACGCACGCGAGGCTTCGAAGGAGCTCCGCGCGGTCGTCCAACGTCGTCTGTGCCCAACTCTGGGATGCTCGATGAGCCCTCAGGACGAGAGCCTCTGCGTCGGACGCGCTCATTGAGGATGGTACGCTCATCTTCTTACGGGCGAATATATCAAGGATCGACGCTATAGTACTCGGGTGACGACGAGCACGCGTGCTGTGACGGTCGCGCTATCGGTCGATCTCGTGATCGGTACCGCCAAGGTCGTCACCTTCCTGCTGACCGGATCGACTGCGATCATGGCGGAAATGCTCCACTCCTTGGCGGACCTCACGAATCAGGGCCTCTTGGTGATCGGGATCGCGCGCTCGCGACGTGGACCCGATAGCAACTATCCGTACGGATTCGGTCGATCGCGCTACATCTGGGCGCTTCTATCGGCCGCCGGAGTGCTCTTCGTTGGGAGCGGCGTGTCGGTCGTTCGCGGGGTCGAGCAAGTCTGGGCGCCCGAACCGCTGGAGCACCTCGGCTGGGGCTTGGGCGTCCTGGTCGTGTCCCTGGTGGCGGAGAGCATATCGTTCCTCTTTGGTTTGTCCGCGGTTCGGAGCTCGGCCCGAGAGGCGAAGCAGTCCGTGCGGCAGTACATCGGCATAGGACCCGATCCGATGGGGGTTGCGGTGGTGCTCGAAGATGCGTCAGCCGTGTTCGGCGTTCTGCTCGCCTCGGCGGGAATCGCCTTGGCCGAATTCACTGGGAATCCCGCATGGGATGGTGCTGCCTCCGTTGCCATCGGACTGCTCCTCGGTGCGTCCGCGATCTTTCTCATCAATCGAAATCGGAGACTCCTGCTCGGTCCCGCGCCTTCATCGGAGTCAGTGGCTCGAATGATGTCGATACTCGAAGGCAGTCCGGTCGTTTCGAAAATCCACGACGTGAAGGTTTCGCAGCTGGGAGCGGACGCGGTCCGTTTCAAGGCTGAGGTCACCTTCGATGGTCGCGCGCTTGCTAAGCGGCTGCTGCAAGGAACCGATCTAGATGCGACCTGGTCTTCCCTGACTGGGCCGGAGGCCCTCGAGCGACTTCTGGTGGAGTTCGGTAGCGAGGTCACCGATGCGATCGGCGATGAAATCGATCGGCTCGAGGCCGAGCTTGCGGAGGCCGCACCGGAGGCTCGGCACGTGGATCTCGAGCCAGACTGAACGCACCCGCCGAGCTCAGACTTCGAGCCAGACGGCACGATGATGCTCGAGCACCAGGCCATCGGCGACTGGCAGCCGCGTCCCCGTCAGATGGTCCAGCGCCTCACCGCCCGAGACCCAGGGCACGAGAAAGCGCAGGTCGAGACGTTCAGGCGTCTCCGAGAAATTGGTCACGACCAGGACTCGCTGCTCCGCGTGGGCGCGCAGGTACGCGAAGATCCGTGGGTTCTGGGTCTCGATGACCTCCATGCCGCCGTCGTAGAGCGCGGGAAGCCTCTTGCGGAGATTGAAGAGCTTCGAGGTCTCACGGAAGAAGCGCCACTCGATTGTTTCGAGGTCCGCCAGATCTTCCTGAGCCTCCCAGCGCTTGCGGCAGCGATGCACCCAGCGGCTGTCGTTCACTTTGCGGGGGTCGTGAAGGTAGGTGTAGTCGTTGATCATGCCGTACTCATCACCCGCGTAGAGCAGCGGCAGGCCGCCGATGCTCACCTGAATGCCCATGAGCAACGTGATTCGATGCACGGCACGCTCGATCAACTCGCTATCGTTTCGCTCGAGCGCCTCCTCGAGTCCCGCGAGTGACGAGAGCGTCCCCGAGATGCGCACATCCCCGGTGAGCGCGTTCTCCTGGAACTTCTTCCCACGCGCATACGACCCTGGAAATTCGCCCGTATAGAACTGATTCAGAAAACGCCGATGGCTCGCCGGATCGATCCCCACGCTTCGGGCGTCGTCGTCGTCGAAGGTCCAGCCGATGTCGTCGTGGCTGCGCAAGTAGTTGACCCAGGCGCAGCCCGCCGGAAGCCGAAAGCGGGTGCGCATCGAGTGCTCGAGGAGCCTCACGTCCCGGGTCGCGAGCGCCTCCCACAGCAGTGCCATGAGCAAAGGATTGTAAGAAAGCTGGCACTCGTCCGGGTGGACGTAACGAATCACCTCGTTTGGATGCACGATCGCCTCGGACTTGAAGAGCAGCGCCGGGGCTGCGATCCGCGCCATAGCGTTGAAAGCGCGGATGATCGTGTGCGCTTCGGGCTGGTTCTCGCAATCCGTTCCGAGCCGTTTCCAGAGAAACGCGACCGCGTCGAGCCTCAGGACTTCGACGCCGCGATTCGCGAGAAACAGCATCTCCTCGGCCATGGCACGAAACACCTCGGCGTTGGCGTAATTCAAATCCCATTGGTAGCTGTTGAACGTCGTCCAGACCCAGCGCTGGAGCTCGTCGTTCCAGGTGAAGCTGCCCGCCCGCACCTCGGGGAAGATGTCCCGGAGGTAGCGCTGGAACTGATCGGGAAGCTCGCGATCGGGAAACGTGAAATAAAAACCCATGTACTCCGGGTCGCCCGACTTCGCCCGGAGCGCCCACCGGTGCTCGTCCGAGGTGTGGTTGAACACGAAGTCTAAGACCAGGCTGATGCCCTCGTCCCGAAGGACGGCTGCGACTTCCTCGAGCTCCTGCATGGTGCCAAGGTCAGGATTGATCGAGCGGTAGTCGCTCACCGCATAGCCACCGTCGTTCTCGCCGTGGGGAGAAACGAAGAGCGGCATCAAATGCAGATACGTGAGGCCGAGCTTCTTGAAGTAGGGAATGTGGTCCTTGAGCTTGGCCAATTGATCGCTGAAGAGGTCGACGTAAAGGACGATACCGACCATCTCCTGAGACTGAAACCACTCAGGCACTGCTTCGCGTCTTTCGTCGAGGCGGCGTAGACCTTCAGGACGTTCGAGCCAGGACTCGATCAGCGACCGAAGAATGCGCTCGAGCGTATAGTGAAAATCGTATTGCCAGCCATAGAGCTCGTACAGATACGAGAACAAGCGCTCCCATTCGCGATGAAGCCGGTTCTTGAAACCGTGCCAGTCGAACGCCACCGACTCGAGTCGAGCGCCGTACGTCTCTTCCATCTCGGGGAGCAAGCGCTTCAAGGACTTGCGAGCCTGCTCGGGCTTCCAATCGTGAGCCCCGTGGTTCATCGGCTCGCCTGGGACGCTGGAGCAAGCACCAGGCCCGTACGAGAAGGAAGATAGAGGCTGAGGAAATGGCGTTGGATGCGATCGGCAAGCGCATGATGCGTGATCCCGTGGTCCTGCCGGTCGAACCCTCCGTACGCAGAGCGGTCGGTGTCGAGGACGGTGCGGTACTCCCCAGGCGCCGATGGAATTTGATAGTCGGTGAAGGAACGGCTCGGATGGAAGTTCATCGCGAACACCAGTCCGCCGCGAAGCCAGGCCAGGACCTTCGTGCCTTCGTCGGCGTGGAGAAGAAACTCGTCCTGCCCGTCGGGTACGCCGTACTCCCGCGCCAGGCCCATCAAGTCGCGGTCGAACGCAGCGAGGTGGTGGAAGCGCAGGCTCGGGTCATCGGCCAAGGGCCACTGGCGTCGCGCATAGGCATAGGACCAGTGGTTTCCTTCACGTGGGAAGTCGATCCACTCGGGGTGTCCGAACTCGTTTCCCATGAAATTCAGATAGCCGTGCCCCGCGGTTCCCAAGGTGGCGAGGCGGATCATCTTGTGTAACGCGATGCCACGCTCGACGCTGATGTCTTCGCTCGTCACCGACATGCCGTCGTACATGCGGGGTCCGAGCAGACGGAAGATCAGGGTCTGGTCCCCTACCAGAGCCTGGTCGTGGGATTCGGCGTAGCTGATCGTCGACTCGTCGCGCCTGCGGTTGGTCAGCTCGTGCCAGATCCTACCGATCGGCCAAGTCTCGTCGGGGAGATCCTTGGCGAGCTCGATCCAGGTGTCGGCGACGCCCATCGCAAAGCGGTAGTCGAAACCCGCGCCACCCTCTGCAACCGGCAGCGCCAAGCCGGGAAAGCCCGAGACATCCTCTGCGATCGTGACTGCGCCGGGCACGAGCTCGTGAATCAAGTCGTTGGCGAGGGTCAGATATGCGAGCGCATCCTCGTCGACGTCTGTACCGAAGTAGTCGTCATAGCTGGTGAACACACGGGCCAAGCCGTGACCGAGGTAAAGCATACTGGTGACGCCGTCGAACCTGAAGCCGTCCACGCGGAACTCGTCCATCCAGAAACGACAGTTGGACAGAAGGAAGTGCAGAACCTCGGGCTTGGCGTAGTCGAAACAGCGCGAGTTCCAGGCAGGATGCTCGCCGCGCGGTCCCTCGTGGAAGTAAAGACTCGGGCTGCCATCTTGGGCCGAAATGCTCTCGACCTCGTTTCGGGCAGCGTGGGAATGAACGAGGTCCATGAACACCCGCAGCCCCATTCCATGCGCCTCGTCCACCAAAGCCTTGAGCTCCTCGGGCGTCCCAAAGCGCGACGAACAGGCAAAGAAGCTCGAGACTTGGTATCCGAACGAGGCGTAGTACGGGTGCTCGGCGAGAGCCATGATCTGCACGGCGCCGTAACCCGCATCGCGGATGCGAGGCAGGACGTTCGTCCGGAACTCTTCATAGCTGCCGACTTTCGGGTCTGGCTGCGCCATACCGACGTGAGTTTCGTAGATCAGAAGCGGGCCCAAGGGATGCTCCGGCCTCGAGTGACGCCAGAGATATGGCTCCGACGGATGCCAGACCTGCGCGTTGAAGCTGCCCGTCTCTTCGTTTCGCACCACGCGGCGGGTCCATGCCGGAAAGCGGTCGCCTGCCCCGCCCGGCCAGTGAACCTCCAGCCGATAAGGGTCTCCATGCGCGAGCATCGCCTCGGAAAGCTGAATCTCCCAAACGCCCTCTGCACCTTCGCGGTGAAGCGCGTATCGGGGATCCGTGCGCCAGTCGGAAAACGGCCCCTTGATGTGGATCGACGTCGCGTTCGGGGCCCACTCGCGAAGGATCCAGTGGCCCTCGCGAAAATGCAGCCCGAAGTACTCGTGCCCAGACGCGAGCTCCGGCAGTTCGAGGTGCCCATCCGTAATACGGCGCCGCATGGCCTCGGTGTGATTAAGCCTTCGTAAGAGCACCGACTGATAGGGCTTCAGCAGCGGATCCCGCTCGATCAGACGCTGGACTTTCTCTTCCGGAATCAGGGCTGTGGTCGGGGCGTTAGTCATACATTGGAGGTCCTTGGCCGCCGCCGAGCCCATATCGAGAGGCTCAGGGGTTCATCTCGTATTCGTCGCGGAGCGCGTGCACCTCTTCCCAGACTCGCTGGTAGCGTTTTTTATCGAAGACCGGCTTGCGAATCATCTTCATGCAAGCCGCCATCTGTGTGTCGTTGCTGGTCGGCTTCGAGTGGAGACTCAACGCATGGCGCGAGAAGTCGCGCACCATGAAGTCGAAAATCTGATCGACGAGGTCGTCGGAGACGTCGTAGATCTTTGCGTTCTCGAGAATCAGCTGGCCATAGACCACCAGCGCGAAGATCTCGCCTCCTGCCAGCAAGAAGTCGATGTCCTTTCGCTGCGCTTCGTCTGGGGGCGCCGCGAAGAGCATCGCTTTGTAGGCCTCGATCTGCTCGCGGAAGACACGGAGGTTGGGGGTGTCACGGCTCGAGTATGCGATCTGGTAGTCGTGGAAA
>DASRZF010000107.1:0-28148 GCA_035686645.1 Polyangiales bacterium
CACGCTCAAGACGCTGAGTGCCTCTTCGATGCGAGCGGGGCTGCTCCAGGCTTCGAGCAGTCGAAGCCGGTCTAGTGCCTCGGCGGCCGTCGATGCATCCTCAGCGAGTACGAACGGACTCGCGATCTGTCCGACGGAAGGTGGCGCCGATCGGCAGGCATCCACGCAAGACTCCCAGCGACTTGGCGAGGGCTGCGGCGCGAGCTCGGTGCGAGCGATGATCCACTTCACGTTCGCTGCGCGTGGCGCCTCGACTCGGAACGAACGCAAGGGTCGGTGTTGGGCGCCATAGACGACGACGGTTGCGTGGAAGTCGCGCCGCAGGCACTCCAGGATTCGACCGTCCGCGGAGCGGGCTGGGTTCAGATACGCACGCCTCACTGCATCGGCGCGCGAATCCGTCAGTGCCAGGACGCAAACCGGCACCTGCTCCACGGTCTTTAGTTGGACCAAGAGGTCGCTGCTTGCTTCCGAGAACGCGTCCGCCTCGTCCTCATCGACCCGGACGAAGAGCCAGAGCTCGTCGTCTTCGAGCAAGGGCGCCAGCTCGGTCGACGCATGGGTCCAGAACCCGGCTGCGGGCAGCAGGCCCGAAAGACGAGGATAGTAGCTCGCGATGACGGGTGGCCCGTCCACCGGCTCGAGCTCGCTGAGCTCCACCTCTACCGTGTCGGCCTCGGAAACGTAGGTCGCTAGACCCTTCGAGCCGTGAACGATCGCGAAATGCCGGACGTAATCGGGGACGTCTTCTTCGTGCTCCTTCATCAGCGAGTCGAGCAGCTTGGCCCGTTCGGAGAGCTCGCGACCGCGGGCCCCGTCCGGGATCACCAGTACGAACTGGAAGGCCCCCGGATCATGGTAGATGAAGGGGACGTCGACCGGTTCGCCATCCTCGAGCTGGTGCAAACTGCCGTTGAGCGCCGATTCCCGTAGCGCAGGGTATGCCTCCACGTCGAGGACCCGGAATACCTCCAGCTCGGCAGGCTCACGGCCCGTTCGAAACACCCGAACTCGTTCCACGCGGGTCCGGCCCGAAGGGCCTGTATAGGGTTGCTGATTCAACGCGCCGTCCGAGCCCTGAACTATCGCATTCATCCAGCAATGGCCAGTTTGAGGAACCAAGCTATTGTGTGGTCGCGATGAACGCCAACACCGCCGTGATGGACCTCACCGTGGCATCGGTGACTTCGGTCAAGAACGCCACTGGGATGGAGCTCGACCTCAGTCAGGACACCCTTCCGATCCTCGACCACTATGCCGGCTTGGTCGACGCTCCTCGGGAAGAAATTCTGTCGCTCCTCGCCCCAATGAGCGGCGCCTACTTCGGCGAGCTCCTCCGTAGGCAGCTCGATGACGGCGAATGGGTGACGGACAGCGACGATTACAGCCAGTGGCGGCTTCGCTTCGAGCGTTGCTCACTGACTTTCAACCCGCTGGGCATCGCGCTCGAGGTGATCCTCGGCCAGGACATCCCCGAATGGGGCGCCCATCTACAGACGGCGCCCGAAGATCTGCTTCGCATCAAGAAGGCGCTCGACGTATTCGGCGACGTGCGAGACCGCGACTACTACACGTTTTCTGTGCGTTTCGAGGCGATCGAACAGGCATACCTAGCTTTGCTGAATGATCCCGCTGGCATGGCCCCCAAGCCTTGACATGGAACCCGCGGCCTCCATATTTCTCCAAGCTCCTGGAAACACACGCGTTTTCGAGCTCCTTACGTGACCGACTCACAAGCACCAGCAATCGAGCAACCGGGCTGCGGCGACTTACTCACAACCGGCGACATGGCTCGGCTGAGTGAAAGCACGCTGCGCACCGTCCGTTTCTACGAGCAAGAAGGGCTGATCGAGCCCGAGCGTCGAAGCGCTTGCGGCCATCGCCTCTTCTCGGAGCGTGAGTTGATGAAACTCCAACTGGCCCTAGACCTCCGGGAAGCCGGACTCTCGGTCCAGAACATCAAGGATCTCTTTTGCCTCAAGTCCGACTGCGACTGTCCCGAAGAAGCCAGCCAACGGATGTCACGTGTGTTGAACGAGCAAATCGACACGATGCAACAGAAGATTGCAAAACTCCGGAAGCTGCGAGAGGAGCTGACCGCGATGGTGTCCGTCCTGACAGAATGCCAGTCCTGCGACGAGGGTAATTTCCCCAACGCTTGCGACAACTGCGATGTGCTTGGAAGTCCCGAGCTGCCACGAGCTCTGCGGGTGCTCTGGCACGAGTCTGAATAGAGGCTCGTATGGAATGGCAACCAAGCACTCCGCTCTCGGCTGAAGAGCTCGCGAGGCTTCCGGTATTTCCGCTGCCGCGCGTGGTTTTTTTCCCGGGCACGGCGTTACCGCTCCATCTGTTCGAGCCCCGGTACACCGAGATGATCGAAGACTGCCTCGAGAGCGGCTGCACGGCGATGGCGGTGGCTCTGCTCGCGCCTGGCTGGGAGAGCCACTACGAAGACCGGCCTGCGATCTGCGAAGTCGCGGGTGCGGGTCGGATCGTCGCACACCAACGCCGCCCCGATGGGACCCACGACGTCATCTTGCACGGTCTCAATCGGGTTCGCCTTCACGAGCTCCCGGACGAAGGGCGTCCGTACCGCTGCGCCCGCGCGGAACCCATCCCGGACGCAGGGACAGCCAGCTCCTCCGATGTGCTCGCGATGATGGCCTGCGCAACCCGCGTGGCTGCCAAGGTGCGCGAGCGACAGCCCGATTTCTCCTTGCAGGTTTCAGCCGAGCTTTCACCAGCGCGTGCCGCCGACGTGGTAGCCGATCAGCTCGTGGTCAGCCCGGAAGAACGACAACAAATCCTGGAGACGCAGGACGTCAAGGAACGCGTGGGCCTCGTGACCCAATCGGTGGCCTCATTGCTCGCGCAGCTCTCGGATGCACATGCGCCGTCCTAGATCGCATGGAATGACCCCTCGGCCTGTGGTACCGAACGTTCTCACATGAGCGGAGCAAGCAATCGCGAGCCGACCATCGCACGGTATGCCGAGGCAGAGATGCCCTCGCGCTTTGGACCGTTTCGAGTGGTCGTGTATCGCGAGCACGACAGCGACAAGGAGCACCTCGCCGTGATCGCCGGTGAAGTCGAGGGTGCCGAGGATTTGCTGATTCGAGTGCATAGCGAGTGCCTCACCGGGGAGGCATTTCATTCGCTTCGTTGCGATTGTCGCGACCAGCTCGACCTTGCGCTCGAAAGAATCCAGGCTGCTGGCAACGGAGCCGTGCTGTACCTTCGGCAAGAGGGGCGCGGCATCGGTCTCGGCAACAAGATTCGCGCCTACGCCAAGCAAGACGAAGGCCTCGACACCGTCGATGCGAATCTAGCTTTGGGGTTCGAAGACGACGAGCGCGGCTACCAGGTTGCCGCTGACATGCTTCGCGACCTCGGCGTTCGATCGGTGGCCCTGATGACGAACAACCCACGCAAGGTGCAGGGCCTCGAGAACGACGGCATCGAAGTCACCCGGCGCGAACCGCACGAAGTCGAAGCACACGAGCACAACCGCGACTATCTCAAGACGAAGCAAGATCGCTTGGGGCACTTGGGCAACAACGGCGACGGCGACTGAGCTCCGCCTAGGGCGTGTACCAAATCGGCGAGGTCCAGGCGCGCTCTTGGATGCTGGCAGGCACATCGACCGGGGGCGCAACGCCGAGTGAAGCGGCATCCTTCGTCGACCAGCGCGGCGTGGGGATCTCGAGCACACGGGCGTAGTAGAACGCCCGCTGTCCTGGGTCGAACTCGGGGTCGGTCCAAACCGTCGAGAGTGTCGCATTCCCGATCGTGTTCGCGTAAGTCGCGGCGGAAACGTCGACCGTGTTGCCAACCGGTGGAAGCTTGCCGTCGGCATCCATGCTCCGTCCGCTCGACCATGCGACGTCGAATACCTTCTCGTTCGCGTTTCCGTCCGCCCCGAGCCATCCTTTCACGACCTGAATCCGATCGAGGTTCGCGCCACTCGGTCCCTTGACCGCATGGATCAGAAGCTTGGGAGCCTTATCCTTGGGAGCTCGGCTGAGGTCTCCGCCCATGGGAACCCCTCCGGCGTACGCCGCGGCAACCATGTCCGAACGGCCGTCCAGATCGTCGGGATAGTCCCAGCCTGCAAACAAGCGCACCTCGATGCGCGGCCCGCTCGTCGCGAACGTTTCTTTTCGAGCCATGGCGTCGAAGATCGCGGCTCGGGTGTTCTCTTCCGCCCAGACGCCGGCGATCGCTCCCGGATTGAGGCGTCGAATCGTCTCCCAGCCTTGGAGCTCCTCTTGGAGTCGCTTCTTCGGCGAACCATCGGCGAAACCGTGAGAGCCGACCCAGTCGTTCTCCTCGATGTCGCTCGGCGTTCCGTTGTGCGAGTCCGTTGCGCCCACGAATCCGAGCTTGAACGGGTTCACGCCGAGATCCTTTTCGATCCGGAGCCCGTCTTTCAGCGCTTCGCGCACCCAGTTGGAGCGCCCTTCCTGTCGTTTCGAGTCGATAGGGAACGATTCGAAAGCAGCAAACTCATCGTTCGGCGCAAATGCGGGATTGGTCTCCGAGCATTGCTTGATCTGCATGATTTCCACCAGGGGCTCGAAGCGTGCGCGTGTGCGCGCCCAGTCCACCCCGATGGGGCCACCGGCGAGTGTCTTCGGGCGGAACATCAGATCGCCGCTGTAGTTGGGGTTGTGAGGAATCGCCAGCAGCGTTGAGCCCGCTTTCTCGTACTCCGCCAGATACGCCCAGAGCTTTTCCGGCTCATTGGTGTCGAGCGCACTCACGGGAATGTCTGGCACGACGGCATCGCGAAAGATGATGTTGCGATGCAGATTGAACCCATTGGGTGCAGACGACCATTCAAAGGCATGAAATGTCGTGAACACCCCGGGGTTGTTGTGACGCTCGGTGGCTTCTTGGATCTCCTTCCACGCGCCGGCGCGCGCGGTCTGCCCAAGGGCCCCACGGCTCAGCTCCGAGGGCTTGCCGGATCGGGTGGCGTTCTGAACCACGTTCACGAAGACCCATTCGCCGACCTGCTCGCTCCGTTCTTCGTTGCGAATCTTGATCGCAGCTTCCCAGCCGTATCGCGGATTGTCGGGATGCGTGGCGATGTACATGTCACTCAGAAACTCCGCGTGGTCGGTCACCGCAGCAAAGTCGAGCGGCGCTGAAATGCGCGCGGTGCCTCCGGGAACTGGCATGGGCTCGCCCTTTGCAAATCGGTATGCCTCGTCCGGGCCATTGCGGGACACCCCCATGTAAGCATCGAGCGAGTACGTGGTGTGGAGATGAGTCTCCCCGAAGTACGCGTTACGAAGCCGATTGATAGGGGGACGCTTCGTAGCCTGGGCCGGCTCTCCTTGGACAGGTGGCGCTTGCAATTCCGGTTCGTTCTCGGGTTTGGCGCGGGTGCAGCCGGCGACCACTACGGCAACGATCAGCGTCATCTTCAGCAAACGATGCATCAGAAAAGGGAAACGTCATCGTGCCGGGAACGTCAAGTCCGAATCGCATTGTGTCACCGTAAGCGAAGCTGGCGTTCGGCGTCACGCTGCCGTACCCTCCGCACGTGAACACACGCCGGCTCTACGCAATCCCCATCGTCCTCGTCGCGCTTTGTGCCATCGCTGCGTGCAACAAAGACACGACCGAGACGACAATGCCGTTGACGTATCGCAATCCTGGCTATGAGGAAACGGTATTCAAGAACCTTCTGGTCATCGGAGTCAGCGAGAGCGAAGAGGGGCGACGGCTGTTCGAGAATGCTTTTGCCAAGACGCTCACATCCGACGGCGCCACCGCAACGCCGAGCTACGGGCTCTTGCCTCAAAGCGAGCAGCTGAGCGAAGAGCAGATCAGCAAAGCGATCCAGGGCGATGGCTACGATGGTGTGCTGATCACACAAGTGCTGAGTGTCGACGAAACAAAGCAGTTCGTACAAGGCAAGAGCCACACAGTGGCCCCAAGAAACATGGGTTACTCGGGTGGCTACTACGGGTACTACAGCGGAGGCTTCGCTACCGTGCACCAACCCGGCTACTTCGACACCCACACTTCCTTTCGGCTCGAAACCGACCTCTACTCGGTCGCGAACGGCGGCCTAGTATGGTCTGGCCAATCCGACACGATGAATCCCAAATCGCTCGAGAGCGTGATCGATTCGATGACCGCCGCAGTGGCGAAAGAGCTCAAGTACGAAAAGCTGATCCCCTAGCTCGAGGATTGCTGACGCATCAGCTCTGCCTGATGATGACTTCTGAGCGACGTGAGCAGATCCCCGAGCTCGCCTTCCATGACTCGATCCAAGTTGTGCAACGTCAACTGAATTCGGTGATCGGTGATGCGGTTCTGAGGATAGTTGTAGGTGCGGATCTTCTCGGAGCGTTCGCCTGTTCCCACCATGCTGCGTCGCTCCGAGCTGACGGCGCTCGCCTGCGCTTCGCGCTCGATGTCGAGCAGCTTGGCAGAAAGAATCTGCATCGCCTTGGCCTTGTTCTGGTGCTGCGACCGCTGCTGTTCGGAGCGCACCATGATACCGCTCGGAATGTGCTTGATCTGAACTGCAGACATCGTGCGGTTGACGTGTTGGCCCCCGGGACCGCCGGCGGCAGTCGTCATGATCTCCAAATCTCCTGGATCGATCTTGACCTCGTCGACTTCGTCGACCTCGGGGAGGACCGCGACGGTCGCCGTGGAGGTGTGGATCCGGCCCTGTGACTCGGTCGCAGGAATTCGCTGCACGCGGTGCACTCCACCTTCGAAGCGGAGCCGCGAGTAGACATTGTCTCCCGAAACCGAGGCGATGACTTCCTTGAGACCGCCAGCGGAGGCCTCGCTCAAGGACATGACCTCGACCTTCCAGCCCTGCGTCTCTGCGTATCGCGAATACATGCGAAACAAATCCGACGCGAAGAGAGCCGCTTCTTCACCGCCGGTTCCGCTGCGAATCTCCAGGATCGTATCCCGTTCGTCGTTGGGATCCTTGGGCAGGAGCAGGAGGTTGATCGCGGCCTCGAGTTGATCCCTCTCGCTTTCGAGCGCCGGAATCTCGTCGGCCGCAAGCTCTCGAAGATCCGGATCGGAGAGCGCCTCCTTGTGTCCGGCGAGGTCCTCGATGACCTGACCGTATCGTCCGTAGGCTTCGACCACTTCCTGGAGCTCCGCACGTTCCCTAGTGAGCCCGGTGTAGCGCTTGGAGTCTGACACGACGTTGGGCTGGCAGAGCAGCTCTTCGATCTCTCGGTAGCGCGCCGATAGCGATTCGAGCTTGTCGGTAGGAAGCATTCTCAGGCCGCTCGGGAGGCGCCTAAGGAGCCGTCCCCGCCCAATACTTCCCTGAACCGGTCGAAGCTCGCAAAGACAATCGGCTCTTCGCCGTGCGGCGCCCGCTCTTGGATGTGTTCCCGCCAGGCAGCGGCCTCCATGGCGGCGATGGCGATCTCGACTTGGTCGTCGTTCGGTTCACGCGTGGTGATCTTCTGAAAGAGAAAGCCCGGGTACAAGACGAAACGCCGCCAGCCCGTAGTGCAGAATCGCGCGCTGAGCCGCTGCAGCTCGTAGGAAATAGCGGCGATGATCGGGAGAAGACCTATTCGAATGACTAGCAGCGCCACCTGGCCGAGCCAGCCCTTCACGTCGGGCATCAGGAGCGGCGCAGCCAGCGAGCCCAGAATGATCGAAACGACGATCACCACGACGAGGAACGTCGTGCCGCACCTCGGGTGTAGCGTGGTCTGTGACTGCACGTTCGCGACGGTGAGCGGAAGCTGCTTCTCATAGGCGTGAATCGTCTTGTGCTCCGCGCCGTGATATTGGAACAGGCGCCGCACGTCCGGGATTCGGCTGATCGCAAATAGATAGCCCACGAAGATCAGTAGCTTGAACCCGCCGATCAAGAAGTGAAAACTGGTATCGGTGAGTCCGATGTCCCAACCAGCTACTCCTGCGGTGACGCTCGCGAGGCCCTGTGGCAACGCGATGAAAAGACCAAGCGCGAGCAGCGTCGAAATGAACACGGCCAAACGCCCCGACCCCTGGTCTTGCGCGAGCTCCTCCTCCGTCATCTGCTGCTCAGCGGAGAATTGGAGCGCGCCAAAGCCCATGGACATCGACTCGACCAGCATGGCTACGCCGCGAAAGCCGGGAAGCTTCCAAAGCTTTCTGGACCAACGAGAACGATAGAGGCCTTCGCGAATCGCGATCGTCCCATCAGGTCGACGAACGGCAACCGTGAGGCACGCCGGCGCGCGCATCATCACGCCTTCAATGACGGCCTGCCCACCGATGTACGGCTGCGCCATCGTGGCCAGTATGGTGCCCTTGCGGGGCAAGGCAGCCTAGTTGTCGGCGGGCGCCTCGGGCGCCGCCTCAGCCGTCTTGTCCTTTTTCGACTTCCCGTACTTCTTCCGGAACCGCTCGACTCTACCGGCGGTGTCGACCAGCTTTTGCTTGCCCGTGTAGAACGGATGGCATTCCGAGCAGATGTCCACCTGTTCGATGCTCTGGGTCGAGCGCATCTCGAACGAAGCACCGCAGGCGCAGTGCACAGTCAAGGTATTGTATTCAGGATGGATATCGGGTTTCATATCAGTCGTGCTCCGTCGCTGAGCGAGGTCGGCGTATGTAGCCCAGCCAACCCCCGGCAGCAAATCATCGGGCCCATCGACTGGGAGTGCAAGGCGCCCCGCCCAATAGAGCTGTGATTTCAATCTGTTAGCTCATGCTCGGAGTCACTGTTGAGCTCGGGGCTCTCTTCGGTCGTTTGGGTATGCGCGGCAGCAACCCGAACGCGTGGGCTCGGCGTCCCGTCCAGCTCGCGAAAGACGTATTGGATTTCGCCGTCGTCGGTGACTTGCATCGAGACGCGCACCTCGTCGACGAGGCCATCGAGCAAGGCCTCGGCCTCTTCGCCCATCACCGTCAATTCTCGCGCCACGTCCACCACACGCAGGACCCCCCCGCGCGTTTGTGCAAGGGCGAAAAGGCGATGCTCGGAGATCGTGCTCTGTAGGCGCTTGGCGCGCTGGCTGAACCGGCGGCTTTCCCAAAGGCTCAGGCCGCCAGTGGCGATGCCTCCTCCTGCGATGACAGCAGCCACGCTGAGACCCACTGGCGTCGCAGTGGCGACTGCAACGATGCCTCCAACGAGCAAGCCGGCACTCAATGCCGCAATTCCGGCGATGTAGAACCCGATCGACCAAGCTCGGGCGATGCGAGCATTGGCATAGATGCTTCGATTTGGTCGGCCCATGTAAGAGAGCTTCTTTAGCGCCCTCCACCCCCAAGCTTCAAGCCTCGTTGTTCTAGACCGCTAGCGGTGGGCCTTTCCCCACGTTAGGTTGCGCCCGTGACGATGAATTCGACCGGGCTCGCGCGGTTGGTCCTAGCAATAGCTTTCGCGGCCCTTTCGTTTAGCGTGGCCGGCTGCGCGACGACGAAGCCCCAGGACGAACCCCTTGTGGAAAAGGCGGTGCAAGCACCCGAGCCGCCGTCCCAGTCCAAGGTCGCGCCAAAGCTCGTGGTGCTCATCGTGCTCGACCAACTGGGGTCTTGGGTGCTCGAACAGCAACTGCCGATGCTGCCGAGCGGTAGCTTCATTCGACGCGCGCACGAATCCGGTGCGTCGCTTGTGGCCGCGTATCCCTTCGCCTCCACGCAAACCGCGCCGGGCCACGCATCGCTGACCACGGGCGTTGCGCCCGCAGTGCATGGAATCGTCGCTAACGCTATCTACGATCCAAAGCTTGGATCCCGACAGTCCGTCGACGACGGCGAGCACGCCGTTCTAGGCAATCCAGAGCGCCATGTGAGCCCCAGCCGACTTCGCTCTGAAACGGTGGCCGACGTGTTGCATCGCGAGACCGGCGGAAAGGCGCGCATCGTCGGTATCTCGATGAAGGACCGCTCTGCAGTGCTGCCAGTTGGGGCGCATCCGAGCATCGCGGTCTTCTATGATGCGGTGGCGCACTCGATGACCACTTCCACGTACTACGCGACGAAAAGCAGGCTGCCGGAATGGCTTCGTGACTTCAACAAGGCCAACCCGGTGGACCTCCTGCTGCAAACCTGGGAGCCCGCGGATCCGGGCAAGCTCGAGAAGCGACTGGGCCCCGACGCATCGCCAGGCGAGATGTACCCGGAGTTTCCGCATGACCCGCGCGAAGCGCCGAATCCCTGGCACGCCTTCTCTGCGACTCCCGAGTCGAGCGAGTACTTGATCGCTGCCGCCTACGCAGCGGTGAAAGCGGAACAAATGGGTCTCGACGAAGTTCCGGACTTCTTGTCGCTGAGCATTTCGGGTACCGACATCGTAGGGCACATCTGGGGCGCCCGTTCCTGGGAGTACGCCGACAACCTCATGCGGATCGATCGGGCGCTCACCCATTTCGTGAAGCTCTTGGAAGCGCGCGGACCCGTCGCCTTCGTACTGACGGCAGACCACGGTGTCGCGGAGTTGCCCGAGCGGGCTCACGCAGAAGGAGCCGCGGGGGGGCGTCTTCATGGGTCTGCTCTAGTCGCCTTTGCCGAGGAAGCGGTGGACTTGGAGCTGGGCGCGGGAGACTGGATCGCCGGCTACGTTCCGCCCTTGTTCACGTACACAAGCGCCGGCAAAGCGCAGCGGCAGGAGATCAGCAACATCCTTCGCAAAGCCATGCCGAAACTCGAGGGGGTAATGGCCGTCTACGACGTGGAGGACGCAGCTGCGCTGCGCTCGAGCCGTTCAGAGATCGAGCGGCTCGTCGGCGCGAGTCTTCCAGAGCCGGCCCCGGGCGACCTTTATCTGGTGATGGAGCCTGGCTGGTTCGACGGGCTCTCCGAAGAAGGCGGAACCAACCACGGGAGCCCCTGGGACTACGACCGCCAAGTGCCCGTCCTCATGCTGGGGGCCGCGATCCAACGTCGTACGAGCTCCGAGGTACAGGACGTGCTGCAGGTTGCAGGGACGCTCGCAGCGCTTCTTGACGTTCCCGCTCCAAGCGGGGCTCTGGGCCATCCACTGCCGGGTGTCATGCGACTGCCAGATTGAGTATGCTCTCGACATGAAGCTTGCAATCGCCATTGGTAAAGTCTTCGTACTCGCCGGATGGGCTTGGGGCATTCTCTCGTTCATTGCACCGACTGAAGTTCCGCGAGC
This sequence comes from Polyangiales bacterium, assembly GCA_035686645.1. Taxonomy (GTDB): domain Bacteria; phylum Myxococcota_A; class Polyangia; order Polyangiales; family Houyiibacteriaceae; genus SG8-38. The sequence goes on from DASRZF010000107.1 coordinate 11,120, forward strand.
AGGGATCGGCCAGATGGTCTTCCTAGGTTTGTTGGCGGTGCATGCCGGAGAAGCCTTCGCTTTCGCCAAGGGCCTGGCGGCCGAAGATGGCGGTTCGCCCGGCGGCCACGCTTGGAAGCTGCTCGTTTTCGGGTACTTCCACGTACTTGGAGTGCGATACGGCTGAGGTTTGCGGAGCCGAATCGATGGGCAATAACTGAGCGATGGGCCAGAAACGAATTCACCTCGTCGTCCGCGGCCGTGTCCAAGGCGTGTACTTCAGAGCCACCGCGCAGCGCGAGGCGCGGCAGCACGGTTTGAGCGGTTGGGTGAAGAACCGCAGTGATGGCTCGGTCGAGATCGTCGCCGAGGGCGAAGAGGATGACGTGAAGGACTTCCTGTCCTGGGCACACGTCGGCCCTTCGACCGCACGCGTCGATGCCATCGACGTACGTTGGCGAAGCTACACGGGCGAATACACAGATTTTCGAATCACGCGCTGAGGGTTACTCGGCGGGTTGCGCGTAGCCGTTCGTGAGCGCGCTCGGCGCGGTGGAGCGCGCAGGAGCGTTCGGCGGACGGTAGATGATTCCGGCGGGCACGTCGGCGTAGTCGATCGTCGGGCTTCGATAGGTGCCTACGAGTCTGTCCCAGAAAGTGAAGTACTGGCCCAGATTGAAGTCACTGTACCAATGGTGAAGCGTATGGTGGTCGGTGTAGTTCAGCCAGGGCCAGCGAAAGAAGCTCACGCGATCGTGAATGCACACCGCCCAAAGCGTGACGAAGGTGACGGACGCAAGATAGACGCCGGCGTGCACCGGAAAGAAAAACGCCGCAATGTGGTGCGGAACCGCCTGCAGGAACGAGTCCATAGGATTGAATGAAAGGGCCGAATAGGGCTGCGGCACCTTGTACACGTGGTGCCGCTGGTGGACGTACTTCCAAAGAAAAGGCACGCGATGGAACGCCCAGTGCGTCCAATAGATCAGCGTTTCGGTGAATACGAGCAGAAGCACGATCTGAGCCGGGATCCAGCCCCAGCCGTGCTCGCTCACGTCGTAGTACATCTTCGAGTGGTCGTTCGCGATCAGCATGTGGATCGGGAGCATGAGGGCGGCGTTGCCCACGATGCCGATGACGACCCACTTGATCGCGGATTTCATCTCTTTCGGGTCGAGCTCGTAGGTCGGATGAAAGCGGGCACGAAACTTCTTGAAATAGAGGTAGTACGCCACGGATGCGAGCAGGAAGAAGTAGAGCATCCCGAAGATGGCAAACACGAGAAACATCACACCGGGTGTGTCCGGCAGGCCTAATAAGTGTGCGATCACAGCCGCTTTAATATCGGCTTCGCAGGGCTTGTAAAGAGACTGGCAACTGAGCCCTCGACGCAGATAGGCCTATAATCAAAGGCCTTTTGTCCCTTGGTCTGCTTTCGGGAACGGCTCGCCCGGGAGAGCCAACCGTTCACCCTCTGCCCGGTACCGTTCACCCGGTTTTTCGGTCTCTCAGGGGCGATGAGCCTACATTCCCGGGCGAGATGGGGTTTGGCCCCGTTCAGGAGAGGAACCTTGGTCGAGAACTACCGATTCCCTGGCATTCCCGTTGGTTGGTACACCATCGCGACCTCGAAAGAGGTCACCGCTGGTCAGGTCCAGACGGTGAAGTACTTTGGTGAAGAACTGATTCTCTACCGAACCGAATCGGGGGAGGCTAGACTCACCGACGCTTACTGCCCCCACCTCGGAGCACACCTCGGCGCGGGGCGAGTCGAGGGAGAAAACCTTCGCTGCGCCTTCCACGGCTTCGAGTTCGGCGGCGACGGTCGCTGCGTACGTACGGCGTACGGCAAGGCGGTGCCCCGCAAAGCAAAGCTCGGCACCTGGAATGTACGCGAGCACAACGGCTTCATCTTCACCTGGTATCACCCAGAGGGAACGCAGCCTGAGTGGGACATTCCAGTCCTGCCGGGGCCGGCCGAGGGCTGGAGCAGCTTTCGTACGCGAAAGATCGAAGTCAAAAGCCATCCGCAGGAAACGAGCGAGAACAGCGTCGACGTAGGGCACTTCGTCGAGGTTCACGGTTTCGGAGGCGCCTGGTACGAGGGAGATCTCGACGTGCAGGGGCATCTGCTCAAGGGCGCGTACGGGATCAAGTACCTGATCGGTGGCAAGGTTCCGCTCACCGCGAAGTTCAACGTGGAAGTCCACGGACTCGGCTACTCGCTCGTCCGCGTGAAGGTCCCGCGTTTCGACGCAGAGATCAACTTGCTCGTGCTGTCGAGCCCAGTCGACCAAGACAACATCATTTTGCGGACCGCGGCCTCGATCAAGCGCCTAGGCCCTCTCCCAGTCACGCTGCTCGTTCGCGAGCTCGCTTCGATGGGCCTCAACAAAGAGGTTGGCCAGGACGCGCCGATTTGGGAAGCCAAGCGCTACGTCGAAAGGCCCATCCTCGCCGAAGGCGACGGCCCAATCGGCGAGTACCGCCGCTATTGCAAGCAGTTCTACGTGGAGAAAGCGGCAAAAACCGCACAGCTCCCCGTAGTCGCCGCCTGAACCGGAACCGGATCACTGGCGCTGGCACTGGCACTGGCACTGGTCAGGGTGCTGGAACTTGAAGCCGACGCTGCCGTCAAACTGTGGAGGGGCGCGGGGGAACGCGATGCGGGGGTTCGGCGGCGTGTGAGTGCCAATCGGTCAGCGAGCAGCCCCCTCCGATTGGCGCGAGCTCCGAGGGGCGCCTTGCGTGGCCCCTGCTCGCCATCCTTCCGGCCACCTTTGCAAGGCGCCCCGTCCGTTGAACCCCCGCATCGCGTTCCCCCGCGCCCCGTTCTTACTGGTTGATGATCTGCGTCCAGCGCGCCATGCGCGCTTGGAGCTCTCCTTCGATATAGGCGTCGTTCACACCGAGGTCTTCGCAGTTGTGAGCCGCGCGCATCATGAGATCGATGAACCGATCTTCGCGCTTGAGTGCATCGAGTTGGTCTGCGCTTCCGCGGATGAGGATGAGCCCGTTGAGGTCGCCCCCCGTCGGGTTGAAAATCACCGGCTCGAAGCTCTCGATGGCACCCTTTTTTTGCAAGGTGCCGTAGTACTCTAAAGACTGACCAAAGATCGAAAGACCCTGCTTCTCGCGTCCTGGTACGACGCGATTCCATCGAATTACAATTGCTGCATCAGCCATGGTCCTTCTCCTTTGCAAAGGAGAGCGTCCGCCGCTCGCCTTGAATCGATGACGGTACGCCTAGAACAAAGACTTGCTCTATACGCAATTGTTCTCAGTCACGTCCCGGATTAGGGCTCCACGAAAATGGTCTCGGCGTGACACTGACAGCCCGGGAGCGCCCACTTGGTGGACGGAATCGCCGTCTGCCATGATGAAGGCATGAAAGGATCTCTCCTTCTTCCCCGAATCATCTGGGCTTCCCTGTTTGGCTCTACGCTGCTCTACGTCGCGATTCTGGAGCTCGCGACCGTGCAGTCCGAGGGAAGTTGGCCGGTGCTCTTGTACCCGCTGGTTCTCGCAGCAGTTTCCACCGCGGGGGCGAGCTTGCTAGTGCCACGCATCATGCTGAGGCGACGAGTGAACGGTCAATCGGCAGGGCAGGAAGAACCCAACTACCTCACGGAGTTGATTGTCACCCTGGCCCTGGCCGAAAGCGTCGCGATCTTTGGCCTCGTCCTCGGATTTCTCGGGGCGCCGGCACGAGTCGTGGTGCCCTTCTTCGCCGTTACCTGGGTCCTCATGCTCCTCCGCTTCCCAACCCACGAGAAGCGGGCCCGTTTCGGCGTCGAGCAGTGATCGAGCTCGGTCCCTGGGACCTCTAGCTGATGAACTCGATCAAGGACATCGGGGCGTTGTCGCCACGGCGATGGTTGACCTTGATGACTCTGGTGTAGCCGCCGCCCTTGTCGGCCTTGGCTCGTTCCAAGTAACGGGGTGCAAGCTCGGTGAAGAGCTTGTGAATGAGGTCCACCTCTTCGATGGTGCCATCGGAATTGGTCTTGGCGAGCTGCTTCGGCAGGAAGCGAGCCACCTGGCGGCGCGCGTGGAGGCGGCGAGCAAGAATCCTATCTCGCTCCACCTCGTCTTTGACCTTCGCAACGTCGATGGTGAGATCGTCCCCGAGCCGAATCGCCTTGGTGAGCAGTCGCTCAGCGATGCGCCGAAGCTCTTTCGCCTTGGCGTCCGTCGTCTTGATCTGTTCGTGCAAAACCAGATTGCCCGCCATGTTCCTGAACATGGCTCGGCGATGGCTGGTGTTACGACCGAACTTTCTGCCTGCCTTTTGATGCCTCATGACGACCTACCCGCGACCGAAGTCCAAATACGTTATTGAATGGCCTGCTGTGTCTTCCAGCGCTCGAGCATCTGCGACCAGTTGTCGATCTGCATACCGAGGGAGAGACCCATATCAGCCAGGATTTCCTTGATTTCCTTGAGCGACTTGCGCCCGAAGTTCTTGGTCTTGAGCATCTCGCCTTCGCTCTTCTGCACCAACTCGCCAATCAACTTGATGTTGGCGTTCTGGAGGCAGTTCGCCGAGCGCACCGAGAGCTCGAGCTCGTCGACCGAGCGGAACAGGTTCTCGTTGAGCGGCTCCTCGGAGCTCGACTCTTCAACCGGCTCATCGTGCTCTTCGAAATTGATGAAGATCGTGAGCTGGTCCTTGAGAATCTTTGCCGCATAAGCGACCGCATCGGCAGGCTTCACAGCACCGTCGGTCCATACCTCGAGCGTGAGCTTGTCGTAGTCCGTGATCTGACCCACACGAGCATTCGTCACCGCATAGTTGACCTTGCGAATGGGCGAAAATAGCGAGTCGATAGCGATCGTACCGATTGGAATACCGGCCGTCTTGTTGCGATCCGCGGGGACGTAGCCATGGCCCACGTTGATCGTGAGCTCCGCCGCGAAACGGCCACCTTTCGCCAGAGTGCAAATCTTGTGATCGGGATTGAGGATCTCGATTTGGTCGCTGACCTTGATGTCACCGGCCGTAACGACTCCGGGACCTTCCTTCTCGATACGGACGGTCTGTGTACGCGCCGTGTGCGAGCGGACTACCACTTCCTTGAAGTTGAGGACCATCTCCGTCACGTCCTCGACCACGTCTGGTACGGACGTGAATTCATGGAGCGCACCGTCGATCTTGACGGCGGTGATTGCAGCGCCTTGGAGAGAGGACAGCAACACGCGACGCAGCGAGTTGCCGAGGGTGATTCCAAAACCTCGCTCGAGCGGCTCCACGACGAACTTGCCGTAGGTGTCACTCAGCGATTCTTGATCAACCGGAACGTTCTTCGGGCGAATGAGTTCTCGCCAGTTGCGCGCGACCAGAGTCGGACTCGTCATCAATTGCCTCCGCAGCCTTTAAACGCGCCGCCGCTTTGGCGGCCGGCAACCATTGTGTGGAATTGGTGTCACGTCGCGAAGCAGGGTGACCCGCATCCCGACGTTCTGAAATGCTCGAAGTGCGGACTCGCGGCCTGCACCGGGACCCTTCACGAAAATCGCGATGGTCTTCATACCAGCGTCCTGCGCTTTGCGGGCCGCATCTTCTGCTGCGAGCTGTGCCGCAAAGGGCGTGCTCTTGCGCGAGCCCTTGAAGCCACGCGCCCCTGCCGTCGACCAGGACACCACCTCGCCACCTAGATCGGTAATGGTGACGATCGTGTTGTTGAAGGTCGACTGAATGTGAGCGATGCCGCTCGTGACGACCTTCTTGGTCTTACGCTTCTTGCCCTTGATGGACTTTGCTTTCGCCTTCGCCATGTTCTTATCGGCTCCTGCTCATTGCGCTGCGCTTCGGACCCTTGCGGGTGCGGGCGTTGGTGTGGGTCCGTTGACCGCGACAAGGCAGGCCGCGCCGATGGCGAAGCCCACGATAGCAACCGAGGTCCATGAGCCTCTTGATGTGCATGTTGACCTCGCGCCGGAGGTCACCCTCGACCTTGAAATTCAGGTCGATGCACTCGCGGATCTTCTTGACGTCGTTTTCGTCGAGATCGTCGGCTCGCTTGCTCTCCGGGATACCCGCCGTCGCGCAAATGTGCTTCGCGTGATGCGGACCGATCCCGAAGATGTATTGCAACGCAATCACCGTATGTTTCCGACCTGGGAGGTCGACGCCTGCGATACGTGCCATTCGCTTCTATCCTTGCCGTTGCTTATGACGGGGGTTTTCACACAAGACACGCACGACACCCTTGCGGCGCACGATCTTGCACTTGTCACAAATTTTTCTGACGCTTGGTCGAACCTTCATTTCAGCCTCTCTTTGATTCGTCCTCTCGTCGGGTCAAAAGGGGAGATTTCCACCATCACATCGTCCCCGGGCAGGAGTTTCACCGTGACCTGTCTGGCCTTTGTCGACGCCGACGCGGTGATCTCTACACCGTCGCCGAGTCTCACTCGGTAAAGCGCCCTCGGTAGCACCGTTTCGATGGTGCCTCGGGTCGTTCTGGCTTCAGTCATCCCGCTCGTTGTTCAACCCCAATTGCCTTCTTGATACGTTCCGTAATCTCATCTAATGATCCGACGCCCTCCACACCCTCCACGACGCCCTTGGCTTCGTAGTGGGCGAGTACTGGCTCGGTCTTGGCTTTGTACTCTTCGTACCGCTTCCGGACGACCTCTTCCGTGTCGTCCGAACGCTGCACAATCTTGCTCCCCCCACAGGAGACACACTCTCCGTTTTGGGGCGGCGGAGTATAGCGGACGTGGTAGGTCTGTCCACAGTCCAAACAGACCCTCCTGCCTGTGACCCGTTCTACGATATCCTCGAGCGGAACATCGAGGGAAACGACCCGGTCGATCCGCCGGCCAAGCTTTGCGAGGAGAGCGTCGAGTGACTCCGCTTGAGCCACGGTTCGCGGATAACCATCGAAGATCGCACCGTTTTTAGCATCGTCCTTGGTGAGTCGCTTCAGGATGAGATCCAGGACAAGACTGTCGGGCACCAATTTTCCAGCGGACATGTACTCGTCGAACTGCTTTCCCAGATCCGAGCCAGACTTCCGCTCAGCGCGCATCATGTCGCCAGTCGAGATCTGAGGAATACCCAGAAGCTCGATCAGGAACTTGGCCTGAGTGCCCTTGCCAGCGCCGGGAGGTCCGAAAAGAAGCAGGTCCATCACGCGTTCCTCGCTCGAATCCGCGAGCCCTTGCTCCCAGTGAGGCCTTCGTAGTGCCGAGTGATGAGATGGCTCTCGACCTGCTGCGCAAAGTCGAGCGCGACACCGACGACGATCATCAGCGAAGTGCCACCGAGATAGAACGGCACGTTCCAGCGCGCCTGAAGCAACGTGGGCAGCGTGACGACGGCCGCCACGTAAAGAGCACCGCCAACGGTAATTCGAGTCAGCACCGCGTCGATGTACTCCGCCGTAGCCTTACCGGGTCGAACACCGGGAATGAAAGCGCTTTGCTTCTTGAGGTTCTCGGCAACGTCGACCGGTTGGAACGTTATCGCCGTATAGAAGAAACAGAAGAACACGGTCATCGTCGCGAAGACGACGATGTAGACCCATCCGCCTGGGACCAGGTTGTTGCTGATCCATCGCATGGCATCCGACAAATACGGAATGTTCGTTCCGGCCAAGGTGACCGGAAACATCAACAAGGATGAAGTGAAGATCGGCGGGATGACGCCAGCCATGTTCACGCGAAGCGGCAGGTGAGACTGCTGTCCTCCGTACATCTTGCGCCCGATCATGCGCTTTGCGTACGTGATCGGCAGGCGCCTCTGAGCTCGTTCGAAAAAGACGATGAACGCCGTGGTTCCGAGCGCGATGACGATCAACAGCATCAGGTCGATGGGCTGAAGCTCTCCGAGCTTGAACTGCTCCAAAGTCATGAAGAGAGCGTCGGGCAAATTGGCCACGATACCGGCGAAAATGATGAGGGAAATGCCGTTTCCGAGGCCACGCTCGGTGATCTGCTCGCCAAGCCACATCAGGAACGACGTGCCGGTGGTCAGCGCGAGCACGGTCATCAAGCGGAAGCTCCAACCCGGGTCGGCGACGATATCACCGGCGGTGGAGCTCTCGTTCCAGCCTTCCCAGAGCATCGCGAGTCCCATGCTCTGGAAGATGCTGAGACCGACGGTGCCGTAACGGGTGTACTGATTGATCTTCCGCTGGCCCGCTTCACCTTCCTTGCGAAGCTCCATGAGCGAAGGCACGACGACCGTCATCAGCGACAAGATGATGCTCGCCGAAACGTAAGGCATGATGTTCAACGCGAAAATCGACGCCTGCTCGAGCGCACCACCTGAGAACAGGTTGAAGAGGCTCAAGAAGCCACCCGACTGACCAGCTACGTACTTACGCATGGCCGTCCGGTCGACGCCGGGGGTCGTTACGAAAATCCCGATGCGGTAGACCGCGATCATTCCCAACGTGAAGAGAATGCGGCGGCGGAGCTCGGGGATTCGAAAGATGTTCGCGACGGTGCTCATGGCTTGCTACGGGCTTTCGGTTAGGAGGCGGTCGATGCGACGACTAGCTCGACCGTACCGCCCGCTTTCTCGATCTTCTGCGTGGCAGTCGCGCTAGCTGCGTGGACTCTGACGGTGAGAGCTCTGTCTAGCTCGCCATCGCCGAGAACCTTAATGATGTCCACTTTACGCTTGATGAGGCCAGCTTCTCGCAGGGCCGCCTCGTCGACCGTGGCCCCGGCATCGAATCGAGCGAGGTCCTTCACATTGACGGTTCCGACCTTCTTGGTGAAGGGGTTGGTGAAGCCGCGCTTGGGAATACGCCGATAGAGCGGCATCTGCCCGCCCTCGAACCCGAGCTTGCTGAAGTTACCGGGATGCCTCGCCTTTTGACCCTTCTGGCCGTGACCAGCGGTCTTGCCCAAGCCGGAGCCGGGGCCGCGTCCTTTGCGTCGCTTTCCTCGGACCGCACCCGCTGCAGGGCGGAGCCGGGAAAGGATTGGCGTGTTGCTATGCTCACTCATTGACTTCCTCAACTTGGACGAGATGGAGCACCTTCTTGACCATTCCGCGGAAGGCCGGGGTGTTCTCGACAACGACCTCCGTGTTTGGTCCACGCAGGCCGAGGCCCCGAAGGACTCGCCGTTGTTTCTCCATCCGGCCAATCTCGCTCTTGACCTGGGTCACTCTGAGTTTACTCGCGCTCATGACTGCCTCTCTTACGATGCGCTCGCCTCCGCGGGCGCTTCGTCAGGCTCGGCGGCGGGACGTTCCGCCTTGGGCCCATGCTCGAACTGTTGAATGTCGCCCTTGCGACGGCTGCGGCGGCGAGCCACGTCCGTCGGCGACTCTAGCTCTTTGAGTGCCGCAACTGTGGCGTTGACCACGTTGTGGGCATTCGTGGTGCCGAGGATCTTCGCCAAGACATCCTTGACGCCCGCCGCCTCGAGAACCGGTCTCATCGCGCCACCGGCGATGACGCCAGTGCCTTCGGATGCCGGGCGCAGAACGACGCGGCCCGCACCGGAATGACCCACGATCTTGTGTGGAATCGTTCGCCCGGTCAGCGGAACCTTGAAGATGCTCTTCTTCGCCGCGTCGGTACCCTTGCGAATCGACTCGGGGACCTCGTTGGCCTTACCCATTCCGACGCCCACATGGCCGTTGCTGTCACCCACGACAACCAGGGCGCTGAAACTGAAGCGCCGGCCGCCCTTGACCACCTTGGCCACGCGATTGATGAAGATCACGCGCTCCGTGAGGTCGTCTAGCGAAGCTGGATCGATGATTTGGTCTTTGTATGCCATCTGGTCCTCAGAACTTCAGACCCGCTTCGCGCGCCGATTCGGCGAGTGCGCGAACGCGTCCATGATATCGATAACCGCCACGGTCGAAGACGACCTGCTCGACCCCTTTGTCGATGCATGCCTTGGCCACAGCGCTGCCGACCGACTTGGCGACGTCGACTTTGCTCCCTGCGGCAGATCCGATGACGCTCGACGCATGGGCAATGGTCTTGCCCTGCGTATCGTCGATGACCTGCGCATAGATGTGCTTCGTGCTCCGGAAAACGGCGAGCCGGGGCCGCTCGGAGGTGCCTTGCACCTTCTTGCGGATTCGCAGCTTGCGCCGAGCACGTCCTGTGAGTTTCTGCTGCATGATCAGCCTCCAGCCTTTCCGGACTTACCGGCCTTCTCACGAATGCGCTCGCCTGTGTAGCGAACACCCTTGCCGTTGTAGGGCTCTGCGGGTCGCGTTTGACGGATCCGAGCTGCGATTCGGCCTACTAATTGCTTGTCGGGAGACTCGAGATGAACGCGGGGGAACTTCGTTCCCGCCTCGTCGATGGTCTCGACTCTGACGGAAACCGTCTTGGGGATGTCGAGAATCGGCTGATGAGAAAGCCCCACCGTCATCTTGAGTTGGTCGTTGCTGAACTCCGCGCGATAACCGACCCCTCGGAAGTCGAGTGAACGCTTGTACCCAGTCGCGACGCCCTCGACCATGTTGCCGAGAATCGCGCGAGTGAGGCCCTGGTACTGAAGGCCCGTCTTGCCCGCCGCGCCTGGGGCAGGCGCAACTGTGAGCTTGCCCTCGTCTTGAGTGACCACGACCTCCGGACGGAGGCTTTGCGTCAGCTCGCCCTTGGGGCCCTTCACCGTGATGTTTTGGCCGCTAATCGTGACCTTGACACCATCGGCAATCTTAACGGGCTTCTTGCCGTTTCTGGACTGCTTTCCTGTTTGTGTTTCGGTCATCACCAAACCTCGCACAGAACCTCACCGCCCACGCGCTTATCTCGCGCATCGCGGTCGGTCATGATGCCCACGGACGTCGAAAGGATCGAAACGCCCATACCGTTCTGAACCCGTGGAATGTCACGATGGCCCACGTAGAACCGTCGACCCGGACGACTCGATCGGCGCATGCCGACGAAGGCGCTCTGACGGTCGCGACCGTACTTGAGGAAGATCGTGAGGCTCTTTTGAATCCCATCTTCTACGCGGTAGTCGTCGATGAAGCCTTCCTGCTTGAGAATCTCGGCGAGCTGCGCCTTGAGATTCGACGAAGGAAGAGTCGTTCGTTCGTGCTGGGCCGCAGCGGCATTACGGATGCGCGTCAGCATGTCAGCGATTGGATCGGTCATCATGACTGCACCTCCTTACCAGCTCGATTTCGTGAGCCCGGGAATGTCGCCCGAGAGCCCATATTTACGTAGACAGATGCGGCACATCTCGAACTTGCGGTAGTAACCCCGCGGGCGTCCACAGACCTTGCAGCGATTTCGATGTCGCACCGAAAACTTCGGTGTCTTTTCCAACTTGGCAAATGCGCGCTTACTAGCCATCTGCGTCCTCTAGTTCCTGAACGGCATGCCGAGCGACTTTAGCAAGGCACGTCCCTGTTCATCGGTTTCTGCTGTGGTAACAAAGGTCACGTTCATGCCCTTGATACGATCGATTTTGTCGTAGTTGATTTCCGGGAACACAATCTGCTCGCGGATGCCGAGCGTGTAGTTGCCCCGGCCGTCGAATGCTTTCGGGCTGATGCCCTTGAAATCGCGTGTGCGCGGCAAAGCGATGGAGATCAGCCTGTCGACGAAGTCGTACATCTGCTCTCCGCGCAGCGTCACCATCACGCCGATGGGCATTCCCTCGCGGAGCTTGAATGTGGCGATCGACTTCTTCGCGCGGGTGATGATCGGCTTTCGTCCAGTGATTGCAGTCAGCTCCTCTACGGCTGACTCGATCAGCTTCGCATTCTGCACGGCTTCGCCGAGGCCCATGTTGATGACGACTCGATCCAGCTTCGGGACCTGCATGACGTTCCGGAAGCTGAACTCCTTCATCAACTGAGGGATGATCTCGTCTTTGTATTTCTTGCGGAGTCGGGGTTCGTATTCACTCATGTCGACCTCAATCCAGGACCGAGCCGCTCTTCACGGCCACGCGAACGCGCTTTTGGGGGTCCTTCTTGTCGGCTTCGATGCGGACGCGTGTGCGTTCCTCGGTCTTCGGGTCGACCAGCATCACGTTGGAGGCGTGAATCGGCATCTCTTTCTCGACGATGCCAGCCTCTTTGAAGCGGCGCGGGCTCTGGTGCCGCTTCACGCGGTTGACCCCCTCGACGAGGATCAAGTCCGCTCGCACCACCTGAAGAACGCGGCCCTTCTCGCCACGATCCTTGCCTGCGATGACCTGAACCAAGTCACCCTTTTTGATGCGCGCAGTCATCACACCACCTCCGGTGCGAGAGAAACGATCTTCATGAATCGCTTCGCGCGAAGCTCACGGGCTACCGGTCCGAAGATGCGGGTGCCAATGGGCTCGTTGTCTTTGGTGATCAGCACGGCGCTGTTCGTGTCGAACTTGATGTAGGTGCCGTCCGGCCGCTGGTACTCACGCTTGGTGCGAACGACGACCGCGCGGGCCACTTCACCCTTCTTCACGCGAGCAGTCGGAAGAGCTTCCTTCACCGAAACGACGATGACATCGCCGAGGCCGGCATAGCGGCGGCGCGAACCACCAAGCACCTTGATGCAGGCAACTCGTTTGGCGCCACTGTTGTCGGCTACGTCCAGCTGTGTTTCTGTCTGGATCATGATTATACCTCCGGCGGCCTCTCGATGAGGCGGACCACCTCCCAGCGCTTCGTTTTGGAGCGCGGGCGGCAAGCGCGAATCTCGACGACGTCGTTCGTGCGGTACTCGTTGGCTTCGTCATGCGCATGGAACTTCTTCTTGCGCTTGACGTATTTCCCATAGAACGGGTCACGGGCGCGGCGGATGACCTCCACGACCACGGTTTGTTGGGCTCGCCCCTCGGACTGCGTCTCGTTCACGACGCGTCCGACCAAGCGACGACGGGCACCACGCTCGCGCGTGGCCTTCGGGGTCGGTTGTCCTGGCTCAGCAGCAGTCATGGCCGATCACTCCTTATTGGCCGCTTCGACGCGGCGCTCGGTGAGAATGGTCTTCACTCGGGCAAGATCCCGGCGAAGCTTTTGAATCGAGCTCGTGTCATCGAGCTGATTGGTGTGATTGTCGAACCGCGCCTTCCAAAGCTGGCGGCGCAAATCGCCCTCGATGACCGACAGCTCTTCGAGCGTGTTCGCACGAATGTCTTCGGGCTTCATAGCTCAGTCTCCCTCGAACGGAACGTCGTCTTGAGCGGAAGCTTGTGCGCGGCGAGCTCGAAAGCTTCACGCGCAACGTCCTCCGGGACGCCTTGAATCTCGTACAGCATGCGCCCGGGCTTGATGACCGCGACCCAACCCTCGACGCTGCCCTTACCCTTACCCATTCGAGTCTCGAGCGGCTTCTTCGTGATCGGCTTGTCGGGGAAGATGCGGATGAAGAGCTGCCCCTGACGTTTCACCTTGCGCTGAATCGTCATACGAGCCGCTTCGATCTGTCGCTGCGTAATCCGGCCCGGCTCGAGCGCCTGCAGGCCGAAGTCGCCGAACGAGATCTTGCCGCCTCGGTAGGCCTTGCCGCGCATGCGGCCCTTCATCTGTTTGCGGAACTTGGTTTTCTTTGGTTGAAGCATGGCTCGTCCTTAGACTCGGGCTCCGACGGCCCCGGCACCTGGGCGCTGCGGAAGCTGCTCACCCTTGAAAATCCAGCATTTGATGCCGACGGTGCCGGCTTTCGTGTGCGCGGTGACCTCGCCGTAGTCGATGTCGGCGCGAAGCGTATGAAGTGGCACGCGGCCCTCGCGATACCACTCGGTTCGCGCAATCTCGGCTCCACCAAGGCGACCCCCGGCGGTCACGCGGATGCCCTTCACGCCGAACTTCATCGCCGTCTGCACGGCCTTCTTCATGGCTCGGCGGAAAGCAACACGACGCTCGAGCTGCGTGGCGATGTTCTCCGCGACGAGCTGGGCGTTGGTCTCGGCCTTACGGACCTCTTGGATGTCGAGAAAGAGCTCGTTCTGGGTGAGACTCTGGAGGTCACCCTTGAGCTGTTCGACGCCCGCGCCGCGCTTGCCGATGATGATTCCCGGACGCGAGGTGTAGATGACGACCTTGGCTTTGTTCGCGGCGCGCTCGATCTCGATATCGGCGATCCCAGCATGCGCGAACTTTTTCCGGATTGCGCTCTTGAGCTTCAAATCTTCATGAAGCCATTTGGCGTAGTTCTTGTCCTCGTACCACTTGGACTTCCACGTCTTGACGACGCCGAGACGGAAACCAAAAGGATGTACTTTCTGACCCACGGTTCAGCTCTCTTCCCCGTCGCTCACGACGACGGTGATGTGACTCATTCCCTTGACGACGCGCGTAGCGCGACCTTGTGCACGCGGCCGCCAGCGACGCATGTGCTGATTCGGCGCCATGTCCGCGAAAGCCGTCTTCACGAACAACGCGTCGAGGTTGATCTCTTCGTTCTTCTGCTTGGCGTTGGCGATGGCGCTCCCGATGGCCTTCGCCACGATGGGAGCCGCCGCCTTGGTGGTGAAACGAAGCTCATTGAGCGCATCGGCAACGCTCTTTCCGCGCACCATGTTGAGCACGATGCGTGCCTTACGTGGCGAAATCCGTTGAAACCGTGCTTTTGCGACCGCTTCCATGATCATTTCTTCCCTGTCTGCGGATTGATCTTGCGGCCGCCCTTCTTGTCCGACGCGTGACCGCCGAACGTCCGGGTGGGCGCGAACTCACCGAGCTTGTGCCCTACCATGTTCTCGGTCACGAAGACCGTGACGAACTTCCGTCCGTTGTGCACGGCGAAGGTGTGCCCGACGAAATCGGGCGTCACGGTCGACCGGCGCGACCAAGTGCGAATCATCTTCTTGTCGCCAGACTTGTTCGCAGCCTCGACCTTGTCTTCCAAGTGCTGGTCGATGAACGGACCCTTTTTTACTGAACGCGCCATTACTTCTTCTTCCGCCCGCGAACGATGTACTTGTTCGTCGACTTGTTCTTTCTCGTCTTCAGGCCCTTGGCGAGCTGACCCCACGGCGAGCAGGGATGACGTCCGCCTGACGTGCGACCTTCACCACCACCCATCGGGTGGTCGACCGGGTTCATTGTGGTGCCGCGGTTGTGCGGCCGGCGACCGAGCCAACGGCTTCGGCCAGCCTTGCCTAGAGTCAGGCGGGCATGCTGAGAGTTGCTCACCTGCCCGACCGATGCGCGACAGTTGAGGTGCACCATCCGAACCTCGCCGGATGGAAGGCGAACCTGAGCGTAGTCCCCGTCCTTGGCCATGAGCTGAGCCGCGGTGCCCGCCGAGCGCACGAGCTGCGCGCCCTTGCCGATCTTGAGCTCGATGTTGTGAATCATCGTGCCGAGCGGCATGTGTCGGAGCGGCATGGCGTTGCCGGGCTTCACGTCGGCATGACGTGAGGAGAGCACTTGCTGACCCACCTGCAGACCGTCGGGAGCGAGAATGTAAGCCTTTTCCCCATCGGCGTAGTGCACGAGCGCGATGCGCGCCGAGCGGTTCGGATCGTACTCGATGGCATTGACGGTGGCTGGAACGCCGATCTTGTTTCTCTTGAAATCGACCCTGCGGTAGCGCTGTTTGTGTCCGCCACCACGGAACCGCGAAGTGATGCGCCCCTGGCTATTGCGGCCCGCAGTCTGCTTCTTGGACTCGAGGAGCTTCTTTTCCGGCTTCCCGCGGGTGATCATGTCGAAATCGGGCGCTTCATAGAAGCGGCGCGACGGCGACGTGGGTTTGAATTTACGGATTGCCATCTTTAGACACCCTCGAAGAAGTCAATCGTCTCGCCCTCTCGAAGCGTGACGATGGCCTTTTTCCAGTTTTGGGTTTTCGCGTAGCCTTTGCCCATGCGGCGCATGTGACCACGCATGACCAGCGTGCGGACGTCGCGAACCGTGACTTTGAACAAAGTTTCGACGGCGTCCTTGACCTGGAGCTTGTTGGCGCCGAGGTCGACCTCGAACGTGTACTTGTTCTCCTCTTCGCGCAACTTGGCGCCCTTCTCGGTGAGATACAGCGGGCGCTTGATGACTTGCTCTACGTGCATCACTGACACCTTGCTTCCAGGGCTTGCACCGCGGTCTGCGTGAGTACGAGATGCTCGTGACGAAGCAAATCGTAGAGGTTCACGCCCTCGGGTGGCAGAACCGAATGGCCCTGCAGGTTACGCGCGCTGAGACGCAGTCTTTCGTTCTCTTTGGCGTCGACGATGAGAGCGCCGCCATTGACCTCGAGCTTATCGAGGACCTCGGCGAGCTTCTTCGTCTTGATTTCGGAGAGCTCGAAGTCCTGCACGACGATCAGCTGACCTTCGCGAAGCTTGAGGCTGAGCGCGCCCTTGAGCGCTCCGAGCCGCATCTTCCGAGGAGGCCTGTAACTGAAGTCGCGGGGCTTTGGACCATGGACCGTGCCGCCACCGACGAAAATCGGAGCGCGTCTGGATCCATGACGTGCGTTGCCGGTGCCCTTCTGCTTGTAGATCTTGCGCTTGCTGAGGCTGACCTCGGCCCGGGTCTGGGACGAAGCCGCGCCCTTGCGCTGGCTCGCGAGCTGGGCTTTGAGAACATCGTAGAGGAGGCTCTCGCTGACGGTTGCATCGAAGACGCTGTCCGAGAGTTCCATCTCTCCGACGTCCTTCTTACTCAAGTTGTAGACCTTAACCTTGGGCATGGACCTACCGCCTTACGACTTGATTTCCACGTCGACACCCGCTGAAAGATCCAGCTTCATGAGGGCGTCGAGTGTCTGTTGCGTGGGATCCAGGATGTCCAAGAGACGCTTGTGAGTTCGAATCTCGAACTGCTCCCGCGACTTCTTGTCCACGTGGGGCCCACGTAACACGGTGTACTTGTTTATGCGTGTAGGCAGCGGAATGGGACCCGCAACCCGCGCACCAGTGCGCTTCGCCGTATCGACGATCTCCGTGGCCGATTGGTCTAGCAATCGGTGATCGTAAGCCTTGAGTCGAATCCGGATCTTGTTGGCTGCCATTGTTCTACTCGATGATCTTGGAAATGACACCGGCACCGATGGTTCGGCCGCCTTCGCGAATCGCGAAGCGCTGCTTCTCTTCCATGGCTGCTGGCGTGATGAGGTTGACCTTCATCTTCACGTTGTCGCCCGGCATGACCATCTTCACGTCTTCGGGAAGCTCG
>DASRZF010000108.1:0-2039 GCA_035686645.1 Polyangiales bacterium
TCTTGTGAGACACCGGCGGCGCCGTGCACTTGGATCGCCCTGTCGATGACCTTCATCGCCATGTTTGGAGCCGCGACTTTGATTTGCGCAATCTCCGAACGCGCTCCTTTGTTTCCAACCGTGTCCATCATGTACGCGGCTTTGAGCGTCAGCAGCCTCGCTTGGTTGACCTCGATCCGCGACTCCGCGATGTAACGCCGGACCATGCCTTGATCGGCAATCCGCCGGTGGAAAGCCTCGCGGCTCACGGCTCGAGCGACCATCAGCTCGATCGCCCGCTCGGCCATCCCGATGGCGCGCATGCAATGGTGAATGCGACCGGGCCCGAGCCTGCCCTGGGCGATCTCGAACCCCCGCCCTTCCCCGAGAATCACATTGTCGGCCGGGACACGAACGTCGTCGAAGGAGACCTCATGCTGTCCAGCCGGTGCAGCGTCGTAACCGAGAAGGAGCATGGGGCGTCCGAGTTTGACGCCCGGCGTTTCCTTCGGGATCAGGATCATCGAGTGCTGCTGATGTCCGGCCGCCTCGGGGTTCGACTTCCCGAGAAAGACCATGACTTCGCAGTTGGGATGGCCGGCGCCGGAGATGTACCACTTCCTCCCGTTGACGACGTACTCATTGCCTTCGCGGCGGATCGTGGACGAGATGTTGGTCGCGTCGGATGAGGCGACGTCCGGTTCGGTCATCGCAAATGCGGAGCGGATCTCTCCTCGAAGCAGCGGCTTGAGCCAGCGCTCTTGCTGCTCGGGGGTCCCGTATCGCACGAGGACTTCCATGTTTCCGGTGTCGGGGAAGCTACAGTTGAAAATCTCGGGCGCGATGGCCGAGCGCCCCATGATCTCGCAGAGCGGCGCATACTCCAGGTTGCTCAGCCCGGCCCCGAGCTCGGATTCCGGGAGGAAGAGGTTCCAGAGCCCTTCACTCTGCGCCTTGGCCTTCAGCGCCTCGACGACAGGAGGTACCGTCCAGCGCGATTCGGCGTTGTCGGCGAAGTCCTGCACCACTCGCTCGTTCGGATAGATGTGTTCCTCCATGAAGGCGGTTAGCTGGGCCTGCAGCTTCTTCACTTTTGGCGAGTGGTCGAAGTTCATGACTCCTCCAGATACTTCGGGTTCGCGATCTGCAGCCCCCGCTCTGCTCGGTGCCGCAGGTAGGTGATGACCTCGTCCCATCGGTCGCTGATGTCGCCCTCTCGGACGAGGGTCAGCAACTCTGCTTCCAGGGCATCGGCGCTCGCGTCGCTCTCGAGAAGCTGGGCGAGCTCAGCCACGTCCGCCTCGAAGAGTGTCGGGCCTTCCTCGACCTCCCTCCGAGCGATGTCCAGCAGATTCACAGCGACACGGGCCTCGAATGCGACATGTCCGCTCAGCTTCGGGACCGCTCGTTTTAGGAGAAACTCTTGGACGGCTTCGAGAAGCTCGAAGGCGTTTGGCCGGGCAGACCTCACGGGTGTTCTCCTATCAGATCAATCAGATCGTATTCCGTCTCGGCGACACGCCGGCCAATGGCCGCCGCCTCCACCGAGTGTTGCATTCGGCTCAGGTGAAGCATCGCGCGGATGGTACACAACGAGCCCCACTTCAAGGTTCCAAGCACTTCCCAGAAACGAACGACTTCCTCGTCGACCGGCTCGCCACCAGCCTGCTCGTACGCTCGAAACAGCTCCTGTCGCGAGCCAAAGCCGCCTACGTCGTGTTCGTGATTGCCGAACCGCCATGGCTTCATACAGAGAAAGCCGAGATCCTCCATCGGATCTCCGAGGTGCGCGTACTCCCAATCGAGCACGGCGCGAAACCCATCCGGTGCGACCAAGAAGTTCCCGTTGCGAAAGTCGCCGTGAACGAGCTTGAGACCGGATCGTAACGGCGGTACGCGATCCCTCAGCCATCGAAGCGACAGCTCGAGAATGGGGCGCGTCTGGCCTCCCAGGTCGAGCATGCGCCGAATGAGGCCAAGCTGCCCTCGGGCATCGAGGGTGGGGAGCGTTGGGAGCTCTTCGGGACCGAAGCTGTGTATGCGCGCCGCAACAGCCCCCA
>DASRZF010000109.1:0-6218 GCA_035686645.1 Polyangiales bacterium
CTCGGGGTGCTCTGCGACGAGCCGATCGAGCAAGAGCTTGCTGATTCGGAGGGCGCGCACCTTCGTACGAGCGGTCGCGTCGCCTTCGTAACAAACCCGATCGAGCAGGCAGGAGATGCCGACCACGTCGCCTTCCGATAGGACGATGGCGTCGACATCCGCAGCGCGGATCACCTGAACGCTTCCCTCTACGAGCGCAAAAAGGGCGTCGGCCGTGGTGCCCCTATCGATGAGGTTCTGACCGGGTTCGAGGTCGACCAGGCTCGACTCGCTGACGATGCTCCTGAGAACCGCCTCGGGAACTTCCGCGAACAGGGGCATCGACGGAAGCTGCGCAAGGTACTCGGCGGAGGGGGCTTCGCTCGCATCTTCGCCCGAGGGCTCGGGCCGATCTCTGAGCTCTGCGTCCGAAATGACGAGCTCGAGCGTCAGGTGTCGCGTCGTCGGGGGGGTCGAGAACCTCAGCGTGTCCCCTGTCGAGGGTCCGTGGTCGACCAGGGGCTCCGCGTCGACTGAGAGGCGCTTCGTTTGTGTGATCTCGTTGGCGGTGCGGGTCAGCTTGCTCCGGGCCGAGCGGTGAAGCTGTCGCGCCGCATTGGGGTCCACGCGCTCGAGGATGTCTCTGCGCTCTGGATCGATCCCGATCACCACCTTCGCCATCGCCGCAGCCCGAGCGACGAATCCATGCTGTGCGTAGAGCACGACCGCCCTCTCGTATGAAATCACCGCCGGCTCCGGCCGTCCTAGACGCTTCAAGAGGTCACCTTTGCGGTGCGGCCAGCGTGGTTCGTTCGGCTCGAGCAACTCCAAGGTCTCGTAGTGACCGAGGGCTTCCCTCAGACGCTCCTTGCGGAGCGCCGTTTGGAGCTTTTCTCTCAGGTTTCGACTGCGACTACTCGACACGACCCCGGAACCTTATACCCATAACCGTCCACCCTAAAGCACTGGGACGTCGCCCAATCGCTGCTACGCTCCCCTGGACGCCCAACCCTATGAGTCTCTTCATCCGCCTCGTTCGTGCTCAGCTGATTTTTGGCGTCATTTTCGCCGACTACTTGGCTCAATGGGCGCTCTATAAGGTCTTCCGGCGCTGGCGCCGGGATCCTTCGACCGGGCACGAGGAAGCCATCGTTCCCGCCTGGCTTCGGCGACGGCAGGTCCGCCTCGACGAGCGGAACTCCAAACGGATGCTCGCTGGCATGCTGAAGCTTCGCGGCGTCTACATCAAGTTGGGTCAGGTTCTGTCGATCATGGGCGCGTTCCTGCCTGCCGTGTACATCAAACGCCTGGAGACCTTGCAGGACGCCGTGCCGCCGCACCCTTTCGACGAAATCGAGAAGGCGTTCATCGGGAGTCTTGGAGCGCGGCCGGAGGCTTTCTTTCGAAGCATGGATCGGGAGCCGGTGGCCGCTGCTTCGCTGGGCCAGGTGCACGTCGCTTACATGGACGACGGACTCAAGGTTGCCGTCAAAGTCCTCTATCCCGGCATTCGCGATGTCGTCCGTATCGACATGCGCGTGATCAAGCTGATGGTTCGCGTCTACAAGTGGTTCGTGCCGGTGCAGAACATCGAGGCCGTTCACTCGTCGCTCGAAGATCTCCTGCGTCGCGAAACGGACTATTTGCACGAGGCGGATTGCATGCGCCGCATGTCGGCGAACTTTGCGGGCGACGACCACATCCTTTTCCCAGAGGTGATCGACCAGGTCACGACCGCGGATGTGCTCACGATGACCTTCATGGAGGGCATCAAGATCACGCGCTTGGACGAGATCCGAAACCGTGGGGTCGATCTTCACAAGCTTGCGGAGCGCCTGGTGAAGAGCTTCTACAAGCAGGTTTTCGTCGATCGATTCTTTCACGCCGATCCACATCCCGGTAACTTTCTCGTTCAGTTCGTAGAGGGCTCTGATGACGCCAAGCTGGTCGTTCTCGACTTCGGGGCGATCAGCGAGGTTGGCGACACGACTGTGTTCGGCATGGTTGACGTCCTACGCGGTTTCTTCGAGCAAAACGATGCGCTCGTCCTGCAGGGCATCGAGGCGATCGGCTTCGTCGCTGAAGGGGGCGATCGCGCGCTGCTCGAGCAAACGGTGAAGGTGTATTTTCAGAAGCTGCTCAAGCTCGAGGCACGCACGCCCGGGGCTCTGATGAACGCAAACGCGAAAGAGCTCGAAGCATTGGCCGACCCCGAAGTCGAGCGGCGCGAGCTTCGCAATCTGATGAGAAGCTTCCACTATCCTGACGGCTGGTTCTTCGTCGAACGAGCGGCGGTCATGATGTTCTGGCTGGCCGGTCAAATCGCGCCGGACCTCGATCAGTTTCAAGTGGGCTTCCCGTACGTCTTGCCTCTGCTGAGTCAGCGCCTCGGGGCCACCCCCCCTTCGCCGCCACCCGACAATGGCCTGCAGCCCTCGGCCGGAGGCTGACGTGGGGCGAATCGTCGGCATCGATCCGGGGGAAGCGCGCATTGGTCTCGCCATTTCCGATGAAGAAGCGTCCATCGCCTTCCCGCGGGAGACAATCCTCGCGCGTGGCGGGACTGCGGAGGCGGTCAATCGGATTCGGCAGGCCCTATCCGACGAGGAAATCTCTCTGGCCGTCGTGGGGCTGCCGCTCCGGCTCGACGGGAGCGAAGGTGAGGCAGCTCGACGCGCCCGGGCTTTCGGCGAGGCTCTCGCAGCCTCCCTCGAAGTCGAGGTGGTATTCTGGGACGAGCGCCTCACCACTGTGGCTGCGGAGCGCTCGCTCCGGGAGATGGGCCGAAGAGGGTCCAGGCAGCGCGAAGTCGTCGATCAGTCGGCAGCCACAATCTTGCTGCAAGGCTATCTAGACGCCAATAAGAGTGAATGGTGGAAGGACCCGGACGGCCAATAAGGATCGAGAGCGATGTGGGCCGGACAATTGCCCGGCTGCTGAGCCTCGTCACGCTTCTGGCCGTTCTCGGCCTTTTCAGCGTCATCGGCTGGCTGTTCGTGATCTATCCCGATACCAGCGGTCCGGCGGCCGAGGCCCAAGAGGTCATCATCGAGGTGTCCGAGGGGATGACGCTGCAGAAGCTCGCGACGGAGCTGAAGACGCAGGGTGTCATCAAGGACGCCGAAGTTTGGACGCTGTACATGCGAATGCGCGGTCTCGATCGGCACCTGCGGCAAGGAAAGGTTCGCTTTCCCGTGCCGATGACGCCCGAGGAGGTGGCCCGCCATGCGACGACCCGACTCGGACGCATTCAGGTGCGGATCCTGATCCCCGAGGGGTTCTCTAGATTCGAGATCGCAAACCGCCTCGAAGAGTACGGCGTTTGCTCGGCCGAGGATTTTCTCGCTGCGACCGAAGATGTCTCACTGCTGGCCAGCTATGGGGTCGAAGCGCATGACGCCGAAGGCTATCTCTTCCCAGACACCTACGAGTTCGACGACCAAACCAAGCCAAGGCGAGTGGCCGAGCGCATGTTGACGAATTGGAGCCGGAAGTACGAAGAAATTCAAAGTGAGTACGCCCAGCAGCTGAGCCGCATGAAGAGCTGGACGACGCACGACATCATGACTTTGGCGTCGATCGTCGAGAAAGAGGCCGCCGTGCCGTCGGAGCGACCGCGGATTGCTGGTGTATTCTGGAATCGCTTGACGTCGAAACGCTTCCTGCCGCGGCGCAGGCTTCAGGCGGATCCCACGGTTCAGTACGGATGCGTGGCAGTCCCCGACGCGGCGCCATCCTGCGAGGGCTTCGATGGCAGTATCACGCGCGCGATGCTCGATGATCCGGAAAATCCATACAACACATACCGGCATTCGGGGCTGCCTCCAGGCCCGATCAGCAACCCGGGTTTGGCATCGATTCTCGCGGTCATCGATCCCGAGGTTCATGACTTCTACTACTTCGTGGCGAGCGGCAGTGGCCGCCACGATTTCAGCAAGACGCTCCGACAGCACAACGTCGCAGTTCGCCGCAACGGGCAAAAATGAGCCCGCGCAGATCGCAGAAGGGCCAACTCTTCGGCAAAGAGGATTCACAGCTCGGGCTATTCGATCGACCCGATCCCGCTGCCCCCGATCCCCTGGCGAGCGCGCAGCTCGAGCTCGAATCGCTTGGGGCGCGGCTTCCCGCCAAGCTCCGCTTTGGGACGTCCAGTTGGACTTTCCCCGGGTGGGCCGGCCTCGTCTATCACAAGCGGTATCCCAACCAACGCACGTTTCTTCGAGACTCGCTTCGCGAGTACGCCGAGCATCCACTCATGCGCACGGTGGGCATCGATCGCGGCTACTACAGTCCAGTCCCCGAAGAAGACCTAGCGCACTACGCGAGCCAGTTGCCCGACGATTTCCGCGCCGCGATGAAGGTCTGGCAGGGTGTCACGATGCCCGGGTTTCCGAGGCATCCGCGGTACGGGGCGAACGCCGGAAAACAAAACCCAGAGTTCCTCGATGTCGAGGTCTTTGCGCGCGCGGTGCACGAACCCGCACGCGTCGCCTTTGCACGAAACATGGGTCCCTGGATTCTCGAGATCGCTCCCGCACCATCGCCACTCGATCCTGCTTGGTTCTGCGAGCGGCTCGATGCGTTTCTCGAAGACGCGCCGCGTGATTTCCCGTTCGCGGTCGAGTTGCGCGATCGAAGGCTTCTCACCGACCAGTACGTGCGCACGCTGAGGAAGCACGGTGCCTCCCACGTCTTCAATTTCTGGTCGCGAATGCCATCTCTCGGTCGGCAGATGGAGGTCACAGGGCTGCTCGAGAGCTCCATGATCGTCGCGCGCCTACTCTTGCCTCCGGGCGGACGGTACGCCGAGCTCAAGGACGCGTATGCCCCATTCGATCGGCTCGTCGCGCCTCAGCACGAGATGCGGCAGGACGTCGTGCGGCTGGTTCGGGCGGCGCTCGACAAAGACAAGGAATGCTACGTAATCGTCAACAACAAGGCCGAAGGCTCGTCGCCGTTGACGGTGAGGTCCCTGGCCGAGCTGGTCGCTGGCTAGCTTGCTCGCCCTCCGGGCGGGGCTATGTTGTGCGTCATGAGCGAGCCCAAGGCCGAGAACCTCACCTGGCACATCGGAGAAGTCGACCGAGACGCTCGCGCGACTGCACACGGACATCGCGGCGCCATTCTCTGGCTCACCGGTCTTTCCGGCTCTGGTAAGAGCACCATCGGGCATCGCGTCGAGCGAATGCTGATCGAGCGCGGCGCCTTTGCGTACGTTCTCGACGGCGACAACATCCGACACGGGCTCAACCGTGATCTCGGTTTTTCGCCCGAGGATAGAGTCGAGAACATTCGCCGCATCGGCGAGGTAGCGCGCTTGTTCGCCGACGCTGGCGCTTTGGTTCTTTCGGCGTTCATTTCTCCCTACCGTCAGGACCGGGACCGTGTACGAGCCCTGATGGGCCCAGGGGAGTTCATCGAGGTGTTCGTCGACACACCCCTCGAGATCTGCGAGGCACGCGATCCGAAGGGCCTCTACAAGAAGGCCCGTGCCGGCGAGATTTCGAATTTTACCGGGCTTGATGCGCCGTACGAGGCCCCGGAGAATCCGGAGGTACACCTCGAGACTGCGGACCTTTCCGTTGACGGAGCCGCATCTCAGGTCATCCGTTACCTCGAACAACAGCAGATACTAGGAGCCCGCTGATGCCTACTCGTGAAGAAATGTGGGGCAAGGTTCCCGAAGAAGCGGATGTCGTCGTCATTGGCGGTGGCATCACCGGCGCCGGAATCGCGAGGGACGCGGCGCGGCGTGGGCTCAGTGTCGTGCTCTTCGAGCAAAATGACATTGCATACGGCACTAGCTCGAGGTCGAGCAAGCTCATTCACGGAGGGCTCCGATACCTCGAAAGCTACGAGTTCAGCTTGGTGTTCGAGTCCGTGAGCGAGCGCCGTGTCGTGATGGACTTGGCGCCTCATCTGGTCAATCCACTCGCATTCTTGTTCCCCGTCTATCAGGGCGCGCGAAAGAGCCTACGCATGATCAGCGCCGGAATGTGGCTCTACGACGGTCTGGCCTTGTTTCGTTCGCCAAAGCGGCACCGCACGCTGAAACCAGTCGAGGTCGCAAAAGAAGAGCCATTGCTCAAACAAGAGGGCCTGCAAGGTGCGCCGGTTTACTACGACTGCTCCACGGACGATGCGCGACTGACGCTCGAAACGGTCATCGATGCAATCCGGAACGGTGGCGTTGCGGTGAACTGGGTGCGAGTAGACGCGCTGACCAAGAACGAGCAGGG
>DASRZF010000110.1:0-2337 GCA_035686645.1 Polyangiales bacterium
GTTCTCTAAAACCCAGTGGTGGAACGCCCACTCGGGCCAAGGTGCGACGGGATCTACGCTTGCGTCTGGGCCGGCATCCGCACCCCCGTCGGGCGTGATGCTCGTTGACGACGAGCAGGCTACGAGGGTAGAAAGTACGAAGGAGCCAATAAGTCCAAGCATGCGCCAAAGCTCGCTAGCAAGCGCCGTGAAAGCGTTTCGCGTCGGCAGGGAAGATCTTGCCGGGGTTGAGAATGTGCTTCGGATCGAAGACATCCTTGATCTTTTCCTGCAGAGCGATCAGCTCCGGAGACTGCTCCATCGAGAGGTAAGGGGCTTTTAGAACGCCGATGCCGTGCTCGCCGCTCAAGGTGCCTCGAAGCTCGATCACCCGCTTGAATAGGGACTTGATCGCCGCATCGACGTGCACTTTTTCCTCGGGTTCGTTCCAGAGGAAATTCACGTGCAGGTTTCCATCACCCGCGTGCCCATAGGTCGGCATGACGAGGTGGTGCTGGCCTGCGAGCTCTGCGCAGTATTTGAGCAAGTCGGCCATCTTCGTCCTTGGCACGACGACGTCCTCGGCGAGCTTGTTCTTGGCTTGTCGCCTCAAGCTATGACTGAGCTCGCGCCTCGAGGCCCAGAGGCGTTCACGCTCACCGCTGTGCTGCGCTACTAGAACCTCGAGCGCGTCCAAGTCGAAAAGGACGTTGCCCGTTCGTTCGAGATCGCCTTCGAGCTGTGCCACTTCGCCATCGAGCTCGATCAAGAGCATCGCCTTGGTCTCCTCGGGGATCGTCAAGCCGGCTTCAGGACGTACGATGCGGATCGCTTCCTCGTCGAGCAATTCGATACAAGAAGGGAGCTGGCCTTGGGCGAGCAGGGTCGATACGACCGGCGCGACCTCGTCGATGCTCGAGAAGCAGGCCAGCGCGGTCACCGTCCCCTCCGGCTTCGGGATCAAACGGAGCGTGGCTTCGGTCACGATCCCGAGCGTCCCTTCGCTTCCGACTATCAAGGATGCGAGGTCGTAGCCCGTGACGCCCTTCTTGGTTTCGCGACCCAGCTTCAGGATCGTTCCGTCGGCCATCACGACGTCCATCGCCATGACGTACTCTCGGGTCACGCCATACTTGAACGCGCGCGGTCCGCCCGCGTTGGCTGCTATGTTGCCGCCGATCGCACAGGAGTCGAGCGAGTTTGGATCCGGAGGGTAGAAGAGCTTCTCTTCTTCGGTAATTCGCTGGAGCTCGCCCGTGATGACACCGGGCTGCACGCGCGTGGTGAGCTCTCCCTTGTCGATGCCTCGGACCGCGTTCATCTTTTCGAGCGCCAAAACGATCGCACCGGGCACCGGCACGGCGCCACCGACACGGCCGGTCCCACCGCCTCGCGGAATCACCGGAATCTCGTGCTCGTAGGCCGCTTTCATGACCGCCGATACCTCCGCGGTGCTCGAAGCTCGGACGACCGCCGCGGGCATGCAAGGCTCGACCTCGCTCTCGTCATGCGAGTATCCTTCGAGCAAGCTCGGGTCACGGAGGACCGAGCCGCTCCCACATGCGCGCTCTATCGCGATCAAGGCGCTATCGAGTGACGACATGTTCTCAGCCTTGGGACCGGAGACCCGAGCGGTCAAGGCCCCAGAGCGCCCGGGGTGCGAGCGCGGGCCGGAGGCGCTAAGCTCCGATGCCCCGACCGACCAGGCGGACCTCGCAGGTCTCTCGGACCCTCTTGACGATGCGTTTCTTTGCTTACGTTCTGCTGGCCGCTGCGGCGGTGGTCGGCTGTGGTGAAACCGCTGCACCCACGATCCCGGTGGACGCCGGGCGCGACGCGGCCATCGATCTGGACGCCGGGGTCGACGCCGCTGTAGAGGACGGCGGCGCCGACGCGAGCATCCCCGACGGCGGCATTCTGGACGGCGGGTTGCCCTGGTGCGAGACGAGCGCCCTCTGCCCAACTTGCCCGGCTATCGATTCGCTTTGCGACGACGCGAAACCCTGCGCCATTGGCGAGGTTTGTGTTGCGACCGGCTGCGAGGATTTTGCGCGTTGCTTCACCACTGGTGGAGGCGCTTGCCAGGGCGACGAGGACTGCGCCAATCCCGCGTACACCTGCGATCAGACCATCGGTCGTTGCCTTCGCATCGAGCCTGGTTGCGAGGACTCGAGCGATTGCCTGGCGGGCTTCGCATGCGAGAGCGAGATCTGCGTCGATCGCAGGGTCCCTTGCGAGTTTGGCTCCGACTGTCCGCACGGGTTCACATGTTTCTTTCCGAGTCCCGACCAGCGATTCTGCCGGCGCATCAGTCGTCCCTGTGACGATGATCTCGACTGTCTCACCCTCGGCGTTCCT
>DASRZF010000111.1:0-6556 GCA_035686645.1 Polyangiales bacterium
ACCCACCGCGCGCCGTATCCTCGATCAGCGGTGAAGGCCTTGCAGGTCTGTCGGAGGCCATGGTCTTGGCGCTGCCCGAAGAGAGCAGACTCGAAGCAGCAAGGGCGCTGACCCGCGCCAAGGAGGCTCGCCTGCGGATCGGTAGTGAGATCGTCCAATCGTGTACGGCGGTCTCGGTGACGGTCGGGCTCACACCGATTCCGTTCTCGGACATGGTCGTCCTCGGCCCTCTTCAAGCGATGATGGTGAGCTCCTTGGCCTACTTGAGCGGCCGCAGCTGGGGGAAGAAGACCGTAGCCGAGTGGCTTGGAAGCCTCGGGGTGGTCGGGGGCCTCGGGATGGGCCTCCGATTCTCCGCACAAACGATCGCGAAGTTCGTTCCGGGTGCTGGCAACGTCGTTTCAGCTGGTGTCGCGGGCGCGGGGACCACCGCCATGGGTCAGAGCGCGATCAAGTACTTCCTCAAAGACTGACCCCGCCGGGCATCGCGTCCTGCCATTCGACTTCGGCGTCGTATTGCGCTGCGAAGTGAGCCGCCAGCAGCTCGAGCGCCGTGTCTACCGACACCTCGCGGCCGAGCTCGGCAGAGATCGAAGTCACGCCTTTGTCTTGGATACCGCAGGGAACGATCCATTCGAAATGCTCGAGCCTGCTGTTCACGTTGAGGGCAAGGCCGTGCATCGTGACCCAGCGGCTGATGCGCACACCGACGGCGCCCACCTTGCGTTCGCCGATCCATGCTCCGTTCAACCCCGCTACCCGGTTCGCCGTGAGCCCGAAGTCCGCGCAGGTGCGGATCATGGTTTCCTCGAGTGAGCTGACGTACTTGCGTACGTCTTTGCGATCGGGCTTGAGGTCGACGATCGGGTACGCCACCAGCTGGCCTGGGCCGTGATAGGTCACGTCGCCGCCGCGTCCGACTTCGTGCAGCTCCACACCCAGGGCCTCGAGCTCCGATTCCGACGCAAGGACATGCTGCACCTTGGCCGAGCGCCCCATGGTCAAGACGGGCGGGTGCTCGAGAAGCAAGACCGTGTCGCCAATCTCGCCGGCGATCCGTTTGCTCTGCAGCTCCTTCTGGGCGCGGTGCGCTTCAGCGTAGTCTACGGTTCCGAGGCGACAGAAGAGCACGGCGCCTAGCGGTTCATGATGTGAATGGCTTCGCCCAAGGCGTGCTTGAAGGCTTCCATCACGCCTTCTCCGAGAGTAGGATGGGGGTGCACGGTCAGCGCGACGTCCTCGGCGAACGCGCACATTTCGAGCGCAAGCGCCGACTCGCTGATCAGGTCGCTCGCCTCGGGGCCGACGATCGCAACGCCCAGCAGTTGATGGTCGCCCTCGTCGATGATCACCTTGATGAACCCATCGGTCTCACTCACCGCCATCGCTCGGCCCGAAGCTGCGAACGGAAACTTCCCGACCTTGACCTTTTTCCCCTGCGCCTTCGCTTCGCTTTCACTCATGCCGACGGTCGCGATCTCCGGATCCGTGAAAATCGCTGCGGGCATTCCGCGATAGTCGCGCGCGGACTTGTGTCCCGCGATGACTTCTGCGGCGATTTCGCCCTCCTTCGAGGCTTTGTGTGCCAGGTATGGCATGCCGGCAACGTCGCCGATTGCGAAGACCGTCGGCACGTTGGTGCGCATCTGCTCGTCGACGAGGATGTGTCCGCGCTCGTCGAGCTTCACGCCCACGCCCTCGAGTCCGAGGCCTGCCGAGTTGGGCTTGAAGCCGACCGCAACGAGCACCTTTTCGGCTTCGACGACCTGTTCCTTCCCCTCGGTGTCGATGGTGACTTTCGCGCGGCCGCCGCTCTTGTCGAGCTTGACGGCCTTGGTCTTGAGGTGAATGTCCGCGCCATCTTTCTTGAGATGTTTCTGAACCACGCGAACCAAATCGAGATCCGTGCCTGGAAGCAACTGGTCCATCAGCTCGACGACCGTGATCTTCGTTCCGAGCTTCTGGTACACCATGCCGAGCTCGAGGCCGATGACGCCGCCGCCGATCAGCACCATGCTCTCGGGCGCGCTTTGAAGGCTCACCGCCTCGCGTGCGGTGATCACGACGTCTCCATCGGGTTCGAACGCCGGGATCCGAATCATCTGCGTGCCGGTGGCGACGATGATGCCCTTGCTCGCGGTGTACGTTTCCTTCTTGCCTTCCGCGCTCATCACCTCGACGGAGCTAGGTCCTGTCAGGGTGGCCGTGCCCATGACGATGGTCCCGCCACTGCCTTTGACGAGGCTGCTGACACCGCTGGTGAGCTTCTTGACGATGCCCTCTTTCCAGACCTGCATCTTGGCGACGTCGACCTCCAAGTCTTTCACCGTGATACCCATGTGGCCGGCGTTGCGAACTTTGTTGGCGAGGTTGGCCGCGGCGATCAAGGCCTTCGAAGGAATACACCCCCAGTTGAGGCAGACCCCACCCATCGCCTCTTTCTCGACGCAGAGCGTCTTCACGCCCAGCTGTCCAAGGCGAATAGCAGCGACATAGCCCCCCGGGCCGCCGCCAATTACAATTGCTTCATAGTCGTTGCCCATCGCGAGCCAGTCTGCATCACCCTCAGTACCAGTGCCAGTGCCAACGTCGGTGATATACTCGCCGGCATCATGCGTTATCTCCACACGATGATCCGCGTGAGCGACTTGGACGCGTCGCTCGACTTCTTTTGCAACAAGCTCGGGCTCTTCGAGCACCGGCGTCGCGACAGCGAGGCAGGACGCTACACGCTGGTTTTCCTAGCGGCGCCCGGTGACCGCAACCGTGCCGCGAATGAGGCGTCACCCTTGCTCGAGCTCACCTACAACTGGGACCCCGAGGAATACACCGGGGGCCGCAACTTCGGCCACCTGGCCTTCGAGACCGAGAACATCTACACGCTCTGCCAAGCACTGATGGATGCCGGCGTCACCATCCACCGTCCCCCGAGGGACGGACACATGGCGTTCGTTCGCTCCCCCGATGGAATCTCCGTCGAGCTTCTGCAGAAAGGTGAGCCGCTCGAAGTAAAAGAACCCTGGGCATCCATGCAGAACACCGGCCGCTGGTAGGACCGCGCAGGCGCATCAGTCGTTCGACAGCTCGGCCCGCAGGCCCCTCGGCGTCCGTCCAAACCAGCGCCGACAGCTCCTGGTGAGCGCCGACTGCTCGCTGTAGTCGAGTAGAGCGGCGACGTGTGAGAGCGGAAGGTCTCGGTTCGCGATGTACCCGCGCGCCAGCTCTGCCCGGGCTTCGTCCTTGAGTCGCTCGAACGTCGTCCCTTCTTGCTTGAGCTGACGCTGCAATGTGCGCGGGTGGACAGCGAAAGCCGCAGAAACGTCTTTGCATGATGCGGATCCCGTCCCAAGCGAGCGCTGAATCACGAGGCGAGCCCGGATCGATAGCGGGGTCCGCGGATCCGCGTGCCGGAGATCGAGGTAGTCCTCCGCCAGCTTGCGTAGCTGCAAGCTAGCGTCGTGGATGGCCAGGTCGAGATCCCTCGCGTCGATTTCGATCGCGGACACGTCCGCTGAAAACGAAACCGGCGATGCGAAGTGCGCGCGGTAGCTCGCGATCGGAGCGCAGGACGGATGACTGAAACGAACGCCGAGCAAAGACTGTGTCTTCTGGGTGAGCATCTCGATGATCCGTGCCGCCAAGCCGATGCTCAACTCGGTGACCTGCGTGGCTGGACCGATCTTGTCGAGGAGGATCTGGAACACGAGCAGACGGCGGTCGCTCTGCTCGGCAGCTTGCGGCGTGAACGAGATGGCGGGGCTGTGCACGAACATGTAACGCGAGGCGCATTGCATGGCTTCACCGAGGGTCTCGCAGTTCCTCACGGCGACGCCGAGAGGACCGAGGATGCCGATGTCTTGTCGAGTCGAAAGGCGCAGGCCGAAGTCCTTGCAGTCGAGCTCCGCAGCGCTCGCCTCGAGAAGCCTGATCAGCGAACCGTAGCTCACGAACCCCTGGGGCTCCTCCAGGGCGGCGCGCGTGATTCGGAACCGCGCGAGCAAAGGCTCCGCTTGCCCGCCAAGCTCTGCAACGAGCTCCCGGTAGCCGCTTAGAGCGGAGCCCTGCACCATCGTCACTGGGCGCCCATGAGTCGTCAAAAGGTAAAAGTTTGTCGCTGAAAGTCAAGCCAGAGCGGCCCGATACTGTCATCCTCCGCGTTATCGATTCGCTGAGGGAGCTCGAGCACGCAGATGCAAGAACAAGACATCATCATCAAGAACGGGCGGGTCTTCGACGGCAAAGGAAGCCCGGCCACGACGAAGCACCTTCTGATTTCGAAAGGGTGCGTCGAGAAGATCTCGGACGAAGAGATCCCCGCGCGCGACGACATCAAGGTCATCGACGCCGATGGCCGATGGGTGATGCCGGGTTTCATCGACATCCACACGCACTACGACGCCGAGGTCGAAGCGATTCCTTCGCTACACGAATCGCTGCGTCACGGCGTCACCACGGTGTTCATGGGGAGTTGCTCGTTGAGCACGGCAGTCGGCGACCCGACCGACATCGCAGACATGTTCACGCGCGTAGAGGCGATTCCCTACCGGCACCTTCTGCCCCTCATGCAAGAGGGGAAGACCTGGGAGACGCACGCCGAGTACGTCGAACATCTCAACAGTCTTCCGCTCGGCCCGAACGTGGCCTCGTTCGTCGGCTACTCCGCGGTTCGTGCGAAGGCCATGGGCCTCGAGCGCGCGCTCGACGCAGAAGCCAAGCCCACCGAGGCGGAGCTCCAGACGATGGAAGAGGTGATCGAGGAGGGCTACGATGCCGGCTTTCTCGGCCTTTCGCTCAACGGGCTCTACTGGGACAAGATGGGTGGCGACCGCTTTCGCAGCAAGTGCCTCCCCTCGACCTACGCCTCTTGGAAAGAGCTTCGGCGCATGGTACGCGGCGTGCGCGAGCGAGGGTTGAATTTGCAGGCAATCCCGAACGTTTCGACCAAGTATCAGATCCTCATCTACGCGGCCTTCAGCGCAGGGCTCTTCGTTCGGAACGCGCTCAAGACCAGCATCGTCTCGATCATGGATCTCCGCTCGAACCGCCTGATCTGGCGGGCGCTGCAGGGGCTTGGCTGGGCGGTCAACAAAGTATTCCGGGGGAAGTTCAGATATCAGTTCCTCCCGGTCGCATTCGACCTCTGGGCCGATGGTTTCGAGAACGTCGTCTTCGAGGAGTTCGGCGCAGGCGCAGCAGGCCTTCACCTCGAGACGATGGCCGAGCGGCGAAAGCTGTTCCAGGACCCGAGCTACCGCCGTAAGTTCAACCGTCAGTGGAACAACCCGCTGATCCCCAAAGTCTTTCATCGAAATTTCGGGAAAGCGACGGTGATGGACTGCCCGGACAGCTCGCTCATCGGAAAGACCTTCCGCGAGATCGGTGTGCTGCAGGGCAAGTCGGAAGTCGACGCGTTTCTCGACCTCTTGATCGCCTACGGCAACGAGCTCCGCTGGTACACCGTCACCGGCAATGACAGGCCCAAGCCGCTCGCGAAGATGATGAACAGCGAGTCGAATCTGCTGGGCTTCTCAGACGCCGGCGCGCACCTACGCAACATGGCCTTCTACAACTTCCCGCTTCGCATGCTGAAGTTCGTCAAGGACGCCGAGGATCGCGGCGAACCGGTCATGCCCCTCGAAAAGGCCGTCCACAAGCTCACCGGCGAGCTCGGCGAATGGTTCCAAATCGAAGCCGGCACCCTCGAGGAGGGCAAGCGCGCAGATTTGGTCATCGTCGACCCAGCGCAACTCGACTACCGCGTCGAAGAGATTCACGAAGAAGAAATCCCCGAGCTCGGCAACTACGTTCGCCTCGTCCGCCGCAACCCGGACGCAGTGCCGGCTGTCATCGTCAACGGCACCCTCGTCGCAGAGACGGGCGAGGTCTTGCCCGAGATCGGTCGAACGGTGGGCGCGGGGCAGTTCCTACGCGCCAGTTCCGCGGGGCGCTCATCCCAAACGAAGCGCATGCCCAAAGACCGCAGCGCGTCTGAGCGTCCCAACCAAGAGCAGCAGCACATTCCGAGTGATCGTGCCGCATTCACTTCCGCGGGACCGTAGGCGAGACTTTCTGTCTCGCAGGCGCGTAGCAGGCCAGTGCTCGGTCGACCTTTCCGTCCACATCGAAGTGGAAGGTCTCGGCGGATGCACCGCGCGGGCCTCGGTAGAGGAGGGTGATCGTGTCGATCCCAGTCAGCACCTCGTCTAGATCGAAGTGAAGGTCGGGCAAGCGGGCCAGCGCCTTCGTCCAGTACTCGCGCATCGCGGGCTTGCCCCGTAGCGTCCCGCTCGGCTCGCCCGCCACGTCGATGATCACAGGTGATGAAAACTCGAAGTCCTCGCCATAGTGCGCCAGCACAGCGTCGAGGTCGCGCCGGTTCCAAGCGTCAATCCAGTCGCTAGCAAACGCGCGCGCGAAATCTTGCTCTACCCTCGGCACGCCACGCTCCGTCAGTCGATCGCTTCGAAGAGGCCCGCCGCGCCCATGCCGCCGCCGATGCACATCGTGACCACCGCGTACTTGCCGCCTCGACGCTTGAGCTCGTTGAGTGCCGTCG
>DASRZF010000112.1:0-3971 GCA_035686645.1 Polyangiales bacterium
ATCCGCCGCCTGCGACGGTGACACGTTCCCGGCGTTCGATTCTCCGTCGGTGAGAAGAATGATGACTTTGCTCTTGGCGCGAGAGCGCTTGAGTCGGTTGAGGCTGACGCCGACCGCATTCCCAATCGCCGTGCCTCGCCCATCGATCTGATCGAGCTGGAGCCCGCGGAGCGCTGTCCTCAGAGCATCCCGGTCCGTCGTGAGTGGCAGCAGGGTGTACGCATCGCGCCCGAAGACGACCGCGCCAATCCGATCGTTCGGCCGACGGTTGATGAAGTCTCGAACCACGGATTTCGTCGCCTTGAAGCGTGTGGGTCGAATGTCGGCGGCTTCCATCGAGCCGGACATGTCGAGGGTGAGGATGATCTCGATGCCGCTCACATCCGCCGTGTCCCTTGCATGAATGCTCTGAGGTCCGGCGAGTCCGATGACGAGCAGCGCAAGCGCGACGGTTCGCAGAGCGCTGGGCAGGTCGACGAGACGAATCCGCCAGCTTCCTTTGGACACCCGCAGCGCGTTCGCCCGGCTGAACTGAAGCCTCGGCCTCGATGCCCGTTGGACCCACACCCGGGCAAACCAAGCCAACGGTGCGGCGAGCAGAAGGAGCGCAGCCCAGGGGCGCTCGAATCGCAGCTGCTCATCGACAATCAGAAGCTGATAGCGCGATTCGAGGTATCGAAGGCTGATCACCAGACCGACGAAAGCCGCAGCTAGCAGCCACCCCAGAGCCCAGGCCCTTCGCTGCCGCGGGCTCATGACCCGCCTCCGGACGCTGCGACGCTCTCGGGGCGAGTTCGATCGACCATCCCGAGCGCGTCTTCGATCAGAGCTTGCGATGCCTCTTCTGCCAACGAGGCTTTCGCGAACTTCACCAAATCGCACTGATTCAGAAACCCAATCGCCTCCTCGGGCGCGATGCGAAGCGACTTCGTCTCGGCAAGGGCGCCTGCGATTTCGTCGGTGGTGCTCTCGAGCCCATGAAAACCGAAGCGGCGGCCCAAGTAGACGCGGATCGAATCGCTTACCGCATCCACCCACGACTCCGTACGCCCTTCGGAGATCGCGGCCGGGCGTTCACGCTCGAGCGCGTGCAGCTCTGCAAGAGCGGTGTCCCATGGCGGGGGCGGAGGCGCTGGTGCGGGTTCCGCTCGCTCGCGCTTCTGCCACCATCGCATCAAGAGCCAAGCGAGCAGGGCCCCGATGGCAAGCGCGAGCAAGGCGCCCAAGACGATGAGCAGCCGGTAGTCGTCTTGCTCGACCGTCACCGGCTGACTTGCAGGCTTCAGCTCTGGGTCCGGCTCATTGGCGAGCACGGAACGAACCTCGATGCTTGCAGTATTCGATTCGATGTCGACGAGCTCGCCTGCAGCGCTGGTGATCCGTACGCGGATCGGACCGAGCTCGTGAGCACCAAGCTCGAAGCAAAGCAGTTGAAGCTCGAAGGTGAAGGTCTGCGTGGCGCCGTTCGGGGAGGGGTCTACGCTCGCTTTCTTCGAGATGATTTCAAATGGCTCAAACGATTGTTCTGGAACCGCCGCGTCATCGCCTGCCGCCGCGGTGACCGTCACCAGAACGTCGATCGCGTCGCCTAGCGTCGTTTCGAGGGGCGCGTCGAGCGCCACGGTGCGTTCCTGCCCCAGCGCGAACGAAGGGAAGAGCATCGAGACCAAAACGATCGCTGCCGCTTGCTTCACCGATAGCCCGTGAGTCGCCGTTGCCTGAGCCGGAAGAGCTCGGTCAAAGGCCGAACGAAGTCCTGTTCCGTGCTCACCGTGACGTGGTCGAGCTGAAGTCTCCGGAATAGGTGCTCCCGACTCGCGCGCTGCCGCTTTGCTTCGCGCGCGTACTCGGCCCGGACAGCCAGGTTGCTGGTGTCGACCTCGACGAGCTCTCCGGTTTCCAGGTCCTCGACGAGCGCAAGGCCGACGTCGGGAAGCTCGTTCTCCCGGGGATCGACGATTTGAATGGGAATCAAGTCGTGCTTCTTGGAAACGACCCGGAGCGGCTTTTCGTAGTGTTCGGCGATGAAGTCGCTGATCATGAACGCCACGGTGCGTCGCTTTCCGATACTGCCGAGGAGGTCGAGCGCCACGCGGAGGTCGGTGCCTTCACCCTGGGGATCGGCATTGAGAATCTCGGTCACGACGCGCATCACGTGTGAGCGACCCTTCTTGGGTGGCACGAAGCGCTCGATGCGATCGGTGAACAAGATCAGCCCCACACGATCGTTGTTCTTGATCGCGCTGAAAGCGAGCAGCGCAGCCACTTCGGCGACGGTTTCGATCTTTGGCTTCTCGACCGAGCCGAATCGCTCGCTGGCAGACAGGTCGACTAGAAGCATCACCGTCATCTCGCGCTCTTCGGTGAAGACCTTCACATACGTGTCGTTCATGCGCGCGCTGACGTTCCAGTCGATGAAGCGAACGTCGTCGCCGGCTTGGTACTGGCGCACTTCACTGAACGCCATCCCACGCCCCTTGAAGACGGAGTGGTAGCTTCCGGCGAGCTGGTCGTTGGCGAGCCTCGACGTGAAGATCTCGATCTTCTTGAGTTTCTTGACGAGCTCGCGAGAGATCACGATGTGCCTCGGTTAGGGGACTTCCACGGTTTCGAAGATTCGACGGACGATCTGGTCGCTCGTGATCTCTTCGGCTTCCGCTTCGTAGGAGCGAATGATGCGGTGGCGCAGCACGTCTGGGCCGATCGCTTTGATGTCCTCGGGTGTCACATATCCGCGGTGTCGCATGAAGGCATGGGCGCGGGAGGCGACGTTCAGAGCAATGGAGGCCCGAGGCGACGCGCCGTGCGCGATCATGTCGGTGAGGTCGCCGAGCCCCACCCGCACCGGGTGACGCGTCGCCGTGACGATCTGAACGATGTAGTCCTTGATCTTGGGGTCGATGTACACGTGCCCGATCGTCTTGCGCGCCTCGAGCAGCTTCGCTGTGGTCGCGACCTGCTGCACCCCAGAGCCAGCGCCCGCATCGCGGCCGAGGAGCACGTGGTCCGAGATCTGATCCATGATCTTACGCTCTTCGTCTTGGCTCGGGTAGTCGACGCGGACATGGAGCATGAAGCGATCGACCTGCGCCTCGGCGAGCGGATAGGTGCCCTCCTGCTCGATCGGGTTCTGCGTCGCCATCACCATGAACGGCTGGTCGAGCTTGTGGCTGGTATCGCCGATGGTGACCTGAAGCTCCTGCATCGCCTCGAGCAGCGCGCTTTGCACCTTCGCGGGAGCCCGGTTGATCTCGTCGGCCAGCACCAGATTGGCGAAGATCGGCCCCTTCTTGGCGCTGAACTCACCGCGCTGCTGATTGTAGATCACGGTGCCGATCACGTCGGCAGGCAGCAGGTCCGGGGTGAACTGGATGCGCTGAAACTTGGCCGCGATCGTCTTGCAGATCGTATTGACCGTCAGCGTCTTCGCGAGCCCCGGTACACCTTCGAGCAGAATGTGCCCGCCCGTGAGAAGGCCGATCAAGATGCGTTCGATCATCACATCCTGGCCGACCACGACCTTGTGAACCTCGTGAAGAACCGTATCGATGAAGGCGCTCTCGCGCTGAACCATTTCGTTGATGACACGAACGTCGTTGGACATGAAATTTCCCTCGGGTCGCTTGGCTAGCACGCTGCCGGACCCCCCACCAACAAGCTCCGGCCGCGGCTTATTCGCAAAAAGGGGCAATTCCCCATTTTTGGTAGTCTCAGTGTCAGTGTCGCGCGACAGAGTGCCCGGAGGACGGCTCGCGACGGGCGTGCTCGCGATTGGGACCCACTCGCCCCCAGTTCTCTAAGACGCCCGACGTCTAGGCTCGACCCAATCGCTGTGCTGCCCATCCCGAGCAGTCCTCCTCCGTATGCCAGTGCCAGTGCCAGCGTCAGTACCAGCGTCAGTGTCAGTGCCAGTGCCAGCGCCAGCGCCAGTGCCAGCCTCCGCGCCACTGTCCGTCTGACTCTCCTTGGTC
>DASRZF010000113.1:0-2541 GCA_035686645.1 Polyangiales bacterium
TTCGATGGGGGCGCCGATCGCCCATGGCCCGCCGAGGCGATTCGGGATCTGACGCTGGCGGGCAAGCCTCCGATCGAGGTGAAGCTTCCGGGCGACGAGGCGCACAAGAACGTGGCCAGCGTCGAGCGAGTTTGGGACACCGCCCTCGATGCCGGAGTGGACCGTCGCGCGATCATCGTCGGAATTGGGGGCGGCGTGATCGGGGACCTGACCGCCTTTGCGGCGTCGACCTTGCTTCGCGGTGTTGCTCTGGGGCAGGTTCCGACCACGCTCCTCGCGATGGTCGACAGCTCGGTCGGGGGCAAGACAGGCTTCAACCGTCCGAGAGGCAAGAACCTGGTCGGTACGTTTTATCAACCCAAGTTCGTTCTCTGCGACGTCGAAACGCTTTCGACGCTCCCGAGCGAAGAACGTATCGCAGGCTTGGCCGAAGTCGTGAAAAGCGCGTGGCTCGATGGTGAGCAATCGGTGAGCATGCTCGAATCGGACGCCGAGGCGCTGATGGCCGGTGATCCGGAAGCGAGCATCCGCGCCATTCGAATGTCGATCGCATTGAAGTCCCGCATCGTACACGAAGACGAGCACGAGTCGGGACGCAGGATGCTGCTCAACTTAGGTCACACCGTGGGCCACGGGCTCGAAGCTGCAAGCGAGTACCGAGGCATTCGGCACGGGGAGGGCGTCGCACTCGGAATGCTCGCAGCCATGCGCGTCGCCGGTCAGATGGGCCGCGGAAGGCCCGAGGAGACCGTTCGGCTCACCCGCTTGCTGGAGCGGCTCGGCTTGCCCACCGACCTAGATCGACGACTGAACAGCCGTGTGCTCGGCTTCATCGGCTCGGACAAGAAACGCCGTGGAGACAAGATTCACTTCGTAATTCCGCGCCTTCCTGGCCAAACCGAGGTCGAGCTGCTGGATCTCGAAGCGGTGAAGAGAGCGCTCGTTGGATCCTAAGGTACGGAAATTTGGCGGCTTCCACCCGCGCTCGATACCATGAGAACACCCTTTGGAGGGGACTTATGAGCCGATTCATCCTCGTACCCATGATGCTAGCGGCGACGCTGGCGGTAACGGTTGCCGGCTGCAACCGCTTCCCCGATCTGTCCATCCAGGTGGCGGCGAATCTCGCGCCCGACCGAACCGACTGCGGCGTGACCGACGATCAGGACGCAGTGCTCGCAGCTGGCGTGATCGACCGTGCGGCTCCGTCGGTTTTCTGGAGCTACGTGATCACGCCTCTGGTGGAGAGCTACATCGTGAGCAATGCGCTCGAGTTCCAAGGCCAGCAGGGAAACATGCAGATCACGGCCTTCGAAATCACGATCGTTCTTCCTGACGGCACCTTGGTCGACCTCGGCGAGGGCGTCCCGAACCCCTACAAAGTGCAGACCAGCGCGGTCATCCCGGCCAACCAAACCCCAGGATCGGTTTCTGCGCGCGCAACGTTCGCCGTCGCCATTCCCGACACGTTCTACCCCGCAGTGCTTTCCATTCCGGAGAACACTGGATTCGATTCGTTCGCCATCGACATCCGGGCTCAGGGCACCACCCTAGGCGGTTTCAGTCAGACCTCTCCCGCATTTCGCTGGCCGATCAACCTCTGCGATGGATGTTTGGGCGTCGTCTGCGATGCGCCTGCAGAGCTCGGGGACTCCGCGGGTTGCTACGCGGGTCAGGACATCTGGGGCTACTGTGCTGAGATCGTCGTTCCAGACGCCTTCTCACCCTAGTTCAGCGAAAAGAAGTACGGGGGAACGAGCGCTGCATGTTCCTTCGCGATGATCTCGAGGACCTTGGCCCAGGGCTCGAGCGGCATGGACGCCGCCAGCGGGTGCTGCCGTAGCCAGATGCGCTGAAGCATCTTCGCGTCGTCATCCCCGTCTCCGCTCAAGAGATCGTTGATCGCATCGAGCAGGTTCATCGGCGCCGGCCAGAGCTCGAGCGGAGCGTCGATGGGGAGCCCCGCCAGGGTTTTGGCCTTGAGCAGGGCTTCGCTGAGGCCGCCCATTTCGTCGATCAGGCCGAGGGCCAAACCATCTTGCGCGGTCATCACGCGGCCCTCCGCGGCGGCGAGAACCGCTTCTCGCTCCATCTCACGGCCCTCGGACACCCTCGTGATGAAGCGCTCGTAGGTATCGCGGAGCAAGCTCTCGAAGGCTTGGCGTTCCGTGGGGGAAAGCGGGCGCACGGGAGTGGACCAGGCGGCGCGCTTGCCCCTCTGAAGGACGTACGTGCTGACCCCGATCTCTTGGGCGAGGCCAGCGAAGTTGAACTTCCCACCGACGACGCCGATCGAGCCGACGAGGCTGTTGGGGTGCGCCAGAATTTCGTCGGCGGCCGATGCGATGTAATAGCCACCACTCGCCGCCATGTCTCCAACACTGGCGATCAAGGGCTTCACCTCACCGAGATTGCGCGCGGCCTCCCACATTCGGTCGCTAGCCAGCGCCGAACCGCCGGGCGAGTTGATGCGCATGACCACCGCCTTGACGTGCTCGTCCTTCTCGAGGCGCTCCATCGCGCGCACGAAAGGCCCGGACA
>DASRZF010000114.1:0-23241 GCA_035686645.1 Polyangiales bacterium
AGATGAAAGAAGAAGCGGAAGAAGAAGGGCTCCTTGGACCTGGTGCAGGGCGGCCGCAACGACAAACCCGAGTGGTTGAATTGACGTGCTTGTTCGCGGCCTGATTGTGGCGATCTTGGGCACGTCGATATCCGCGGGTGCAACAGGCTGTGCCGACGAGAGCACGGTCATCATCCCGGTCTACGACGCGTGCTTCACGGTCGACGAATGCGTCGAGACCGCAACGCTCTGCGAGGAGCTCGCGGTCGACTTCGCTGGCTTCACCTATTCGAATTCGATCTGTACGCTCACCTGTGGAGCCCAAGGATCCATTTCCCCGGACTGTCCGATAGCCTGGGTGGGCCGCTTTGGAAGCTGCTACCCGTCGAGTCTCGCTGGCGGAATCGACGATACGCTGATCTGCTTCGACCCTTGCGACTTCGATGAGGACTGCCAGTCGGGATTCCGCTGCCTGGGTCCAGAAGGGCTCTGTCCTCGGGGGTTCGAGTCCTGCGCCCTCGACGAGAGAGACGCGATTTGCGTACCCGGTCCGTATTGACACTTTTGAGGCTCCCCAGCCGAACGCATGCTAATCCGAACGCATGATTTTTGGGCGATCTAAGCGGCTGGTAGCGTGGGTCCTCCCAGTTCTTGCTGGGGCAATTCTCAGCGGCTGCTCCGGGCGCAAGCAAGTCCCGTTCGGACTCAAAGACGCAGGAGCTCCCGAGGTCGAAGCGGTGGACGAGTCGGCCGACGAAGCGGGCGAGCTTCCCGTGGGTCAAACGTTTGGTCCGGATCAAGTGGAGGTGCCGATCGCCGAGTCGTCGCTCGTCCTGCAATCCGGATATGCACTGGCCGCGCTTCAACTGGATTTGGACGGCAGCGAGCCCATTGACGCGCTCGTGATCTCAGCGACGCCCGAGGAAGTCCGCGTTCAGGCCGCCTATCCGCGCGGCCTCGACGTTGCTGCTCGTCACGTGGATTCGTTCCTGGTCCCCAGCCACTGCGTCGAACCCGTCGCAGAGATCAAACGAGTCTCGGCCTCGCTCGTGGAAGCCCGCGTCGAACACAGCTGCGAGACCGGGAAGCGAACGAACCTCTGGCTGCTCACGATCGAGGCTCAGCCACGTGTGCGCGAGCGAATCACCATTTTGCCACCGAACGACCGCTCGACAGCGACGATCGAGATCGAGATCGTCGTGCAAGATCAGGATGGCGACGGTTACGAGGACGTCGTCGCCAACGTCCGAATCGATGAGAACACGATTCCACTGACGTGGCTGAACAGGCCCGGCGGTTTTGCGAGAGATGCCTCCGAGCCAGAAGCCGCACTGCAAGCGATTGCGAATAATGCCTGGGAGTCCCTCGACTCCGACCTCGCAGGTGCTGCCAAGCAAGCGCACTCCGTCCTCGACGCGTTCGTTGCGCTCTGCCGTGAAAGTGGGGCAGCCCGAATCGGACTGTCCGGCACCGAAGGCCTGCAATGCGGCCTTTCCCCAGCGACCGCCCGGGCAGCCGCGGTCGCTACGACTGCAGCAATTCGACGAGGTAGCTTCGTGCAGGCGCTCGAGATTCAGCGCTGGTGGGAGCTTACCCCCAGCGAGGAAGAGCGGGCGCGGGTGCGCGCAGCCTGGCGGGCGGCGAAGGGGGACGGGAACGCCGTCTGGCGAACCATCGACCATGAGGGCGCTCAAGCGTCCCTGTACTTTCGCGACGACGATACTCTGGTCGTCGACGGGCGCTCTCCCCACACGGTTCAGATCAGCTCGGGAACCAAGACGCGACTGTCCGAGGCGGAGATCGTGCCACCCGCGCAAGATCCCAATGGCCGCTATGCGGTGAGAAGCGTCCGCGCGACCTGCGCGGGCTTCGAAGCGGAGGTGGGTCCTACACGCGGCAAGCAAACACACCGGATTCCGATCGAGCGTCGCTCCGATCGAGTGCCTTGCAAAACACCGATCGACCGACCCGCATCGGCGTTCGAGTGGGCGGTGCTTGGCTGGGCCCCTCAGGGCCTGGTTGCCGCTTCCGGCGACTTGCTTCGCGTCGTTCCGCTCGATGCGTTTGCCAAACCAGCGGGAGCTCCCATCGACCTGAGCATTGGCAGCCCGCTCCCTGCGCCGATCAGGGGCGCACGGATCACACCCGATGGATCACGCTACGTGATTCCGCATGCGGAGGGAGTCGTGATCCGCGACTGGCGCAAGGGTGGATCGGGGCGCTGGTTGCGCCCTGAGAATTGGGACGCTGTGCCCGGCGCAATCCGGTCCATCGCCCTGAGCCCCAATGGCCGCCAAATCGCGCTCCAAAAAGGTAGCGAGATCAGGCTTCTCAGCTGGTGATCAAGTCGACTGCGACGATGAATCGGCGATGGTATA
The DNA here is from genome assembly GCA_035686645.1 of Polyangiales bacterium. GTDB lineage: Bacteria > Myxococcota_A > Polyangia > Polyangiales > Houyiibacteriaceae > SG8-38. The sequence continues at coordinate 2,358 of DASRZF010000114.1, forward strand.
GTCGCAGCGCCTTGCGCTACTGCCTGCAACTCTTTTTGGCATTCGCCACGTTCATCTCGATCTCGGCCTGTAGCGGTGCTCGCCCGCGGCCATCGACCCCGTGCATGTCGGATACCGAATGCCGTGGGGACCGGATTTGTCATGAAGGGAGGTGCCGCTTCGTCGAGGAGGTGCTCTCCGAGCTGGCCAGCCCGCCTGCCATACCGGACGCAGTCAAACCGGGCGTCCCACCACGGAGTGCCAACGGATTCATGGGTGACGCCGCTCATACGGGGCGCAGTGAGCACCTCGGCCCATCGCAACGGCCCTCTCCTGCCTGGACCTATCAAACCGGAGCGCGGGTCTTCGCTTCGCCTATTGCCGGGCATGACGGGACCGTGTACGTGGGCTCTCTCGACGGGCAGTTCGTAGCCCTGAACCCAGACGGATCGTTGAAATGGCGCTACTCGGCCGGACAAAAGATCTACCCGAGCGCCCTGCTCGTCGGATCGTCTGTGATTTTTGGAACCCACCAACGGGAGCTCGTTTCGTTGTCGCTCGAGGGCCAGCCCCGATGGGAGCTTCCGCTCGGGGACGTGGTCGATGCATCGGCGACCCTCGGTCCGGACGGGCGCATCTACGTGGTAGCGGACGGAGCGTATGCGGTAGACCTCCTGGGCCGATTGCACTGGCACAAACCAACCGCAGATCACGTGCGGAGCGCACCGGTCATCCACCCAGCGCGCTTGATCATCATCGGCACGACGGAAGGCTCGCTCATTGCCCTTCGACCCGATGGCTCGGTGGCTTGGACCCTGCCGCTCGGCGGAGCCATCGAGGGCGCAGCCTCGATCGACGATGAAGGGCGGATCTACGCCGGCACGGGCCTGGGCGAGATCGTACAGATCGATGAATCCGGCACGCTTCGCTGGAGATTCAAGACTGGTGACGAGGTGCGGGCCACCCCGGCAATCGCCCGAGACGGCACCGTCATCGTCGGCTCGTATGATGGGAACGTCTATGCCATAAGCCCTTCCGGCGCCATCCGTTGGAAGGTAGCCACTGGAGGCCGAGTACGAGCCTCGGCCCGCATCGACGCGGATGGTCGCATCTACGTGGGCTCACAAGACAACTTCCTCTACTGCATCGACCCGGACGGCTCTGTGCTCTGGCGATACAACGTTGGGCAGGACGTCGACTCGACGGTAGAGATTGGATCCGATGGAACACTTTACTTCGGATCCGACGACGGAGGGGTTCATGCCCTCCGATAGAGATGATGAACGAAGATATTCCTGAAAAAGACCAAATTCTAGAAGTACTGCGGACACATGCTCCTCGTGCAATGCACGTAGGCGAGCTCTGCGGACGACTCGATGTTCCGCGAAAGCTCAAAGACCAAGTCGTCCGGCGCCTACTGTTGCTGTCTGACGAGAAGCTCGTTCGGGAGCTACCGGGATTGCGGTTCCGCGCGCTCGAATCGTCGAGCAATGAAAAGCGTGGACGCGAGAAGGCCAAGACCACGCGGGGCCGCGGACGAAATGCGAAAGAACGCGAAGTCCTCGCTTCCCCCCTCAGTCCCGTCATCGAGGGCCGCCTGACGATGACTCGACAAGGGTACGGTTTCGTCAACGTGTACGACGGAAGCCCCGACGTGTTCATTCCGCCCGACGCTGTGGGTCCTGCGCTGCATGGGGACACGGTCCAAATTCGTGCTCGACCCTCGCCCAAGGGCCGGGACGGTCAGATTGTCGGCATCGTCGAGCGCCGGGTGAAAGAAGTGACCGGAATGCTTCAGCCTCGGGGTCGCGGGATGAGCTTCGAGCCCGACGACGACCGCTTGCGCGCGCCGATGCGCGTGGTCGGAAAGATCCCGAAATCCGCTCGCAAGACCGATGTGATTCTTGCCGAGATCGTCACGTTTCCGCAACGCCGTGAAGATCGACCCGAGGTTCGCGTCCTCGAGGTGCTCGGTGCCCAAGGGGTGGCTCGGATCGAAGTCGAGAAGATCAAGATTCGCGATGGCATTCGAGAAGCCTTTCCCGACGAAGTCGAACAGGAGGCGGCGGCTTTGCCTCCACGCGTCGATCGGGATGTCGTCAAAGACCGAGAAGACTTACGGGCCGTTGACTTGGTCACGATCGACCCCGAGACGGCACGCGACCACGACGATGCGATTTGGGTCGAGCGCGACGGTAGTGGATTCCATCTCATCGTCGCCATCGCCGACGTGTCGCACTACGTCCCCGAAGGAAGCGCCATGGACCGCGAGGCGATCAGCCGCGGAACCAGCGTCTACCTGCCGGATCGTGCGATCCCCATGCTGCCCCCGGAGCTCTCGACCAACCTGGCCTCGCTCGTACCCAACCGCGATCGCCTGTGCATGGCGGTCGAAATGCACATCGATGAAAAGGGACACGTATCTTCGCATCGGATCTTCGAGGCCGTGATGCGGTCGCACGGCAAGCTCTACTACGAGGGCGTGGCTCGTGCGCTCGGCCTAACGAATCAAGGTCCCCACCAACCAACGGCCGAGAAACGAATCGAAACGCTGAAGATCCTGCTCGACCTATCAAAGCGACTTCGGGCGCGACGGTCGAAGCGTGGCGCACTCGATTTCGATCTCCCTGAAGGAAAGATCGTCCTCGACGAACACGGAGAGCCGAAGGAGATCGTTCAATCGCGAAAGGACCCAGGGGTTCGTCAGGCTTATCGCATCGTCGAAGACATGATGCTGGTGACGAATGAAACCGTAGCGGCGCACATCAAGCGGCACGCAGCGCCCGGGGTATTCCGGGTGCACGGGAAGCCGGATCCCGAACGCATCTCCATGTTCTGCCAGGTGGCGAAATCGTTCGGCTACGATCTCGAAGAAGAGTCGGCGTCGACACCGAAGCAACTGAGTCGTTTTCTCCAAAGAATCGAAGGGACGGACGAAGCGCCCCTGCTCCGATACTTGCTCCTGCGAGCGATGCAGCAGGCGATTTACGATACCGATCCGACGACCGGTCACTTTGCTCTAGCGGCCAAGGACTACCTACACTTCACCTCTCCGATACGACGCTATCCCGACTTGATGGTGCATCGCATCCTCCGGAGCATGATTCGCAACGAGAATCTCGATTCCGCCTCGCTTCGACCTCGTCTGCAACGCCTCGCGGCGCAAGCTAGTGATTCCGAACGGCGTGCGATGATCGTCGAACGCGACGTCATGGATGTCTACCGCACGATCTACATGCAAAAGCACATCGGAGACGAGCTCGACGGACGAATTTCCGGATTTGCTCCTTTCGGTATCTACATTCAAATCGAAGATCCATTCGTGAGCGTCCTGCTTCCGTTCGAGCAACTCGACGACACATACGAACCAGATGATCTCGGCATCCGCTTGATTGGCGCGCGGACTTCGAAGCTCTTCACGATGAATGATCCCGTCACCGTGCGGATCGAAGACGCGAACGTTCAGGGCCGCGACGTCATCGGGTCTCTGCTGAAGCATCAGCCGGCGAAAGCACCGACCGAGGTACGGCGCAGGCAGGGCCAGTCACCGAGCAGACCAAGCGGCGGCCCGAAGCACCGCAGCTCGGAGCCCGGCAAGAAACACCGCAGCTCGAAGGGGCAGCGCGGCGCTCAGGACGAACGTCGCGAACAGCCTCGCAAGCGGGCGCGACGCAAACGGCGCTGACGATGGAGAAAACGAAACGAACGACCAGCGTATCGGAGCTAATCGTTCGCAAGCGCGAAGGCGACCGGCTGACCCAGGACGAAATTCGGAGTCTGATCTCTGGTTTCATGGACGGGACGGTCGCCGACTATCAAATGAGCGCGTTCGCGATGGCCGTCTACTTCAAGGGCATGGATTTCGAAGAGACGGTCGCGATGACACTCGCGATGCGAGACAGTGGAGAGATCGTCAACTTGGACTCGATCCGCCTCCCGAAGGTGGACAAACACTCCACCGGAGGTGTCGGGGACAAAGTCAGCATCTGCCTTGCACCGATTGCGGCTGCCTGCGGGGTTGCCGTGCCCATGATGTGCGGAAGAAGCCTCGGTTACACGGGAGGCACGCTCGACAAGCTCGAAGCGATTCCTGGGTTTCGTATCGACCTTTCAATTCGCGCATTTCTTGCTCAGCTTCAGAAGCTCGGGTGCGCACTCATCGGACAAACCGGCGCCTTGGCCCCGGCTGACAAGCGCTTGTACGCCCTTCGAGACGTGACGGGGACCGTCGAATCGATTCCATTGATCACCTCGAGCATCCTTTCGAAGAAGCTTGCGGCAGGCATCGACGCGCTGGTGCTCGACGTCAAGGTCGGCCGCGGCGCGTTCATGCGGACCGAGTCTGCTGCGAGGGAGCTCGCAGGTAGCCTCGTGCGGGTGGGCCGACGCGCGGGGATGCGCGTATCGGCGACGCTGACCGACATGAACAGCCCCATCGGATACACGATTGGCAACGCGCTCGAAACGGCCGAAGCGATGGAGATTCTACACGGCCGCGGACCCGATGATCTCAGGGACCTGACCTACGCTTTGGTGGCCGAGATGCTTCGCATGGCGGGAATCAGCAGGAGCGAGGCGGGTGCCCTGCGGCGAATCAACCAGGTAGTGGCTGACGGAACGGCTCTCGAGAGGATGCGGCAAATCGTCGAAGCGCAAGGCGGCGACCCAGCATTCGTCGACAAGCCAAGCGAGCTCCCGCTAGCACGGCATCGCTCGACGATCGCGTCGCCGGGCGATGGCTACATCACGGGTATCGATCCGCTCGAGCTCGGGCATGCATCGATGGGCTTGGGAACAGGGCGACTCCGCGTTGAAGACGTGGTCGACCCGGGTGCTGGAATCCGACTGCATGCTCAGGTCGGCGACCGAGTCCGCAGAGGCGATCCGCTCGCCACACTCTATGCATCGCGAAAGGGGCTGCTGAAGCCGGGCGCAGAGCGAGCCACGGCTTGCTTTCGAATCGGCCGGCGACCTCCGCCGGCGCCGAGCCGCATCATCGAGACGATTCGGCGCTGACGGCCGGCTCGGCTATCGCCGATCGGAACCAACTCACGCAGCGCGATGTTCGCGAAGCATGCGCGAACACGAGCACGACGAAAGTTGTCAACGAATGTAACGGCATAGTGCGCGGTCCCACCCAAAGCATCACTGCTTGGGAGTGTCGGGGGAGCCTGTCCGCAGGCGGCAAGGCCCAGCACAGCTGCGAATTTCCAAGATCCTTTGACGATCTAAGCCTCTGGAATCCGTGGGGTATTCGTTGCGAGTTGCCAGTGCTTGGGATTTGAATTTCAAGCGAAACATCTAAGCGTCACGAGCGTATCTCGGTCGTGACGCAGGCTTATCATTTAGATTGCTACACGCGATCGCTTTGGCTAGCGTGCCCCAATAGGGAAGCGGGGTTACGGGATTGGTCCCTGACGCCGCGTTGCATCACCGGGGACCTCCATGGATGCTCCCGATGCGCTTACATACACAAAGAGGGTAGACAAACATGAACTCAGCACTCAAGCACACGATCATCGCAATGGCGACTGCAGCGCTCAGCGTGACCGCCGCATGCAAGTCCGACGATGGTCCAGAAGCCGCCGAGTCGACGACAGGCGCAGAGACCGCTGCTGCGGCTGAAGCAGGCGCGGCCGAAGCTTCTTGTGGCGAAGGGTCCTGCAGCGGCGCCATGAAGGAAGGCCAGGCCGCCGAGGCGTCCTGTGGCGAAGGCAGCTGCGGCAGCGAGAACTAGAACAGCTCGACCACGCCGCCAACACTCGAGCGGTATGGTGTTGCGAGCCGCGGCGGCATTGGTCGCCGCGGCTTCTTTTTGGTCTGAACTGAGATGAGTCAAAGTATTCACGGAATCGGGCTCGGCCTACGCTACGACCTCGCGACCGAGCTCTTGGAGCGCAACCCTGCGGCCGTGTCCTGGTTGGAAATCCACCCGGAGAACTACGTGAATCGAGGCGGCCGGTACGAGGAAATGCTCGACTTGGCGCGCAAAGGGTGGCCAATCGTAACCCACGGACTGAGTACCTGCATAGGGTCGCCCGAACCGTTCGACGCCGGCTATTTGGCAGAGCTACGAGGCTTCTTGTCGGACCTCGAGATCCCTTGGCATAGCGAGCATCTCTGTCTCGGCACGGTGGAGGACCGCTTCTTTCACGACTTGCTTCCGCTTCCCTTTACCGACGAGGCGGCGGAGATCGCCTCGCGCCGGTTGATCGAGGTGAGAGACGCGATCGACCGACCCTTGGCCCTGGAGAATGCGAGCTACTACGCCCCGCAATGCGCCGACGGTCTGGAGGAGGCGGATTTCGTCGTCGAGGTACTCGAACGCGCAGATGCGAAGCTCCTTCTCGACGTGAACAACGTCTATGTGAACAGCCGCAACTTCGACTTCGATCCCGAGGCGTACATCGACAAGATCCCCTCGGACCGCGTGGTGCAGATCCACGTCGCTGGCCACTTCGTTCGCGACGACGGGCTGCGAATCGATACCCATGGGGAGCCAGTGCCGGACGACGTTTACGCGCTGCTCGACTACACCTTGAGAAAGGTCGGCCCTGTCCCAGTGCTCCTCGAGCGAGACAGCAATGTGCCGCCGCTCGACGAGCTTCTCCGAGAGGTGGACGAGCTCTGGAACATCTATCGACGCGCGACAGGGGCCAAGCATGCTGGCTGAGCGCGCCAAGGCCATGCAGCGCGTCTGCTTCGATCGGGAAGCGACCCCAGCCGACCTCGAGCTGCTGGGATCACCGGAACGCTGGCTCGTCTATCGAGAGCTCGTGCAAAACCGGCTCGCTCAGGTGATCGGTGCGGCGCTCACCCGAACGAAGGCGGCAATCGGGAGCGAGGCTTTCGGGCTCGCTGTCGCGGAGTGGTTTGCGGCCGGCGGACCGAAGACCCGATTCCTGCGGCACGTTCCGAATGAGCTCGCCGACTTTGCGATCCCGATTTGGCGACGCGTTGAACCTCCATGGGTTGCAGAGCTCGCGCGTTTCGAGATCACGAGCTGGAAGGTGCGGCATGGGGACAGGGATCCCAAGTCCGTAGGTGAGCTCGCCTTCGACAGGAAGCCGGTCTTGAGCACGGCAACCGAGGTGTTGCGTCTCGACTATCCGGTCCACCGGAAACCGACCCCGGGCGAGGGGTACGGGCCGGATCCGGTCGTCCTCATGGTGTATCGGGATGCTCGCCATCAGGCTTCCGCACGTGAGCTCAATCCATTGGCCGCTGATCTCATGGAGGCCTGGAAGCGCGGCGCTGAAACCGTGTCCGAATCGGTCGAGCGAGTCGCAAAGGCCCATGGCACTGAAATCGGGCCTGCCTTCGTGGAGAAGCTGTCAGCCCTCATCGCGGACTCGATCGACCGGGGCATTTTGCTCGGCAGCGGAAGCGCTCAGTAGCCCTCAACCTTGCTGATTATCTCATTCATGATTTCGCGCGTACCCCCTCCAATGGGATAGAGGCGCGCATCTCGATAGAGGCGCTCTACGACATACTCGCGCATGTATCCGTAGCCGCCATGGATCTGTACGGCCTGATCGCAGACACTCGAGCACATGTCAGTGGCCGTGTTCTTGGCCATCGCTGCCAATGAAGGAGTCTGCTCGCCATTGAGAAACCGGGTCACACACTCCCCGGTCAGCGCGCGCGCGGCTGCGATTTCGGTTGCCATGTCGGCGAGCTTGTGGCGGACGACCTGGAATCCCGAGAGCGACTTACCAAACGCGTGGCGCTGTTTTGCGTACGCAACCGACTCACGGTAGGCGAGCTCGGCTATGGCGACGCACTGACCAGCGAGCATGAGGCGCTCGGTCACGAAGTTGGTCATGATCATCAAGAAGCCAGCCCCTTCCTGCCCGATGAGATTCGCGACTGGCACTCGACAATCTTCGAAAGCGAGCTCCGCAGTGTCGCTCGCCCACCAGCCGGTCTTTTTGAGCTTGCTCGCCACCGTAAATCCTGGGGTGTCGCTATCGATGATGAGCATCGAAATGCCGCCGTGTCCCTCGCCTCCGGTGCGTACGGCCGTGGTCACGAAGTCTGCACGGGTGCCGGAGGTAATGAAGGTCTTGGCGCCGTTCACGACATAGTGGTCGCCATCACGGACCGCCTTCGTGAGCACGGCAGCGACGTCACTGCCGCCGCCCGGCTCGGTAATGCCAAGTGCGGAGATCTTGTCTCCGTGGAGCGTGGGGCGAACGTAACGCTCTTTCTGTGCGTCGGTGCCGAACTTCACGATCGGTGGCAATGCGATACCGTGACTGCCGAGGCCAACGCAGGTTCCCACTGACTTGCCGGCGATGACCATCTCTTCTGCGGCCACCAAGACGTGGCTCAGATCCCCGCCATCACCGCCCACATCTTCGGGATACCCGGTTCCGAGGAAGCCCGCTTTCGCGGACTCTCGATAGAGCTCGCGCGGAAACTCGTTGGCTTCTTCCCAAGCATGCGCGTGGGGCGCGATCGCGCTAGCCGCGAAACGCCTCACCTGCTCACGAAGCGCACGGTGCTCGTCTGTCTCGAATAGGTAGCTCTTCATCGCCCTTCTCCGCTTGGCTAACTCTACACGGGGATGCAGTCCCGAGTTAGACGAAATTCGGATCGGGAAGTCGGGGCGTTTCGCCGCCCCGACTTAGCTATTCCTCGGACGCGGCAGCAGCAACGGGCTCCGGCTCTAGGATGGCCGGCGTCGCAGCAAGCGGTTTGAGTGCTTTGTCCGCGACCACCATATCGATCTTGTTGTAGGCGCCCAGACCGGTACCAGCCGGAAGCAGTCGACCCATGATGACGTTCTCTTTGAGACCCCGCAGCTCGTCGACCTTGCCGCCGATGGCTGCCTCCGTGAGCACCTTCGTCGTCTCCTGGAACGAAGAGGCACTGATGAACGAGTCCGTCGAAAGCGACGCCTTCGTGATTCCGAGCAAGAGCGGCTCCGCGACAGCAGGCTGCCCGCCCTTCGCGATCACGCGCTCATTCTCGCGCTCGAATACCGTCTTTTCGACTTGTTCGTCTGGAAGGAAGCGGGTGTCGCCCGTCTCCTTGATGCGAACGCGTCGAAGCATCTGGCGAACGATGACCTCGATGTGCTTGTCGTTGATGGCAACACCCTGAAGTCGGTAGACCTGCTGGATCTCGTCGACCAGCCAGGCCGCGAGCTCTTTCTCGCCCTTGACCTTGAGAATGTCGTGTGGATTGGCCGGTCCATCCATCAGAGGCTCGCCGGCGCGCACGTGGTCACCGTCCTTCACGGTGAGGTGCTTGCCCTTGGCGATGAGATACTCCTTGGGCTCACCTACCTCCGGGGCAATCACGACCTTGCGCTTGCCCTTCGTGTCTTTACCGAAAGTGACGATGCCGTCGATCTCGCTGATGATCGCGTGGTCCTTCGGCTTGCGAGCCTCGAAGAGCTCGGCGACGCGGGGCAGACCACCGGTGATGTCCTTGGTCTTGGTGGTCTCTCGGGGAATCTTGGCGATGATCTCACCAGCCTCGACGGTCTGACCATCCGTGGGGATGATGTTCGCGCCAACGGGCAGGTAGTATCGGGCCATGTTCTCGCCGATGCCCGTGGTGCGGGTGTCGCCCGTTTTCGGATCCTTGATCGAAACGCGGGGTCGCGCGCTCGGGTCACGAGACTCGATGATGACGCGACGGGAAAGACCAGTCACCTCGTCCAACTTCTCTTCCATCGTGACCGCTTCGACGACATCACCGTATTTCACGACGCCGTCGACCTCGGTCAGAATCGGAATGGCATAGGGGTCCCACTCGGCGAGCAGCGTGCCTCGCTCGACGTGTTCGCCCTCTTTGACCTTCACGAATGCGCCGTAGGTCAGCGTGAAATGCTCGCGCTCACGACCCGACTCGTCGACGACCGTTACGGCGCCATGACGGTTCATGACGACGATCTTGCCGTCCCGCTTCGTCACGAGCTTGGCGTTGTCGAACTTCACGATGCCGCCGGAGCGCGACTCGATGGAGCTCTGTTCGATCTTGCCGCGAGCCGCGACACCGCCAATGTGGAACGTACGCATCGTGAGCTGCGTTCCGGGCTCACCAATCGACTGCGCACCGATGATGCCCACCGCCTCGCCGATGTTCACTTCGTAGCCTCGGCCGAGGTCGCGCCCGTAACACATCACGCATACCCCACGACGGTTCTGACAGGTCAACACCGAGCGAATCAGCACGCGCTCGATACCGGCAGCTTCGATTCGCGCGACGCGAGCCTCATCGATTTCCTGGTTGGCTTCGACGAGAGCTTCGTCCGTGACCGGATCGGTGATGTCTTCGAGTGCGATTCGGCCGAGGACTCGCTCACCCAGAGGTGTGACGACCTCGCCGCCCTCTTCGAGCTTGCTCACCCAGATACCGTCGAGTGTCTGACAATCGTAGTCGGTGATGACGCAGTCCTGCGCAACGTCCACGAGACGACGGGTCAGATAGCCCGAGTTTGCCGTCTTCAAGGCCGTATCGGCGAGACCTTTACGCGCACCGTGTGTCGAGATGAAGTACTGCAACACCGTCAGACCTTCACGGAAGTTCGCCGTGATGGGCGTCTCGATGATTTCGCCAGAAGGCTTTGCCATGAGGCCACGCATACCGGCCAGCTGACGAATCTGCTGGTTGGAACCGCGAGCGCCCGAATCGGCCATCATGAAGATCGAGTTGAAGCTCGGCTGGGTGGTCGTCTCGCCGGTTTGGGGATCGGTGACCTGATCGTTTCCGATGGACTCCATGAGGTCGCGAGCGATCTGATCGGAAGCCTCCGCCCAAATGTCGACGACCTTGTTGTAGCGCTCGCCGTCAGTGATCAGACCTTCCTGATACTGCTCGACGACCGTGGTGACGTCCTCTTGGGCCGCCGCCAAAACGTCCTTCTTCGAATCAGGAATGATCATGTCATCCATGCAGATCGAGATACCGGCACGGGTCGACATCTCGAAACCCATCGTGCGCAATCGGTCGGCGAGAAGGACGGTGTTCTTGTTCCGGCTGGCTCGGTAACACTCGTCGATCAGCGCGCTGAGTGACTTCTTGTCGAGCACCTTGTTGACCGACGGGAACTCCATTCCCGGAGGCAAAACGTCGCTCACGAGCACGCGGCCGACGGTGGTGGTGTAAATCTCCCCCTTGTATCGGTATCGAATGCGAGAGTGGAGACCGACCATGTTCTGGTCGTACGCCATGCGAACCTCGTCGGACGAGGCAAAGATGCCGGTGAATTGGCCTTCCTTCTCCTGCCCCTCGCGGTACGCGCCCTTACCGAACTGCTTCTCGCGCGTCATGTAGTAGAGGCCGAGAACGATGTCCTGGGTCGGGTTGATGATGGGGCGGCCGCTCGCGGGCGACAGGATGTTGTTGGTGCTCATCATGAGCACGCGGGTTTCCATCTGAGCCTCGACGGAGAGCGGCACGTGGACCGCCATCTGGTCACCATCGAAGTCCGCGTTGAAGGCCGTGCAAACCAGCGGGTGGAGGCGAATCGCCTTGCCCTCGATCAGCACGGGCTCGAATGCCTGAATGCCCAGTCGGTGCAAGGTCGGCGCGCGGTTGAGCATCACCGGATGCTCGGTGATGACCTCTTCGAGAATGTCCCAAACCTCGGGCTTCTCCTTCTCGACGAGCTTCTTCGCGCTCTTGATCGTGGTGACATAACCACGCTCTTCGAGCTTGTTGTAGATGAATGGCTTGAACAGCTCGAGCGCCATCTTCTTGGGAAGCCCGCACTGGTGCAAACGCAGTGCAGGACCGACGACGATGACCGAACGGCCGGAGTAGTCGACACGCTTGCCGAGCAGGTTCTGCCGGAAGCGCCCCTGCTTACCCTTGAGCATATCGGAGAGTGACTTGAGCGGGCGCTTGTTCGGGCCCGTGATGGTCTTGCCACGACGGCCGTTGTCGAATAGCGCGTCGACCGCCTCCTGCAGCATTCGCCTCTCGTTCCGGATGATGATCTCCGGAGCGTTGAGCTCGATGAGCCGCTTGAGACGGTTGTTGCGGTTGATGACGCGGCGGTACAGATCGTTGAGATCGGAGGTCGCGAAGCGGCCGCCATCGAGCGGCACCAAGGGACGCAGATCGGGCGGAAGCACCGGAATCACGGAAAGCATCATCCACTCCGGGCGGTTACCCGAATCGCGGAAGGCCTCGATGACTTTAAGGCGCTTGGCGAGCTTCTTGCGCTTCGCCTCGCTCGTGGCCTCCTTGAGGTCCAAGCGGAGTTGTTCCGCCATGGCGTGAACGTCGAGATCACGGAGCATCTCGAGGACGGCCTCGCCTCCCATGCCAGCATCGAACGCGTCGTCGCCATACTCGTCGAGCATGTCGTGGTAGCGATCCTCGGTGAGGATCTCACCACGCTCGAGGGCTGTTTCTTTGGGATTGAGCACGACGTAGCTCTCGCAGTAGAGAACGCGCTCGAGATCTTTGAGCGTGATATCGAGGATGGCGCCAATGCGGCTAGGCAAGCTCTTGAGGAACCAAATGTGGGCTACGGGCGTTGCGAGGGTGATGTGACCAAGCCGCTCGCGGCGGACCTTGCTCTGGATGACCTCGACGCCACACTTCTCGCAGACGATGCCCCGGTGCTTCATGCGCTTGTACTTGCCGCAGATGCACTCGTAGTCTTTTACCGGTCCGAAGATCTTCGCGCAGAAGAGGCCGTCGCGCTCCGGTTTGAACGTGCGGTAGTTGATGGTCTCGGGCTTTTTGACCTCGCCATGCGACCACTCGCGGATCTTCTCGGGCGACGCCAGAGAAATACGAATCGCTGAAAAGGCCAGGGGGTCTTTCGGCTTTTCGAAGAAGCTGAAGATATCCTTCATGACTTACTCTTCCTCCGCAGCAAGCACGTCATCCGACCTGCGCTCCAATTCACTCGTCTCGACCAGCTCGATGTTCAGGCAGAGCGCCTGAAGCTCCTTCATGAGGACGTTGAAGCTCTCCGGCAGCCCGGCTTCGAGCGAGTAGTCCCCCTTCACAATCGACTCGTACATTCGTGTTCGACCTTGCACGTCGTCGGACTTGACGGTGAGGAACTCCTGCAACGCGTACGCCGCGCCGTAGGCCTCCATCGCCCAGACTTCCATCTCGCCGAGCCTCTGCCCGCCGAACTGTGCCTTGCCACCGAGCGGTTGCTGTGTGACCAGCGAGTAAGGCCCGATGCTTCGGGCGTGAATCTTGTCGTCGACCAAATGGTGCAGCTTGAGCATGTACATGATGCCCACGGTCACGTCCTCGTGGAACGCCTCACCGCTACGCCCATCGAAGAGAACCGTTTGGCCGCTTTCCTGCACACCAGCGAGCTTCAGAAGCTCCTTGATCTCTTTCTCGCTTGCACCATCGAACACCGGCGTGGCCAACTGCAGACCGTGCTTCCAGCTCTTGGCCATCTTGGCGACCTCACCGTCCGGTAGGGTGTCGAGCACCTTGACGATGTCGCCGCCCTTGAAGATCGAACGAATCCGCTCGCGAAGCTCCGCAGCGCTGGCCTTCTGTTCGACCATCTCCTGAAGCTGAGTGCCGAGCAGATAGCCGGCCCAGCCGAGATGTGTCTCGAGAATCTGGCCGACGTTCATTCGGCTTGGAACACCCAGTGGGTTTAGAACGATGTCGACGGGCTTGCCGTTCGGTAGATACGGCATGTCCTCTTCCGGCAGGATCCGGCTGACGACACCCTTGTTACCGTGGCGCCCCGCCATCTTGTCGCCGACCTGGAGCTTACGCTTGATGGCGACGTAGACCTTGACCATCTTGATGACGCCCGGAGGGAGCTCGTCGCCCTTGCCGAGCTTGTCGATCTTCTCCTGGAACAGCATCTTCACGGCGTCGACCTGGTCATCGACTTGCTCGAGAATCGCGTCGGTCTTGTCTTTGTCCTTGTCGATCTCGATGTGGCCCCAGTACTTGTGGGGGATTCCGTCGAGGTCTCCGTCGGTGATCTTCTGACCCTTGGTGAGGAGCTCTGCTCCCTTGTCACCCACCAGCTTCGCTGTGGCGGTGCTCCCTACGAAGTACTTGCGAACGCGATCATGCGCGGAGTCGAGAACGATCTTGATCTCGTCCGCCATGTCCTTTTCGAGCTTGGCTCGCTCGGACTCCTCGATCTGCAGCGAGCGCTCGTCCTTTTCGGTTCCCTTTCGGGCGAATACGCGAGCGTCGATGACGATGCCGGTCACCCCTGGCGGAACCTTGAGTGACGTGTCGCGCACGTCGCCGGCCTTCTCACCGAAGATCGCACGAAGGAGCTTCTCCTCCGGAGAGAGCTGTGTTTCGCCCTTGGGCGTGATCTTGCCGACTAGAATGTCGCCCGAGCTCACCTCTGCGCCAATCCGAACGATACCGGACTCGTCGAGGTCCTTGAGCGCTTCTTCTCCGACGTTTGGAATGTCTCGGGTGATCTCTTCCTTGCCGAGCTTGGTGTCGCGAGCGACGCACTCGAACTCCTCGATGTGGACCGAGGTGTAGACGTCGTCTTTGGCAATCCGCTCGGAAAGCAAGATCGAGTCTTCGAAGTTGTACCCACCCCAGGGCATGAACGCGACGATCACGTTCTGTCCGAGTGCAAGCTCTCCGCGGTCCGTGCTGGGGCCGTCTGCGATGACGTCACCGGCCTTGACGGCGTCCCCCGGGCGAACGATCGGCGTCTGGTTGTACGCGGTGTTCTGGTTCGAACGCTGAAACTTGTTCAGCCGGTAGATGTCCGGGAACGCGCCCGCGAGACCTTCGGCTTTTACGACGATACGAGTCGCGTCGACTGATTCGACGACACCGTCCTGTTGCGCAACGACACATACGCCGGAGTCTCTGGCGACCCGGCGTTCGATGCCGGTCCCGGCGATCGGAGCGTGCGTTCGCACACAGGGAACGGCCTGACGCTGCATGTTCGAGCCCATCAAGGCACGGTTCGCATCGTCGTGCTCGAGGAATGGAATCAACGAAGCAGCGACGGACACGAGCTGATTGGGAGAGACGTCCATCAACTGAACGCTGCTCGGCGGCACCATCACGAATTCACCATTGAAACGAGCGCTGATCAGC
Source organism: Polyangiales bacterium (assembly GCA_035686645.1). Classification (GTDB taxonomy): domain Bacteria; phylum Myxococcota_A; class Polyangia; order Polyangiales; family Houyiibacteriaceae; genus SG8-38. Next base: position 17,376 of record DASRZF010000114.1, read on the forward strand.
TGACCCTCGAGCTTACGGCTGACGTGCGCGATCTTCGCGTTCGCCTGCGCGATGTAGTGCCCCTCTTCCTCAAGCGCAGAGTACCAACGCACGTGGTCGTCGAGCACGATGCCGTCCTCCACCTTTCGGTAGGGGGTCTCGACGAAGCCATATTCGTTGACCCGGGCATAGGTCGAGAGCGACGCGATCAGACCGATGTTCGGACCTTCTGGCGTCTCGATCGGACAGATACGGCCGTAGTGAGTCGTGTGAACGTCGCGCACCTCGAAGCCTGCACGCTCACGAGTCAAACCGCCGGGCCCGAGCGCCGAGAGACGCCGCTTGTGCGTGACCTCGCTGAGCGGGTTGGTTTGGTCCATGAATTGAGAGAGCTGGCTCGAGCCGAAGTACTCCTTGACGACCGCGCTGACCGGCTTCGCATTGATCAGATCGTGGGGCATGAGCGTCTCAATCTCTTGAGACATGTTCATGCGCTCTTTGATGGCGCGCTCCATGCGTACGAGACCGATACGGTACTGATTTTCCATCAGCTCGCCGACGGCGCGGACACGGCGGTTGCCCAAGTGGTCGATGTCGTCGACCGAACCACGACCGTTCTTCAGCTCGATGAGATTCTTCACCGTATCGAGGATGTCGGTGTTCGTGAGAACGGTGTGGTCGAGAGCCGGTCGCTCCTCCGGCTCCACGTCCTTGTAGAACTTGTAGTTCAACTTGAGACGCCCGACCTGGCTGAGATCGTAGCGCTCCGGATTGAAAAACAAGTTGTTGAAGAGATTGCGCGCGGTGTCCAGCGTGGGTGGATCGCCCGGGCGGAGCCGGCGATAGATCTCGAGGATGCCTTCGTCCTGCGACTGGACCTTGTCGACGAGCAAGGTGTCCCGGAGATAAGACCCGACGTTGAGACCGTCGATGAAAAGCACCTTGAACTCGTTGACACCGGCCTCGCGGAGCGCGTCGATGCGAGCCTCGGTGACCTCCTCGTTCACAGCGAGCAATATCTCGCCCGTTTCCTCGTCGACGACATCCTCTGCAGCGACTTTGCCAATCACCTCGGTGAAGTCGATCGGCAGATAGTCGAGACCAGCGGACTTCAGCTTGCGGATCGCTGCGCGCGTGAACTTGCGGTTCTTTCGGACGATGACGTCGTCACCGACCGAGATGTCGTGCGTCGCACGTTGACCGGGTAGAAGGTCGTACTCGATCGATTTGGCGTACTGATCCTTCGAGAGGATGTAAATCGTCTCGGTGTCGTAGTAGTAGTTGAGCAGCTGCTGGGTGTTGTACCCGAGTGCCTTCAGAAGCACCGTCGCAGGCATCTTCCGGCGGCGGTCGATGCGAACGTAGAGCAAGTCCTTCGGGTCGAACTCGAAATCGAGCCATGAGCCGCGGTAAGGAATGATGCGCGCCTGGTACAGCAACTTGCCGGACGAATGCGTCTTGCCACGGTCGTGATCGAAGAAGACGCCCGGACTTCGGTGAAGCTGACTGACGACGACTCTCTCCGTGCCGTTGATGATGAACGTTCCGTTCACCGTCATGAGGGGGATCTCGCCGAAGTAGACTTCCTGCTCTTTGATGTCGCGAACGGCTCGCTCGGTGCTGTCGCCGCCAGCGTCATAAATGATGAGCTGGATCGTGACTTTGATGGGCGCGGCGTAGGTCATGCCACGCTGCCGACACTCATCGACGTCGTACTTTGGCCGTTCGAGCGTGTAACCGCTGAACACCAACTCGCTCGTTCCATTGAAGTCGCGAATCGGAAACACGCTGTTGAAGACGCCCTGAAGACCGGTGTTCTCCCGATCGTCTCTAGAAACGTCCGTTTGAAGGAACTTATCGTACGAGCGCTTTTGAATGTCGATCAGGTTCGGGATTTCGAGGATGTGCTCGATCTTCCCAAAGGAATGTCGCATTCGAAAGTTCGTCTGAATCGTCGCCGCCATGAGAGAGACTCCCTACCGAACCACTGCTAGTTGGAACCCTAAAGACAAGAATGAAGAGACAAGTGCGCGACAAGGAGACCTGTCGGCCCCCCGCCGCTGCGCGGAAAGACGTGAATGCTCTGCTGCGCGTACCGGTGCTGCCCCGGCCGGGACCTTAACCCGGTCGGGCCCGTGTGCCAAGTCGCGGCACCGGGCTCCAAAAGGTAACCCCATAGGGTTACTTGACGGTGACCTTGGCGCCAGCTTCTTCGAGCTTCTTTTTGATGTCGGCGGCCTCTTCCTTGGAAACGGCCTCCTTGACCACTTTGGGAGCAGCCTCCACCAGGGCCTTGGCATCTGCCAGACCAAGCTGGGTGATCTCACGGATCGCTTTGATCACGTTGATCTTCTTGCCGCCCGCCTCGGTGAGCTCAACATCGAACTCGGTCTGCTCCTCGACCGCCTCAGCTGCGCCGCCACCCGCGGGACCCGCGACTGCAACCGCTGCCGGTGCTGCTGAAACGCCCCAAGTCTCCTCGAGCTGTTTGACCAGGTTCGCAACTTCCATGACGGTCCAGGAGCTGAGCTCTTCGACCATCTGTTCCAGATTCATATTTGCCATTCTTGACTCTCCGCTAACCGTGCGTGCGACACGGTTAAAGTTGTGTTTGGGTTACTCGCCCGCCGCTTGACGACGCTTCGCATCGAGTACGAGAGCGAGGTTTTGGCCCGGTGCGTTGAGCTGCCCGACCAGTTTCTGCATGGGCGCCATGAGCTGCGCGAGCAGCGAGGCGCGGATTTCGTCTTTGCCCGGAAGCGTAGCGAGCTCGTTCTCGACCCGCTTCGCGCTCAGAACCTGGCCTTCGATGAGGCCACACTTGACGAGGAGCTTCTCTTTTCCGTCCTTCGGCTGAAGGATGTCGGTAAACTCCTTGCGGAAGCTCTTGATGACTTTGGCAGCGGCCGAAGGGTCTTCGAAGCTCCAGGCGATCGCAGTCGGGCCGGCGAGATAGGCGGTGAACTCGTCGTTCTCGGCGAGTGCCGACCCTTCGAGCGCCTTTCGGACGACGTTGTTCTTGACGACTTTGTACTCGACTCCCGCCTCGCGGAAGCGCGAGCGGAGGTTCGTGATCAGCTCGACGTTGACGCCCCGAAAGTCGACGAGCACGGTTGCGCTCGCGGTGTCGAAGCTCTCACGGACCGAAGCGGCCTGGGCGGTTTTTTCTTGTCGTGTAAGGCTCATGATTACGCCTCCGCCTCTATAGTGCCGGGGTCAACCTTGATGCCGGGGCCCATCGTGGAGCTCAATGTGATGCTGCGAAGGTAGACGCCTTTTGCTGCGGCTGGCTTGGCCTTCACGAGCGCGCCCACCAAGGACCTGACGTTCCCGGCGAGCTCGCCTTCTCCGAAGGACCGCTTGCCAACCTGCGCATGCACGATTCCGGCCTTTTCGGCGCGAAACTCGACCTTGCCGGCCTTCGCATCGCTCACTGCCTTGGCCACGTCGAAAGTGACCGTGCCAACCTTGGGATTCGGCATGAGGCCGCGAGGGCCGAGGACGCGACCAAGGCGGCCAACCTGTCCCATCATGTCGGGAGTTGCGATGACGGTGTCGAAATCGAGCCAGCCTTCGTTGATCTTGGCAACCATGTCGTCGCCACCCATGAAGTCTGCACCCGCTGCCTCAGCCTCGCTCACCTTCTCGCCCTTGGCGAAAACGAGAACTCGGTTGGTCTTGCCCGTGCCATGCGGCAGGACGACGGCGCCGCGCACCATCTGATCCGCGTGCTTTGGATCCACGCCGAGTCGCACTGCAACGTCGACAGACTCATCGAAGTTGGCGAACGCCAATTCCTTCACGAGTGAGACGGCTTCCTGCAATGCGTAGCGGCGGCTTTTGTCGGGCTTCTGTAAAGCACCCGCGCGCTTTTTTCCGGGTTTCATTCTGACTCCTTGCGACAGCTCGAAGCCGCCTACCACCTACTGGGGCCCTGGGTGGTCCAGGGAAGCGAAACCAATCGCTCGAGAGAACTAGTCGACTAGCTCGACCCCCATGGAACGCGCGGTGCCGATGATGCTCTGCATGCATGTCTCGAGCGAACCTGCGTTGGTGTCTTGGATCTTCACCTTGGCGATCTCCATCACTTGATCCCGCGTGATCTTGCCGACTTTGTCCTTGTTCGGACGCGCCGAGCCAGATTCCAGATTCAAGGCCTTCTTGATCAAGACGGCCGCGGGCGGCGTCTTCATGATGAAGCTGAAGGAGCGATCCTGATAAACGGAGATCACGACCGGGATGATCAGACCGGCATCCTTCTGGGTCTTCGCGTTGAACTCCTTACAGAACGCCATGATGTTGACGCCGTGCTGGCCAAGCGCAGGTCCAACCGGCGGAGAAGGGTTTGCCTTCCCTGCGGGGAGCTGAAGTTTGATCTGTCCGATGACCTTTTTCATGGGTGCGGGCTTCTCCGGAGCGGCGAGTCATGCCTCACGGCACGAAAAATGCAACCCAATTTCTGTGAAAACTGGATCGCTTTCGACACATCCCTGTCTGGGGATGGTTTGATCGGCTAGTTAGTTGGTCTTTTCGACCTGGGCGTAGTCCAGCTCGACAGGGGTCGCGCGGCCGAAAATCGACACGAGCACCCGAACCTTGTGCTTCTCGTGGTTCACTTCCTCGATCGCACCGGTGAAATTGGCGAAGGCGCCGTCGGTCACGCGAACATGGTCGCCCTTCTCGAACTGGACGCGGGGCTTTGGCTTGGCAGCGCCCTCCTCGACCTGTTGCTCGATCGCAGCGATCTCCGGTTCGGGAACCGGCGACGGGTGCCGGCCACCCACGAAGCCGTTGACCTTGGGCGTGTCCTTGATGAGATGCCAGGTCTGATCATCGAGGTCCATCTGGACGAAGATGTAGCCCGGATAGAAGGTCCTCGAGCTGAGTCGGCGCTTCCCACCGCGGCTCTCCTGCACATTCTCTTTGGGGATGAGAATGTTCCCGAAGCGGCCTTCCATACCTGCCTGCTTGATGCGCTCTTCGAGGGAGAGCTTCACTTTGTTTTCATAGCCCGAATAGGCCTGGACGACATACCACTTCATGGAACTCACACGTTGTAAATGAGGTCCGTGATGTGGGACCAAACCGCGTCATAAACGCCGAGAATGATTGCTGCGATCACAGAGACGATGAGCACCACGATCGTCTGCGACCAGGTTTCTTTTCGGGTTGGCCAGCTCACTTTCGAGAGCTCGACGCAAACCTCGACGACGAAGGTGTGAACCTTCTTCGAACGATAGGCGACGACCGCGCTGATGAAGGCCACGAGGCCGGCCCCAAATGCAATCGCAGTGGCGTTGGCCTCCGGGATTGCGTCCACGCTGTCGGCCAGCATCGTCCAGATCGCGTTGCTGCACTTGATTAGGAACCAGGCGAGCGTGATGGCACAGGCGGCGTAGGCGAATTGAACCCAGCGCTCTACGCCGAGCGTTCCGGTCGGTCTCGCTTTGTCTTGTTCGTTCGTGATCGCCATCGTTGTTCCTCGCGGCAGGCCAGGAGGGATTCGAACCCACAACCCGCGGATTTGGAATCCGCTGCTCTACCAATTGGAGCTACTGGCCTGGGTACTCTTCTTACTTGGTCTCTTTGTGGTCCGTTCGCCGGTTGCATTTGGGACAGAACTTCTTGAGCGTCAGTCTCTCCTGCTGGCCGGCCTTTCTCAACTTTGTCGTCTGGTAGTTTCGCGTCCCGCACTCGTCGCACGCGAGGGCGATTTTAACTCGCCTATCACTCAATGATCTTGGAGATGACACCGGCACCGATGGTTCGGCCGCCTTCGCGAATCGCGAAGCGCTGCTTCTCTTCCATGGCTGCTGGCGTGATGAGGTTGACCTTCATCTTCACGTTGTCGCCCGGCATGACCATCTTCACGTCTTCGGGAAGCTCG
>DASRZF010000115.1:0-2533 GCA_035686645.1 Polyangiales bacterium
GTCGCGACCGTCGGCCCCGTCCTCTGACGATTTCCGCGGCCGCGCAAGCTCCGAGAATCGGCCGCGCGAGCCGCGAATCGCGTTCTGAGGACCAAATTTGCAGAAGGCCGGCGTCGCCCCGCGGGCGGCGGGAGTGGGGTAGAGCTCGAGGTCCTTCCCGATGCTTTGGTCGGTCAGGTCGCCGGTGCCTTGGGGGAAACCGCCGATCCCTCCAAAGGGCTCGTCGCGGTCATCTACGATGAGGACGTCGCCGTCGGCGGCGAGACCGCAGACCTCGGAGTCAACTACGGCTTCGCGTTCGTCTTCGACGCGGGCGATGGAAACCCGGTGGAGGGCAACATGCTCCTCGCCGGCGGCGGAAGCGAAGTCATCTTCGCAAACGTCGACGTGAGCGCCAACGTCATGCCGAGCGCCACCGACGCGAGCGATCAAGACTGCGCGTTCGAGTTTCCAGATGCCGTCTACCCGAGTCAGGCAAAGGTGCTCACCGAGGTCGCGATGACCTGTCCATAAACGCGGTAAGCAAAGCATGAGGTGACAAGCGGGCTGGCGAATGAGTCGTCAGCCCGCTTCTTCTTTGTCAGTCCGATGCGGCCGGGGGTGACGGGGGTATCGCATCTTGGTAAAAAGGACCTCGAGGAGGTTGCCATGCATGGACTGCGTCTGTTCGCAGCGCTTTCTTCCGCTCTGCTGATCACCTTCGGTTGCGTGTCGTCCCCGAACGTCACGCCATCGATCCCAAAGCCGTCGGAGCCGACGGCCCCGCTCCTCGAAGGTATGGGGGATTTGCATTGGGCGATCACGACCGATTCGGAGCTCGCGCAGCGCTACTTCGACCAAGCCCTGACGCTTGCGTACGGGTTCAATCACTTGGAAGCCGAACGCTCGTTTCGCGAAGCAGCCCGACTCGATGACGACTGTGCCATCTGTTTCTGGGGCGCGGCGCTGGTGCTCGGACCCAACATCAACGACCCCGTGCCGACGCCTGAGCGAGAGTTAGAGGCCTACCAGACTTTGGAAGAGGCCAAAGCGCGGTTGCCTCGGGCGAGCGAAAAGGAACGCGCTTTGATCGAGGCGCTTGGCGCCCGCTACGCGGCATCGCCACCGTCGGAGCGCACCGCGCTCGACCATGCGTATGCCGACGCGATGAGAACGGTCGCCCGACGGTTTCCTGACGACCTCCAGATTCAAACGCTTTTCGCCGAAGCGATGATGGATACGATGCCTTGGGCGTACTGGACCGAGGACGGGGAACCCAAGCCGCTCACCGAAGAGGTCTTTGCGACGCTCGATTTCGTACTGGAGAACGACCCCGATCATCCCGGCGCGAATCATTTCTACATTCACGCTGTCGAGCAAGAGCAGCCAGAGCGCGGAGTCGCTCCCGCCGACAGATTGCGGCGTGTGGTTCCCGGCGCCGGCCACTTGGTACACATGCCCTCGCATATCTACATTCGGGTCGGGCGCTACCACGATGGCTCTCTTGCGAACGAGCTCGCTGTCACAGCCGACAACGACTACGTCACACAATGCCGCGCACAGGGCATCTACCCGGTGGCTTACGTGCCGCATAACCATCACTTCCTTTGGGCGACCACGACGATGGAGGGGCGTAGCGCGGACGCGATCGCTGCCGCACGTCACACCGCTGCGCACGTCGACCGCTCATTGATGCGCGAACCTGAGCTGGCGATGCTTCAGCACTTCTCGGCGATTCCCTACTACGCTCTGGTGCGGTTCGGGAAGTGGGACGAGATTCTGCGTGAGCCCGCTCCCGACGCGGACCTGCTCTATCCCACGGCGGTCTGGCACTACGCGCGTGGCATCGCGTACGCGCGCGAGGGGAAACTCAAACAAGCCAGGGCAGAGCTCGACCGCGTGCGCGCGATCGCGGTCGATCCACGCCTCCAGCCGTTGCGGATCTGGGGCCTCAATCCGATGAGCTCGTTGGCGGAGATCGCGGGGGCAGTGCTCCATGCGGAGATTGCCGCGGCACGCAACGACACCAAGACAGCCGTCGCCGAGCTCCGAAAAGCGATCGCGATCGAAGACGGCTTGATCTACGGCGAGCCACCCGATTGGTTCTACCCGGTTCGCCACAACCTCGGGGCCGTTCTGCTCGAGGCAGGCCGTGCACGCGCCGCAGAAAAGGTCTATCGAGAGGACCTTGCTCGATTCCCGGACAACGGCTGGTCGCTATTCGGGCTGGCCCAGAGTCTTCGTGTACAAGGCAAGGCGCAAGAAGCCGCGGAGGTGCTGGGTCGCTTCGAGACGGCTTGGCAGTACGCTGACGTCGAGATCAGGGCCTCGCGCTTCTAGGTCATGCCCGGTCTACATATCTCCGTAGGCGTGCTGGAGGAGCGTCAGACCGGCGAACACAGCAGTCTCCGCTCGCAAAACGCGTCCTCCAATTCGAAGGGACCGAGCCCCACGCGCCTCGAGCATGGCTCGCTCCTCGTCGCTCCAGCCTCCTTCGGGACCGACGGCGAAGACGATGAGCGAGCCATGCTCGAGGCGCGTGGGGCTCGGTCCC
>DASRZF010000116.1:0-22896 GCA_035686645.1 Polyangiales bacterium
GTGCCACATACGGGGAACCCGGCTCCGTTCCGGCCGTGGCGTCGAGCATGGCAGCGGAATCGCGGACGGTCCGGCTGATCACGTGCGAGGTGGACTGTCCTTCATACTCCCAGCTGAAGTCGGGGCCGATCGGGTTCCGCCCTCGGCTGGGCTTCAGACCGAACACACCACAGGCCGCGGCGTGCATTCGGATGGAGCCCCCTTCATCGGTGGCAGAGGCCATGGGAACGATCCCGGCGGCCACCGCCGCGGCCGAGCCGCCGCTCGATCCGCCCGCAGAGCGGGTTACGTCCCAGGGGTTTCGTGTGGGTCCCCAGGCCTTGGGCATGGTGAAGACCGAGAGCTTGTATTCCGGGGTGTTGGTCTTGCCGAACACCACGACGCCGGCGCGGAGGAAACGACGGACGATTTCGGCGGTGTGCTCGGAGATCTCCCCCTTGTGGAGCCGGCTTCCATTGCTCATCGGCGTCCCTTGGAGGGCGTGGTGCGCGTCTTTGAGCAAGAACGGCACGCCTCGAAATGGCCCGCTGAGATCCTCGCGAAGCCTCCTGTGCGCGTGCTCGTAGAGGGGAGTGACGATGGCGTTGAGCGCCGGGTTCAGCTTCTCCGCCCGAAGGATCGCCGCCTCCAAGACCTCCTTCGGTTGGACCTCTCCGCGAGCGATGAGCTCGGCGAGCCCTAGCCCATCGTAGTGAACGTAGTCGTCAAACACTTCGGCTCACCCTTCCCCTGCATCGCTATGTGGGCGCGCCCTCCGGGCGCGGGAATTGAGAATCGCGATGATGGAACCGACGCTCACAAAACCGATCACATAGGCGCCGCCATGGCTGAGGATGTCGGCGTGCACCTGGTAGAGCGCGAGGCTCGTACCGATCCCCAAGCCGTAAGCAAACCAGGGTTGCTCACGCCACTGGATCTTCTGGCGCTTGGTGACGAGCGCAACCAGCGGCCAAAATGAAGTCGATGCAGCGTAGGAGCGATACGGCTCTCCGAGCTCTTGAAAGAGTCTTCGATCTTGGTGCAGCCCCCCGACCAACGAAAGCACCACGACGCCTATGAAGAAAACGAAGGGCGCCGGTGACGGTGCAAGGAGCGCGTGGGCGGCCGCCCAAATCGCGATGCCGGAAAAGAACGGGTGACGAGTGACTTGTTGAACCCCGCGTGCTGGCACTACTCGGTGACGGAACGTCGCCATCGGTAGGCGCGGGTAGACCAGAACGGCAGTGATGAACAGCGAGAAACCGGCGACCGAGAGCGCGATCAGTGCGCCGCGCACCGGCGGAATCGTGACGAGCAGCGGAGCTTGCGGCTCGGCGACACGGTGCTCTGCAACGTAGTGAACCAGCGCCGCGAAAGTGATGATCGCGATGACGGAATAGACGAAGACGAAACCGCCCTCACCGAGGCGCCGCACGAGCCGCTCTCGCACTGGCCGCATCGTGAGCCCGATATGGGTTCCACCGAAGAGAAGCCACAAGAGAGCCGTGATCCATCCTTCTTCCATCAGAGCTGCGCATCGTACGACGGTTTGTGCCGGTTCTCCAGGGGTGCTGCTAGACTTCCGCGCGTCATGAAGGTGCTGCACGCAGGAGCCGCGCCCTAGAGGTCGAGGCAGCGTGCGTTTCGTCGCTCACAAGTCGCACATCTACCAACGGCTCGCTCAATCGGGTTGGTCGCACGCCAATGTGTCGGCGGTATATTGCGGCGCTACACTGGCGATTGCGCTGCTGGTCGCAGCGCTAAGCTGAGCACTTGAGCGTACCCCGGGGCCACGCAAGCGCCCTCGAGCAGGCCTCGCTCCCGCAGCATGGTGTGAAACTTTGGGAGATTGTAGTGGGGAACGGTCATCAGCAGGTGATGCTCCAGATGAAACTGAACTCGGTTTGGAGCGATGAACAGCCGTTCGAAAGGACCCGCAAGCACGGTTCTCGTCTGGCCGATCGGATCGCTCGGGTCCGGGACGACCGCGTGCTCGGCGATGGAGCGGATGCGGGCGACCAGCTTGTTGGTCGTGAGCCAAGCCCCTAGCCAGAGCAGATAGAGCAGCGGCTGCCCGATCGACCAGAGGAAAGCAAAGAGGATGAGATTGGTGACGAGTGTACCGACGACCATCCGAATCGCAGGCCCGCGCTCCAGGCGCAACGGTAAGGTTCCCGCGTCGACTTGCTCGCCGCGCAGGACTTTCACGATCAGATAGCTGGTCCCGATGAGCTGCTTGAGGCCCGTGACGCCGAACAGGTCACGCATCACCTTTCGCGCCATGCTTCGCCTGGACACCGGAAACGCGGTCGCGAGCGCTAGATCCGGATCGCCCTCCGTCCAGGTCTTTGCATGATGCTCCAGATGATGGGTTCGGTACATGTCGGCGCTGAGATAGATGGGATAACCGCAGAGCCAGTTTCCCACGAAGTCGTTTAGCTTCCGATTCTTGAAGAGCGTCCGATGGGCGCTCTCATGCATCACGACGGCGAACCCGAGCTGCCGCGTGCCGATCACGAAAAGGGCCAGCGCGACAGTGAGTACGTTTGGCACCAATGCAACCATCGTCATCGACGCCGCGATCAGGCCATAGTTGACGAAGACGGTGAGCCAGGCGCGATGCGCGCGAATGACCCTCAGCGCGCGGATCTCTTCACTCGTAAACGCCTCTAGCCAAGCCTTGCTGCCCTTGCCCACTCGCTAGCCTCGGAGGATGTACTGCTCGAGCTGCTCGATGGTCATGTCTTGCTCGGCGACGATGCTGCGCACGAGATCGCCGATCGACAAGATGCCGAGTAGCTCTCCGTCCTCCATGACGACCAAGTGTCGCGTTCGCTTGCCGGTCATGATCGCCATGCAATCGCGAGTGGTCTTGTCTCGTGTCACCGACAAGACCTCGACGTCCATCGCGTCGCGCACGGGGGTGGTGGGAGAGGCCTTGCCTCTGAGGAAGACGTTTCGTGCGTAGTCTCGCTCGGTGAGGAGTCCGATCACCTTGCCGCCCTCCCGTACGACCAGTGCCCCGATGTCGAGGTCGGACATGCGCTTGATGGCTTCGAAGACCGTGGCGTCCGGCGCGATCGCTTCGACGTTGTGGCCCTTCCGCTCTAGCAATTGAGCTACCGTGATCATCTCGTGCCTCGCTTTGGGCGAGGATAGCACCTTCCGCTGATGCGTAGAAGCATGCCCTCGCTGCGGGTTTGACGCCTGGGACTGGCCCGGATGCAGGAAAGGCTCAGCGGTTCACGACCGCAATGCTCCAGGCGATGATCAACTGAGCGGCATAGTAAAGAGGCAAGCCCCAGAGTCGGTTCACGAATCCACGTTTGACGAAGCGGTCGCGCACCACTGCAATGTCGGAGGCGGTGAACATGAGCGCGCCGACTGGGACCATCCAGGGGGCGCCGGCACCCCCCGCTCCGACCGCAACGACGCACATCCCGGCGATGACCAGCATGTAGATCCCGATTGGGACGCGCATCTCGACGGCGTGTGGGAATACCCATCGCGCAACGAAGAACATGAGCAGGCCCATCGCCAACCCAGCGACCAACGCATAGGAAGAGTTAAACGGCAGTAAGCCGAACGCAAATACGTACGCCACGTGGCCGAGCAAGAACGACGTCAGGCCTGCGACGAAGTACTGCCTCGCCCTTCCGAGCAAACACACGTCGCCGATGGCGCCGAGGACGAGACCGGCCAGCACCGTCTTCCCGTAGCGAGACTCGAGCGCTCCGAAGCCGACGGCGGCTACGAGGAACCCGAACGATGCGAATGGCTTGCCTAAGAAGCGCAATGCGCGCCGATCCTTCCGCTCTCCGACTAGCAGAACGGCAAGGCCCAGGGCGGTCATCAGCTCACCCACTCCGTTGAGTGTCACGATACTGTCCTCTCAGCCTCCGAAAGACCCAACCAGGACTCCTCCTCTTCCAGAAACTGCAGCGGATCGAGCTCTGGCTTCACCTTCTCGTAGATGGTCGGAAAGGTCCCATCCGCGTTGTACTTGGCTCGCATCTCTCGCCAGAGTCCGTGGTCGAACATCTCCTCGAACTCTGCTTCAGTGCTGAACACGTCGCAGTACGTATGAAGGAAGCCTCCGAGTGAACGGGCCTTCTGCTCGAGTCGCCGGACCTTCGTTACCGCAGGAAAGCGTTCTTCGCCCTCTTTGATGCTTCGCGGAAAGCCATAGATTCCGATATCGAGAAACGTCTCCGTCTCGGCATGGCCGGAATAGGGCTTTCCGCGATTCGCCGGGCGCCGGACGAGACCTCCGTGGTCGATCACGCGGCACGGATAGGCGAGCAGGGGGTAGATCTCGAATTCCCGGTGCACGTACTCGACCATTTCTTCGAAATACTCGGCTGGGAACGCGTACTCCTGCCAGACCTGCTTTCGGATCGTGTTTTCACGTTCGGCCTGCGGCCGCGTGCCTTTGAGAAAGGTGGTGTTGGGCGGCAGCATCCATCCCATGGTGTAGCGAAACCAGGGCTCGTTGGCGGTCGGAAGTATCTGGGCCAGGCACATGCACATGCTCCTGTCATGGCGCATCAGATAATCGTACATAGGAACGAGCTCTTCACAGCGCTCGCCCTCTTCAAGCTCCAGCATGCTCTCCACGTGCTTGTAGAAAAGCGGCTTGTAGTACCGACTGAGCGGATTGATCGGCAGGCTCCCCGCGCGCACCTCCTCGGGCGATGCCAAATGCCCCTCCATGACGACCGCGCGGTCCTTGCCGAAGATGATGGTCTCGATGAAATGCGGCGGGTCGGCGTCAGACGCGAGTCGACGATACTCGGCGGCATACGCCTCGAGCGAATGAAACGGCCGATACACTAGGCGCACGTGTGAGGGCGCGGGGATGACGCGCATCTCGATTGCGACGAGAAGGCCGAGAGTGCCGTGGCTCCACGGAAGCGCCCTGAAAAGCTCGGCATGTTCGTTGTCGGCCGTCGCCCGTACCAAGTCGCCCTCTGCGGTTACGATCTCATAGGCGGTCACGGTGTCGTGGACCAGACCGCAAACGTGTGAGTGCGTCGTCATGCCGAGCGCCATCACCAGCCCGCCGAGCGTCGCATCCTTCATCTCGATCGTCGCTTCGAGTTGGAGCCCCTTCTCGTCGAGGTGCTGCGCCACGTCGCCGACCGTCGCAAACGGCTCGAGCCGTACGATGCCGGCATTCTCGTCAACTTCGAGAACCGACGTCAGATCGTTCATCTGTATGGTCTCCGATCCCGACTTGTCGGCGACGCGTGTGTTCAGGGAAGCGGCACCTTTGCGGTCGGTCCGAAGCGGTCGTTGCGCCCAAGCGTCACCTTGCCGGCGTGCCTTCGCATAGCGCCGCACCTCGGCCTGCACGCGCTCGACGCGCGCATCGTGACCTTCGGGCCGCACAGGCTTCGCAAACGCATTTCGCACCCTGTCCCATCCACTCGCGAGCGTGCTGAGCGGCAAAGCGACTCCGATGATCATCAGTTCGCGGTGCTCGTCGGCCCAACGCTTCGCGACGTCAGCGGCGTCCTTGAAGTTCATGCGCCTGGTTTTGAAACGGTTCGCAGGCAAATGAAAGGTGCTACATAGATTTTGTCAGCCCTTCGACGAAGGGCAGCGAGGAACGTCAACGGAGAAAGCACGGTCATGAGCGATGAGAAGCCGCTGCCCCTGGCAGGTGTCAGGGTCATCGAATTCACCCACATGGTGATGGGGCCGGCCGCCGGTTTGATGCTGGCCGACATGGGCGCGGACGTGATCAAGCTCGAGCCGGTACACGGCGACAAGACGCGCTCGTTGCCCGGTTCTGGCGCGGGCTACTTTCCGGCCTACAACCGGAACAAGCGCTCCCTCTGCATCGATTTGAAGTCCGACGAAGGCAAGGCCGCCGTGTTGCGGCTCGTCGACACTGCAGACGTGATCGTCGAGAACTTTCGCCCCGGCACGATGGACCGGCTCGGGTTCGGCTACGAAGAGCTCCGAAAGCGCAACAAGGGCCTCATCTACTGCTCTGAAAAGGGGTTCCTCGCGGGTCCTTACGAAGAGAGAACAGCCATGGATGAGGTCGCGCAAATGATGGGCGGCCTGGCATACATGACGGGGCCTCCCGGTCGGCCGCTTCGGGCGGGCGCGTCGGTCATCGACGTCCAGGGCGGCATGTTTGGTGCGATGGGCGTTCTCGCGGCGCTTCTGCAACGCAATCTCACGGGCGAAGGGCAGAAAGTGATCTCATCGCTATTCGAAAGCACCGTATTCCTAGTCGGCCAGCACATGGCTCAGTACGCGGTCACGGGCGAGGCCGCGGCGCCCATGCCCGCTCGAATCTCCGCCTGGGCGATCTACCAAATCTTCGCAACCAAGGACGACGACCTGGTGTTCGTCGGCATCGTGAGTGACAAGCAATGGGAATTGCTTTGTGGTGCGTTCGGATTGGACGAGATGGCGGCGGACGCAACTCTCAAGACCAACGCCGGCCGTGTAGCAGAAAAGGATCGCTTGCTTCCCATGATCAGCGACGTCTTCGCCAGCTACTCGAAGGCCGAGCTCATGGCGAAACTGGAATCGCGCGGATTGCCATTCGCGGCGATCACGCGTCCCGAGGAGCTGTTCGACGATCCACATCTGAACGCTGGAGCCGGGCTCTTGCCGTTCACCGTCACCGATGGCGATCGAAAGGGAAACGAAGCCAAGCTTCCTGCCCTACCCCTGGAAATGGATGGAAAGCGTTTTGGAGTACGCCGTCCGGTGCCGCGAGCCGGGGAGCACAGTCGAGAGGTTCTGATCGAGGCCGGCTACCCCGAGGAGGCGATCGATTCGATGCTGGCCGCCGGGATCGTGACGGCCGAGTAGCCAGGCCACCCTCCCGAGGATCCCCTCCAGGCCCTTGGGTGTGTGCTTTTGTGAGAGTGTGCTACGCCCCGCCCTTCATGTCTGAGCAACTTAGCCTAGAGCAGGCCCCCGCGGGCCTCGGTGCAGCCCTGCGTAACGCCGGATTCGAGAGCTTTACCGCGATCCAGCACGCGATCTTGAAGCCGGAGCTGGAGGACCGGGACCTGCGGATCTCCTCCCAAACCGGCTCCGGCAAGACCGTTGCCCTCGGCCTTCTCCTCGCGCCAAGCGTAGCGAATGCGGCTACCACCGCGCGTCCCCAAAAATCCCGCAAGTCGGCCCCCGCCTCGCCAGTCGCTCTCCTGATCGCTCCGACCCGCGAGCTTGCAGGGCAACTCGGGAGAGAGCTCAGCTGGCTCTACAAGCCGCTCGCCGCTCGGGTGACCGTCGTCACCGGGGGAACCAGCGTCATGCAAGAGCGCTCCGAGCTCTACTCTCTCCCTCAGGTCGTGATCGGAACGCCCGGCCGCCTCCTCGATCATCTGCGTGCTGGCGCCTTGAACCTCGATCAGCTCGCGACGCTCGCGCTCGACGAAGCGGACGAGATGCTCGACATGAACTTCGAAGAAGAGCTGGATGGCATTCTCGGGTTCGCGCCCGACGCACGAAGGACCCACCTCGTCTCGGCTACGTTTCCGCGCGAAGTCGTGAGGCTGGCGGACCGCCTTCAAAAGGACCCTGTCTCGGTTCAGGGAACGACGCTCGGAAAGGCAAATGCCGACATCGAGCACGTCGTGATGCATGTGCGGCAGGCCGACCGGTTCAATGCGGCGATCAACGTGCTCCTCCGCTACCCGGAAGACAAGACACTGCTCTTCGTGCGCACGCGAACGGAAACGGTACGGCTCGCCGATGAGCTATGCGCAGCGGGACTTGCCGCGCGAGCCCTGAATGGAGAGATGACACAGCGCGAGCGAACTGCCACGTTCACACAGTTTCGGAACGGCACCATTCGCTACCTGGTCGCGACCGATGTCGCGGCGCGCGGACTCGACGTCCAAGACATTGGACGGGTCATTCAGGTCGACCTTCCCGACAATGCTGACGTGTTCACCCATCGAAGCGGACGCACTGGTCGAGCTGGGCGAAAGGGCACGAATGTGCTCTTCGCGGCTTCGCGCGCGACGGCTCGCGTGAGGAATACTCTGCGAGCAGCCGGAGTCGAAGCGCGGATCCTGCCAATTCCGACCCCCGAAGAGATCTTCGCCGCCGCGGATGAGCGAATCGGTGAAAGCTTCTTGCAGGACCTCGAGAGCCAATCCGACAAGACCAACCTACGGGCCAGAGCCCTTGCCGAACGTCTACTCGCCAAGCACTCGCCGGCCGAGCTGGTCGCGTGCCTCCTCCAACGCGAGGCAGAACGCAGCATGGGAACGCCGAAGCAGGTCCGAGATGATTCGCAGCCGGCGCATCGCGAAGCAAGGCCGCGCAAGACGGGCCCGAGGTCGCGGTCGCGTCAGCGCCCGCAAGGCGACTTCATTACCTATCAGGTCAGCTGGGGCGAGCAGGCAGGCGCGGACACACGTCGGCTTCTAGCCATGGTCTGCCGGCGAGGTGGCGTATCGAGTGAGGTGGTGGGTTCGATTCGCGTGGCTTCGAACAGCTCGACGGTGGACATCGTCGCCAGCGAGGCCCAGCGCTTCGAGCGCGCCGTCGCGCGTCCTGACAAGCGAAACCCGCGCGCCAAATTTCGCCGCTGGGACTCGAGCGCGAGTGCCAAGCGCCCCCGCAACCGCTCTGCAGACGCCCGCTGCGCCTGAGCTGCATGCTCGCCAGCGACGAGCCTCGATAGTCCGGGTGTCGTTCTCGTCCTCGGGGAGCTAAGCTTCCTCGATGAGGCGAGTCCTATTTTTCGCTACCCTGCTCTTTCTGGTCCTCGGTTGCAAAGACCGCGAGGAGACGAGCGCGGTCCCGACGGCCAACGAGGCTCTTGCCGCGACAGCGGAAGAGGGATCCGGCGTGCCCGAGGTCGGCAACGACTTCGATCTCGGCGACGAGGCAGAGGCTAGGCCAGATGGCGAGGATGCCGAGAAGGCAAGCGTCGAGTCAGCCGACAACGCTGCGCCACCCGTACGCGATCTCGGGGCGGAGCTTCGAGCCGCGCTGGGGAGCCCGGTCGACTGTCTCAATGACTATCAGCCGAGCCCGGGCACCGTCGTCCGAGTCAGCGTCAGCGCAATCGTCCGGCAATCGGGAGTCGTGATCGAGCCGAGCGCAAACGGCGCAGGCCTCTCGGCAAACGATCGGCGATGCATCGAGCAACGCGCCGGAGATGTCGTCTTGGCCCCATTCGAGGCCGAGACCTCACGACCCGTTTCGACCTACGTAGACCTCGTCGTTGGGGGAGGCCCCGTGGAGGAGACCGACGTCGGATTGCCGGATCCAAAGCTGAAGGACGTCCGGGGCATCGAGGGCGGAATCGTCGATACCATCACGCCGAGCGGCATTCCCGTCGAGAAACTGCCGGCGGATGCGCCGGTAGGTCCTCGCGGTGACCCTGTCGAAGGACCGAAGGGTGTCCCGATCACAGGTCCCAGCCCGAAACCGATCGAGGGGTACCAACTCGACGAAAAAGAAGGCGCCGAGCGCTGGACGGAATGAAGCCCGCGCCGCGCCCGCCGATGCTCCGCTACTTGGCGGCGCCGCCCTGCGCGGGCGGGTACTTTGCGAGGACGGCATCTACGGCCTTCATGATGATCTCGTCGTTCCCGGCCTCGGAGAAGATGTCTTCCGTGCCGTAGCCGTGCCAAACGAGTCGCTTCTTTACGCGGTCGCCCATCTGAATGACGAGGCTACCCTCGACGTAGTTCTCGGTCTGAAACTCTCCGGGACCGTACCAGCCCCATCCCGTGAAGTACTCGGCCTCTTGTCGCTGCTGGCCACCGAGTGTGAAGCTCACCTGCAAGTCCGCCTCGTCCATGCCCGCCGGCTCGAGGCCCTTCTGCTGAAGGACCATCGAAATGCGATCTTGGATATTGCGGCCAGTGATTTCGCTGTAGCCCGGCATGTTGTCCGCGTAGCTCGGCGGGGGTGTCTGAGCGAACGTCTTGTAGCTCGCGAAATCGACCGTGTCGTCGTAGCTGATGTTGGTCTTGACCTGTCCCGCGCATCCGACGAAAACAAACGTGGCAATTAGCAGTACCGTTTTTCCAGTGTTGTGCATCTAAGTGGCTCCTCGCCCCAGGCCTACTGCGCATCGATGACCCCGTCCAGGCGCCAAGGGAGCGGAGTCTCGCGGTCGAATCCCGCCCGACGGGACGAGTCGTTGGCGACTAGCACTCGTCGTCCACCGCGAGGTCTTCGTCTCGGCAGGGATAGTCTTCAGGGGGGACCTTTTGCGTCCATGCGTCGAGCTCTGCGCAGGACAGGCCCGCGACGCAGGCCGCCCGATCGTCCACAGCGGTGCCACAGGCAATGGAGGCATCGCTCGCTTCGTTGAAATCCCCCTCGCATTCCTCCATGCACGACTGATAAATCCTATCGGTGCATGAGGAAATGACCGAACAGGAAGGACCGCAATTGCTGTCGTTGCGCCCGCAACCCGCGGAGGCGATCGCAACGATGGCGACGACGGGGATGATTGCACTGGCTTGCACCCAAGAGCCTCCTGCGGACACTCTATGCCAGGTCTCCGCCTAAACTCCAGGGCGTCCGATTGCTCGGCCCGGATCCTTCATGTTAGAGACTCGGGGTCCAAAGGAAGATCCTATGACTGCTCCCCGTCGCGTTCGACTCCCAGAGCATACCGTCGAGATCGTCAGCGACGCTGGAGAAGGCGCACAGAAAGCTGCAATCGCCTTTGCTCAAGTCTGCGCGAAGGCAGGGAACGGCCTCTGGACCGTCGAGATCATTCCGTCCGAGATCCGCCCCCCGCCGCATACGACGGGAAGCGCCAGTGGCAACCGAATCCGCCTGGCGGAGCGCGACCGGGTCACGAATGCAGGCAACGAAGCCAACGTGGTGCTGGCGTTCAACGAGATGGCCCTGCTCTCCCGGCTCGAGGCTGGAAGCCTCGCTGACGACGTTCTGGTGCTGATCGACGATCAGTGGGCAACGCACGAGGTCGAGAAGTATCAGACCTCGTACCGCGAGGTGCTGGACACCTTCCGCGCGCGCGGCGCGACGATCATCGAAGTTCCGATGGAGCGAGAAACCCTTCGCCACGCCGAGGATGCACAGCAGGGCAAGAACATGTTCGCGGTGGGCCTCTTGTGTGCCCTCTATAGCAAGGACCTCGATGTTCTCGACGACGTGATTCGCGTCATCTTCAAGAGCAAAGCGCCTGCGGTGATCGAGCTGGCGGTGAGGCTCGCGGCCGCGGGCTATCAGTACGGAGTCACGAACTTCAAGGAATGCTTCGAAATCGAAGCGCATCCGACTGATGTCCCCAAGGTGGCGATGAATGGGAATACCGCGCTTGCGCTCGGCGCAATCTCTGCCGGGTTCGAGCTCTGCTCGATGTACCCGATCACGCCGGCGACTTCCGCGTCCCACGCCTTGTCTGAGACATTCGAAGACTTCGGGGGCTTCGTGCATCAGGCCGAAGACGAGATCGCGGCGATTGGGGTGGCCCTCGGCGCTTCGTATGCGGGAAAGACCGCGCTCACGATCACGTCTGGACCAGGGATGGCCTTGAAGACGGAGTTCCAGGGCTTGGCCGTCATGACCGAGACACCGCTGGTCATCGTCGATGTTCAGCGCGGAGGGCCGAGCACCGGTTTGCCGACTAAAATCGAGCAGTCGGATCTACTGCACGCACTCTACGGCGCTCCGGGTGACGCGCCGAAGGTGGTGATCGCGCCGAGCACTATCGAAGAGTGTTATTACATTTTGGCGGTCGCGCTGAAGATCGCGGAGGAGTTCCGGATGCTGGTGATCGTCCTGTCCGACGCGAACCTAGCGACAGGTCAGCAGCTCTTCGATCGACCCGATGTTTCCAAGACGCCGCGGCGAGAGCCGCTGGACCTCAGCCCGGTTCCGCCTGGCGCGCTGCCCTACGACTGGGATCCAACGACCGGTCTTTCGGAGCGTCGCATCCCCGGGCAACCCGGCGGGATGGGAGTGACGACCTCGCTCAACCACGATCGCAACGGCAAGGCTTGCTACGACGCCGAGCGGAACCAGCGTGGCCACGACATGCGCAGCCGGAAACTCGCTGCGCTGCAGCAAAGCCTGCAGCCGCCGAGTGTGTACGGAGCCCCCGAGGGGGACCTTCTTCTCGTGGGCTGGGGGAGCACGAGAGGCGCGATCGAGGAAGCCGTGGACGCGGCACGCGGTGAAGGCCTCGCGGTTTCCTCGATACACATTCAGTTTCTGAGCCCCCTTCCCCCGGGGCTCAAAGACATCTTCGCGAATTTTCGTAAGGTCATCACGGTCGAGCTCAACTACAGCGACGATTTGAACGACCCCTTGATCACGAGCGAAAATCGGCGCTACGGACAGCTGGCATGGATCCTTCGAGCGGCGACCCTCCACGACATCGACTGCTTTGCCAAGGTGCCCGGCCGCCCCTACATGCCCGTAGAGATTCTCGGTGAGGTCAAACGCATCCTCGGCGAGCAAACGGAGGTCGAAGATCCGTCCGAGAGATTCGTCGCTAGCGAGGGAGCAAACCGATGATATCAATGCTTGCCGAAGAGAGTCTCCTCGAGATCTGCGCGATCGAAACGCACTCCCTCGACGAGTACGAATCCGAGCAACCCCGCTGGTGCAAAGGATGCGGCGACCATGGGGTCCTTGCCTCGCTTCAACGTGTGCTCCGCAAGAACAACCTCGAGCCGGAGAACGTGGTTTCGGTTTCGGGGATCGGATGCTCGAGCCGCCTCCCTCACTATCTCAAGACCTACGGGTTCCATGGCATCCACGGTCGGGCCTTGCCGATCGCTACGGGGGTGCGCCTTGCGCGTCCGGAGCTGCCCGTCATTGCGATCATGGGCGACGGCGACTGTTTCAGCATCGGCGGCAACCATTGGTTGCATGCCATCCGCTACAACATCAACGCGCTCGTCCTCGTGCTGGACAACGAGGTCTATGCGCTCACCAAGATGCAGGCCTCACCGACGACGCCCGACGGATGGAAGACCAACACGACGCCGCATGGCACTTACCTTCACCCCTTGAACCCTCTGAGCGCGGTCATGGGAATGACCAACGTCTCATTCGTCGCCCAGACGGCCACCTGGCTTCCCGCCCACCTCGACGAGACCATCGAGAAGGCCTGGGACCATCATGGGCTCTCCTTCGTTCGTATTCTTCAGCGTTGCCCGGTGTTCATGCCCAAGGCCTTTGGTGAGGGCGGACTGAACTTTCCAGTCCTGTTCCTCGAGAACGAGGACGGCATCCCGGTTCATCCCTTGCTGCTCAAGCGCGGCCGCGCTCAGGCACACAACCATCGAGACATCAACGAGGCTCAGCGCATCGCAGTGGCCGTGGACCCCGCCCCGATGGGTCTCATCTACCAAAACCCCGACGTCCCTGCCTACGAGGAGATTCGATGGCAACGTAAGGATCGGCTAGACCGAGCCACGTTCCTCCAGCGTCTCGACTCTGAGCTCGATCGATATACGGTGAGCTAATTCATGTGTCCGCGATGAAAGAGCAGATCCTAGTCACCATCGAAGAGGTCTGGCGCCAGCATCGCGCCGCGCTCGAGGATGCGCTCACCGAAGCCATCGACGCGCTACAGAACCTTCTTCGGCTCGACGAGTATCACCGGCATGGGCACGATCCCGAGCAACTCGAGCGGGCTCTCGGGCCGTTGGCGAACACCAGCCTCGACCTCGGCTCCCTGTCCCGCATGCTTGACCAAGGCGCTCGCTCTAGGACGATGGCGCCGGATCGAGTCGAGCGAATCGAACAGCTCATCCTGACTCTCGGAGAGATGAAGGAGCTCTGGTCGAACGCCGGGCTCGATACGGCTTCCATCGAGATGGGCGAAAACGAGGATGAAGTCCGCAAGCGCGCCGAGGCTTACTTGAATCGGCTCGCATTGGTTTTTCGCGCGCTGCGCATCACCCAGCTCGAGGTCCGCTCGAAGTACGATTCACAAGCCCACGACGCCATCTTCGCACAATTCGACTGGCGAGAGATCGGTCCCGGCGAGATCCAGTCAGCTCCGCCTTTTGTCGTCTTGGCGCGCATGGACGGCGACGCGGGTCCGCAACTGCATAGACTGGTGTCGTTGCTCGATACGGGCATGCCACTCAAGCTCGTCGCCCTTCGCTCGAGCGTCCGCGATGCACCCGCCCAGTTGAAGATCGAAACGCTCCCGCTTGCGATGCACGACATTCATTTCGTTCAGAGCTGCACGGTCGTCCCAGAGTTCGAGAAGCAAGTGCTCGCCTGCCTCGCCGCACCGCGCCCGGGGGTGATTTCGCTGCTCTGCCCGCGCGGCGACGAGGAGCAGGCCGCGTTTCACGCCCGCGCCGAGCGCGCCGTTCGTTCTCGCGCCTTCCCCATTTGCGTCTACGATCCAGATCGAGACCCGAGCTTCGTGATGTGCTTCGACCTCTCTTCGAACCCTTCGCCGGAGCTCCCGTGGACTACGGAGACGATTCCCGGCCAGGATCCCAATGGGCAAGCGGTCGAGCTCGAGCAGCCGTTCCTCTTCGCCCAGTTCGCCGCTTCCGAACCGGAATTCGCATCCGATCTCACAGACGCGCCCGCAAACTCCGACGATCTGGTTTCGCTGAGCGAGTATCTCGGGTTCTCGCGCAGGCAGCGGATCGGGAAGCTTCCGTTCATATCGTTGGCGGACGAACCTGGTCCAATCGTTCGCAAAGTCGTTTCCCAGGCGCTCGTTCGTCAGTCCGCCGAGCGGGTTCAACTCTGGCGCATGCTTCAAGAGATCTCTGGGATCGACAATCCGTATGTGAAGCAGGGTCAAACGAGGGTTCAAAACGAACTGCGCGCGCAGCACGAGGCCGAGCTCGAAAGCCTGCGCCGGGAATTGGAAAACGATGTTGCCCTACGCGAAAAGGCAGCGGTGGTCTCCGCCGTGCACAAGCTCGTCGCCCGCCTCACCGGCATCGACCCTTCGAGAAACTGAGGCTACACTCCCGAACGGAGCGGCGAGCCTCAGCTGGAGGCTACGCATAGTTTCACAATGATGCTGTTTCTCACCGCAGTGGCGGCCATCAGCGGCCTCACCGTCATCCTGGCCTCGGCCTTGGTCTTGGCGAACAAGAAGCTCTATGTTTACGAGGACCCGCGGATCGACGTGGTCGAGGAAATGCTACCTCATGCGAACTGCGGTGCCTGCGGCTTCCCTGGCTGCCGACCGTTCGCTGAAGCCCTGACCACCGGGCAGGCGCTGCCGGGCAAGTGCACCGTGAGCAGCGATGGAGACAGAGCGGAGATCGCGAATTTCCTGGGCGTTGCACTGGGCGCCGAGGAGAAGGTCGTGGCGCGACTCGCCTGCGCAGGCGGCAGCAACGTCGCCCGTAACCATGCCCGATACCACGGAGAGCAGACCTGCCGCGCGGCTGCACGAGTGGCGGGCGGCGGCAAGGGCTGCTTCTGGGGCTGCCTGGGGCTGGGAGACTGCGATCGAGCCTGCGACTTCGAGGCCATCCAGATGAACGCGCACAATCTGCCGGTGGTCGATGAGTCCAAGTGCACCGCCTGTGGGGATTGCGTCGACGTCTGCCCCAAGGATTTGTTCTCTCTTCACAAAGTGAGCCATCGTCTCTGGGTCGCCTGTAGCTCCCAAGAGGCAGGTGACGAAGTTCTCGAGGACTGTGAGGTTGCGTGCACAACTTGCGGCCGATGCGAAATGGATGCGCCTCGGGGCCTCATCACGATGCGAAAGAATCTTCCCGTGGTGGACTACAGCCGGCCCCATCAGACTCGATCTCCGATTGAACGCTGCCCCACAGGGGCTATCGTTTGGATCGATGCCAAGTCCGGGCCGGTGAAAGGTCCAGCAGCTAAGAAGATCATTCGCAAGGGCACGCTCAGCGACGCCCCGACCTAGATGCCAGCGCGAAAGCCCGATAGGTGATTTCGATGTCCCCACGATTCTTCGGCAAAAAGACCCAGGAGCACGGACGAGACGGCGAACGCCAGTTCAAGTATCCAGGCTCTCGCGCCGCGCTCGACGGAAACAGCGCCGTCATCATGTGTGAGCGGGAGTCGACCGACGCCGCGGGCGCGTATCCGATCACTCCCTCGACTCAGATGGGTGAGTTCTGGGCGGAAGCCGCAGCGGCTGGGCACATCAACGTCTCGGGTCGTCCGCTGATCTTCATCGAGCCCGAAGGCGAGCACGCTGCCGCCGCGGTCACCGCCGGAATGTCGATGACGGGGATGCGCGCGGCGAACTTCTCGTCCGGCCAGGGCATCGCGTACATGCACGAGTCGCTCTACGCGGCAACGGGAAAGCGGCTGACCTACGTCCTGAACATCGGCGCGCGAGCGATGACCAAGGCAACGCTGAACGTGCACGCCGGGCACGACGACTATCACTGCGTCGACGACACGGGCTTCTTTCAGATGTTTGCCAAGAACGCGCAGTCCGCAGCGGATCTGAACATCATCAGCCATCGGATTGCGGAGCTGGCACTCACGCCGGGGATCATCGCTCAAGACGGCTTTCTCACCACCCACCTGATCGAGTCACTGATGGTGCCGGAACGCGAGCTCATCGCCGAGTACCTCGGGCGCCCCGATGACATCATCGATACGCCCACTCCGGCTCAGAAGATCATCTACGGTGAAACGCGTCGCCGCATCCCCATGCTCTGGGACGTGGACAACCCAGTGATGTCCGGACTGGTCCAGAACCAGGATTCGTACATGCAGAGCGTGGCCGCTCAGCGGCCGTTCTTCTTCGATCACATCCAGGCGCTGACCGCTCGGGCGTTCGAGGAGTACTACGAGCTCACCGGGCGCCGCTACGAGCGAGTGATGACATACCGGGCAGATGACGCGGACTACCTCATCGTGGGTCAGGGGAGCATGGTTCCTTCGGCCGAAGCCGTCGTCGACTATCTCCGCGAGACTCGGGGTTTGAAGGTTGGCGTGGTGGACATGCTCATGTTCCGGCCGTTTCCGAGCGATCTGATTGGACAGATCATTCGGGGCAAGAAAGGCGTAGCCGTCCTCGAGCGACTCGATCAGCCGCTGGCGGTAGACCTTCCGCTCATGCGCGAGATTCGCGCGACCGTGAGCAAGTGCATGGAGAACGCCAAGGACCCGAAGAATCCGGCTTTCCCCGAGCTCCCGACCTATGCCTCACTCCAGGATGCGCCGGCTCTGTACTCCGGCTCGTTCGGCATGGGCAGCCGTGACCTGCAACCAGAGGGCATCGTCGGCGCGGTCGAAAATATGCTGGAAAAGGGGGCGCGGAAGAAGCTCTTCTACCTCTCCATCGACTTCGTCCGGGACGAGGCGATCACACCGAAGCAGGAGATCTACCAGCAGACGATCGAGGCGGCCTACCCCAACGTGAAAGGGCTCGTCGTTCGAGGTTCCGAGAACCCCAACCTGATGCCCAAGGACAGCATCACGGTGCGCTTTCACTCGATCGGGGGATGGGGTGCGATCACCACGGGCAAGAACCTGGCGATGACGCTCTTCGATCTTCTCGGTTACCACATGAAGGCCAATCCTAAATACGGCTCCGAGAAGAAAGGCCAACCCACCACATACTACCTTTCGGCGGCGCCGGAGCCGATCAAGATCAACTGCGAGTACTTCTACGTCGACGTGGTTCTCTCACCGGATCCAAACGTTTTCGGGCACACCAATGCGCTCGCGGGCCTCAAGGAAGGCGGCGTCTTCATCATCCAGAGCGATAAGGCGTCGTCCGAAGAGATGTGGGAAAGCATTCCGCCCATCTACCAAAAGATCATCATCGACAAGAAGATCAAGGTCTACTACCTCGACGCGTTCAAGATCGCCCGGGACGAAGCCACCGACTCCGACCTTCAGCTCCGGATGCAGGGCATCGCGTTCCAAGGTGCCTTCTTCGCCGCATCACCAGTGATTAGGCAGGCTGGGCTGAGCGAGGAGAAGCTCCTCGACGCCATTCACGACCAGCTCCAGGAGAAGTTCGGCTCGAAGGGGCGTCGAGTCGTCGAGGACAACATCCGCGTCGTGAAGCGCGGTTTCGACGAGATTCGCGAGCTCGTTCCCGGCCCGATCACCCGGCTCAAGGCAGAAAGCGGACGCGCCGGGCCGAGGCTTCCGATGATGGTGAAGTCTCTCCCCCAGAGCAAGGCTCCCATGACCGACATTCACCGTTTCTGGGAGCAGACGGGCAGCTTCTACGCGCGCGGCATGGGCAACGACAACCTCGCCGATCCGTTCATCGGGCTCGGCGTCATGCCGCCCTCCTCTGCGTTGTTTCGGGACATGACGGGGATCCGGTTCAACCATCCCGAGTGGGTGCCCGAGAACTGCACCGCTTGCGGCAATTGCTACACGGCCTGCCCCGATACGGCGCTGCCGGGCCTGGTCAACGAAGTGGGACAGGTGCTCGACACCATCGTCGCGCGAGTGCGCAAGAACGGCCGCGGCGCGGAGATCGAACACTTGCCCAAGGCGGCCAAAGTCATGGAGCGCAATCTGCACGCCTTGTTCAAGAAGGCAGAGGAGACCGAGTCCGTGGCCCTGCTCATCGATCAGGCCATGGCGGAGACTCTGAAGCAGAGCGAGCTCCAAGGCGGTGAGAAGGAGAAGCTCAGAAAGGAGCTCGACTACTTCAAGGAGGAGCTCAACGGGTTCCAGTTCGCCTTGACCCGGCCGCACTACACCTTGGCCGAGAAAGATCAGGCGGGGAGCGGTGGGCTTCTCTCGATTACGGTCAACCCTTACACCTGCAAGGGATGCATGGAGTGCGTCGAGGTCTGCAACGACGACGCGCTCCGGTCGGTGAAGCAAACGGACGAGTCTGTGCAGAAGCTTCGCGACAACTGGGACCTTTGGACGGATCTCCCCACGACTCCGAAGAAGTACATCCGAGTCGACGACCTCGAAGAGGGGATCGGCACCCTCGAGTCGATCCTGCTCGAGAAGTCCAACTACCTGCCATTCACGAGCGGCGATGGAGCCTGCCTCGGTTGTTCGGAGAAGACCGCTCTGCATCTCTTCGTCGCCACCGTAGACGCCTTGATGCAGCCGCGGATCGCAAAGCACCTAAGTCATCTCACCGAGCTCATCGGCCGACTGAAAAAGCACATTCAGCTTCGACTCGCAGAAGAGATCAACGTCAGCGATGCCAACGTCATGGCCAAGGTCATGGACGACATGGGCGATCGGGATGTCACGCTCGCCGTGATCGCCCAACGGATCGAGAGCATGGGGGGCGGCCAGCCAATCGATCAGGACTGGCTTCGCCGCATGACCGAGCTGCTGACGAGGCTGGAAACGCTGAAATGGAAGTACACGGATGGAACGACGGGCCGCGGTCGGACCAACATGGGCATGGTCAACAGCACAGGTTGCACTTCTGTTTGGGGCAGCACGTACCCGTTCAATCCGTATCCGTTTCCATGGGCTAACCATCTCTTTCAGGACTCGCCGTCGATGGCCATGGGGATCTTCGAAGGGCACATGGCCAAGATGGCCGACGGCTTCAAGGCCGTCCGCACCGCCGAGCTGGAGCTCGACAACAAGTACAAGCCCGCAGAGCACGACGACTTCTTCACCTATTTCGATTGGCGCCAATTCAGCGACCAGGAGTGGGAGCTCTGCCCGCCAGTCGTGGCCGTGGGCGGCGACGGCGCCATGTACGACATCGGATTCCAGAACCTCTCTCGGCTCATGGCATCGGGCAAGCCGATCAAGGTCGTGGTCGTGGACACTCAGGTCTATTCGAACACGGGGGGTCAGGCCTGCACCTCTGGTTTCATCGGCCAGGTTTCCGACATGGCCCAGTTTGGCAAGGCCATTCAGGGCAAGCAGGAGCCTCGCAAGGAGATCGGCCTCATCGGCCTGGCGCATCGCAACACCTACGTGATGCAGAGCACCATCGCCCACTCCAGCCACATGATCGAAGGCTTCATACGCGGTCTCAAGGCGCGCCGGCCCGCGCTTTTCAACATCTACAGCACCTGCCAACCCGAGCATGGCATCGGCGACGAGATGAGCACTGCGCAGTCGAAGCTCGCAGTCGAATCGCGCGCCTATCCGCTCTTCCGGTACGACCCTGATGCGGGCAAGACCCTCCAGGAGTGTTTGGACTTGGAGGGCAACCCGGATGCCGATCAGGACTGGCCCCTCTACCGGATCAAGTACCAGGAAGACGGCGTCGAGAAGGAGATGGAGCTGCCACTCACCTTCGCCGACTTCGCGATCACCGAGACACGATTCCGAAAGCAGTTCCGGGTCGCGCCTCCGGATACCTGGAACGAGAACATGGTGCCCCTGGCCGAGTTCCTCGAAATGGACGAGGACGAGCGCGAAGGCATTTTCCCCTTCGTGTGGATGGTCGACAAGGAAGAGCACCTCACGAGGCTGCTCGTCGCTCAACCCATCGTGGAGTCTTGTGAAGACCGTCTAGATTTCTGGAACATGCTTCGGTCACTCGTCGGTGCGGATCAACCGTCGACCGAATCACTGGTCGAACAGGTGCGTCAAGACGTCGTCGGGAAGCTCGTGTCCGAGCTCATGCAAATCGCGGCTGGATCCGGAGAAGGGTTTTCGGCCCCGGCGACCGGCGAGGTTGCTGCGGCCGCTACGCCCGCAGTCGCGCCCGCCGCTGCAAGCGCCGCAGCGCCAGCAGCCGGCGCTACAGGCGACTACTTGGCGCCCTGGATCGATACGGCAAACTGCACCGCCTGCGACGAGTGCATCCAGCTCAACTCCAAGGTGTTCGTCTACAACGCCGACAAGAAGGCGATCATCAAGAACGCCGAAGCTGGCTCGTACAAGGACCTGGTGAAGGCCGCGGAGCGCTGTACGGCCCGGGTCATTCATCCAGGCTTGCCGAGAAACAGAAGCGAAAAAGGCATCGAGAAGTGGATCAAGCGCGGCGAGAAGTACAACTGAGAAACGAGCTCGGACGAGACCGATGAGACTTTTGGGGACGAAGACCTTCCGGCACGGGGTGCACCCCCCGGAGTCGAAGGACGAAACGAGCGGCCTGCCGATTCGTCAGTTCCCGTTCGCCCCAGTGCTGATCATTCCGCTGGTTCAGCACATGGGCGCGCCATCGATCCCGGTGGTAGCCGAGGGAGATGAAGTATCGCGAGGCCAGCGAATCGCGCGCGCCGACGGCTTCATGTCGGTCTCGATGCATGCCTCCGCATCCGGCATCGTTCGCAGGATTGCCCTCGCGCCCAGCATCGGCGGCCGCATGGTGCCCGCGGTCTATTTGGAGCCGTTTCCAGGCTCCACGCAGGAAATTGAAGACGGCACACCCTGCCCCCTCGAAACCTCGACGCCCGATGAGATCATCGCGGCAATCCAAGACGCTGGCGTGGTCGGCCTCGGGGGTGCTGCATTCCCGACCCACGTCAAGCTGCAGGTCCCGGAAGGCAAGTTCGTCGACACACTGATCATCAACGGCGTGGAGTGCGAGCCGTACCTCACCACCGATCATCGGGTGATGTTGGAGCAGAGCGACGACGTGTTCATGGGCATCCGATACCTTCTCAAGGTCTCCGGGGCGAAGAAGGTGATCGTTGCCGTCGAAGCGAACAAACCCGACGCGGCCGAGCATCTACGAAAGAACTTCCCGAGCGATCTAGACGGGTCGGTCGAGGTGCTCCAAGTGAAGTATCCTCAGGGAGCCGAGAAGATGTTGTTCGCCGCGCTTCTCGGGCGGGAGGTGCCCTCCGGGGGACTGCCTCTGGACATCCATGCCCTCTGCTGCAACGTGGCCACCACCGCCGAGATCGGTCGTCTCTTGCCTCTCGGGCGGGGCATTCAGGAACGGGTCATCACCGTGACCGGCCCTGCGGTGAAGCGCAAAGGCAACTACCGCATCCCCATCGGGACCCCGCTCCGTTTCTTGCTCGAGCAGGTGGGCGTCGAAGAGGACGTGACTCGCGTGTTCCTCGGAGGCCCGATGATGGGCGCAGCCGCCTCCAGCTTGGATATCTCGATCACCAAGGGAACATCCGGAGTGACCGCCTTCACGGACTCGGCCGCGGAGAGGACCCATAGCCCCGTGTACCCGTGCATCCGATGCGGCTACTGCGTCGATGCCTGCCCCATCTTTCTAGATCCGTCTCTGCTGGGAAGGCTGGCCGCCAACGAGGAGTTCTCCGCCATGGCGGAGCGGCACAATCTCATGGACTGCTTCGAATGCGGCTCCTGCTCCTTCGTTTGTCCGTCGCACATCCCCCTCGTTCAGCGCTTTCGCGCAGCCAAGACCGCGGTGCGCAAAGCCAACGCGCCCAAGGCGGGGGCAGCCTGATGACGACACCCGGCAAGACGCTGGAGATCCGCACGTCGCCGCACATCCTCAGCGGCAACAGCGTCGACACCATCATGTTCAACGTGGTCCTCGCGCTGCTGCCGGTTACGGCATTCGCCGTTTATGCATTCGGTCTGGCCGGCTTGCTCACGCTCTCCATGGCTCTGACATCCTGCGTGCTCACCGAACACCTGATCTGCCGTGCAACGGGAAAGCCCAGCACAGTCGGCGACTGGTCGGTGACCATCACCGGCTTGCTCTATGGCCTCACCCTTCCGCCCGGGTTGCCACTCTGGATGGTGGCTGTCGGGGGCCTGATCTGCGTCGCCATGGGCAAGGCATTATTCGGGGGTCTCGGTTACAACACATTCAATCCAGCGCTGGTCGGACGAGCGGTGTTGCAGGCCGCCTTTCCAGTGGCGATGACCACTTGGATCCCAGGCTTCATGGCAGGACGCTTCTCCTCGCTGCCTTCGTCCACGCTGACCTTGCCGCTTACCGAGCCGGCCGTCGATGCAATCACCAGCGCTACCCCCCTCGCGTTGTGGAAGTTCAGCCATGAGGCGACTCCAATCTCCGAGCTCTCCTTGGGCTTCGTCAGCGGTTCGGCGGGCGAGACCTCGAGCGTGCTCATTCTA
Organism: Polyangiales bacterium; assembly: GCA_035686645.1. Lineage (GTDB taxonomy): Bacteria > Myxococcota_A > Polyangia > Polyangiales > Houyiibacteriaceae > SG8-38. Next base: position 22,858 of record DASRZF010000116.1, read on the forward strand.
TTGGGTGGCCTCTATCTCATCGCCCGGAACATGATAAAC
>DASRZF010000117.1:0-2317 GCA_035686645.1 Polyangiales bacterium
GAGGAGCGTTTCGGCAAGACGATGCGCGCTCACTTCCGGTGGCTCGAGAGCGAGGTCATGGCCAACCTCAAGTCTCTCCCCGGATGGATGATCTCGCAGAAGGCCGGGGACGGTTCCGACCTGTTCGACGACCTCGAGGCAAGGCGCAGGCTGCGCGCGGCCGTGTCTCCGATCTACCGCGCCGCGATGGCCCGCGGCATCGACACGATGGCGCTCGAGCTGGCCCTGCGGACGTCCGTCTCGCTGCTCGACCCTCGCATCGTCGCGCGCCTCACCGAGCTCGTCCACAAGATCGTTGACGTTGACGCGAGGATCAAGCAGGCGATCCGCGAGGCGCTGGCCGAGGGGATTCAAGAGGGCGAATCGACGGCCGAGATGGCGGAGCGCATCCGCGACATCTTCGATATGTCCCGCACGCGGGCGAACACCATTGCGAGGACCGAGGTCGGGTCCGCGTTCTCCGGTGGCCGGCACGTCCAGATGATCGACGCGGGGATTCACATGCAGGAGTGGTTGTCGGCGCGAGACGACGCGGTGCGCGACTCGCACAAGATCGACGGCGAGAAGATCGCCATCGGGGAGACGTTCTCCAACGGGCTCAGGTATCCCAACGACCCGAACGGGAAAGCCGACGAGGTCATCAACTGCCGGTGTGTAGCGTTGCCGGTAGTGAGCGAGGAATAGATGGACGAAAACATGGAACCCTGCGTCCCGAACGTCATGCGTGCGGCCGTCGAGCAGATCGTCAAGGCTAAGAACCCGACGACGCGGGAGCTACTCCACCTCATCACCACCGCGAACCCCGACCGCGCCGGCGACGTCGTGGAGGCTGGCGGGGCTCAGGTGGACTCCTTCATGCGAAACCCGGTGGTCATGGCCGACCACGACTACAGTTTCGAGAAGATCATCGGTCGCGCCATGTCGCTCGAGGTTCGAGACGGCGGGATCTACGCGCGAACGCAGTTTCGCAGCACCCCGCTCGGCGAGGCTGCGTACAACCTCGCGGCCGAGGGCATCGGCGGGTGGTCGATCGGCTTCCGGCCCATCGAGTACGACAACATCAAGGGGGAGGACGGGCGCACCCGAGGCTACCGTTTCAAGAAGTGGGAGCTGCTCGAGTACTCGATCGTCGCCATCCCCATGAACGCCGACGCGGTGTCGAGCGCGATTCAGCGCGGCCTCGTCGGTTCCGACATCGCCAACGTATTTTTCCGGATGATCAAGGCCGAAGCGCCGGTGCTGCCCGAGGGTACGAACCCTGTTGCGCCTCCGAAAGTCATCCGGGTGTCCGCCGCATCGTTGCGGGAGATCCAGAACATCAAGCGGTCGATCGACCGCGCAGACGCGGCGCTTCGGGTCACCGAAACCGCGAGGAGTCTCTAAAATGGCCGAAGATACTGCCTTGGAAGCGATGGAGGGGGCGGTCGAGTTGCAGCCCCTGGTTGACGGCATCAAGCACGTCGCTGACTTCAGCACAAAGAACACGAAGACGCTCGACGAGAAGATCGAGAAACTGGCTCTCAAGAGCACCAGGGAGGTCGGGGACCTCAAAGAAGAGTTCAACAAGTCGTACGAGAACCTACTCGCGCGGGTCAACCACGGCATCGACCTCAACGTGATGAAGCTCTCGACGCTCGGGGTGATCTCGAGCGGCGACGGCCTCAAGGACGTCATCCCCAAGTCGATCAAGGACCACGCCGGTTCGTTCGAGGCCGCGGCTCGCAGCGTCCCGAGTGGATCGGCCATGTCCGATCCGACGACCCTCATGGCCATTCACACGTGGTTCACGAGGACTGCGAAACTCGGCCTGCGCGAGTTCATGGCGAACAGTCACCAGAACGCCACCGAGAAGGACAAGGCGTACGCGGCTCTCCAAGAGAAGCACTTCGGGTCCAACTGGGAAGCGATCACGAAGGCCGACTACGCTACGGGCACCACCCCTGGTACAGGCTCGACCGGCGGCACGTTGGTCCCGACGATCGTCGAGAACGACATCATCCGCCAGATCAAGGACGCTGGTAAGCTCTTCCCGCTGGCCCGCCAGGTCCAGATGACATCGAAGATCCACAACATGCCGTCAGAGGCGACGGCCGTGACGGTCGGGTGGGCGCTCGAGGCTGGCACGCTCTCACAGGGCGAGGGCACGCTCGCTCAGAAGGCCCTCAACGCGTTCAAGATCTACGGGCGCGCGAAGATGAGCATCGAGCTCGTCGAAGACAGCAACCCCGGTCTGCTCGCCTACCTGCTCGAGGTCTTCACCGAGAAGATGGCGGGTCAACTGGACCGTCAGCTTGTGCTAGGTGACGGCTCGAACCCT
>DASRZF010000118.1:0-3183 GCA_035686645.1 Polyangiales bacterium
GCACTTTGCTCAACATCATCGGCCTTCTCGATCGCCCCACCCAGGGACGCATGCTGATCGAGGGGCGGACCGTCGAGGAGCTCGACGAGCGCGCGCTCACCGATCTTCGCGGCGAGAAGCTTGGATTCATCTTCCAGTCGCATCATCTCTTGCCGGGCCTAAGCGTCATCGAGAACGTCATGCTCCCGAGCGCCGCCGCCGAGGGTGCGTTCCGCGCGACCATGAAGCCCCGCGCGCGCGCGCTCCTCGACTCCATGGGACTCGGAAAATGGGCCGAGGCCTGGCCGCGTCAGCTTTCGGGCGGCATGCAGCAGCGCGTCGCCGTCGCCAGAGCGTTGATGAATGATCCGCCTCTCGTCCTCGCAGACGAGCCCACCGGCAACCTCGACACCCAGACCTCCGATCAGGTCATGGAGCTTCTCCTCGAACGAAACGCCAAAACGGCCACAGCGTTCCTGATCGTCACACACGACCGACACCTCGCGGAACGATGTGAACGGGTCATCGAGCTGGTCGATGGCGTCATCGTCTTCGACGGGCCGCCTCACCAGCGAGCCTGATCTCCTCACGAACCTCAGCCACCAGGCACGGCAGGCACATCCACCTTGCCGTAACCGCAGCCGCAGAGCACAAGAAAGCCCCGGCCGAAACCGAGGCTTTCCGTTCGCTTTTTCGTTTCTGGCGCTAGTCCTCGCAGGGAAGCACGCAGATTCCAACCAAGAGCGCGGACGGACAAAGGCCGCAGTCTCTAACCGCTCCACAGATGAGCTCTTGAACGTGCTTGGCGCCACCGGCGTTCGGGCCGTTGGGCTGGATCGAAGCGTTGCCCGGTAGACCCTTGAGCTCGCCGTTGGCGAACAAGTCCACACAGCCGTCGGTCGTGACGAACTCGATGAACACATTGGTCACATCCATGCACGCGTCGTCGCCCGGCGCGCAACTCATGTTCTCGCATGTTTGCGCTCCACGCATGCCGCTCGCCACGATCGAGTTACAGACGCCTGCACTGTTGTCCGCCTTGACGTCGGTGACGAAGAATGCCGCCGCGGCGAATGCGACGACGGTGATTGGAAATAGTTTGCCCATGATAGCCTCCTTCAGAAAGCCCGCTTGGAAGGAGTGAAGCAACACGCGACACCAACCCCCAAGATCTGCGAGGGTCTCGCGAGCTTCGGGACGCCGTCTATACGTAATTATTCCACGCGCAAAAACGTTCTGCATGAACGACATCGCGTGAACAGGATGCACGTCGCTACCTTCCAGCACACGGTGACACATGGGCGTAGTCCCTATCTAGGCGTCCCGATTTGCGAGTTCGAGGACACGCGCAAAACAGCAGACGGGCGCGCCGCCGATCACCCAGGCACCGCAGGCACATCCACCTTGCTGTCCCTGCCTTCGTGCTCGAGCGTGATGTGAAGCGAGCCCGTGAGCACTCCTTCCCAAGGTTCTTGCAGTGTCTCGAACGCGCTCTCATCGAGGTTCACCGACTCTTCGAGCAGTGCGTCGACCAAGAGCTGGCGATGATCACCTTCCATGTCCCAATGCGCGACCAAGGCCAGCCCACCGAGCTGATGGGCTTCGGTCAAGAACACATGCGCCTTCACAAATGCGCGCTCCACCGCCTGCAACGCCTCGGAGGCGCTCGCATGCATAGTGGCCGTAAGCGCACATTCATTAGACACGGCGTCTACCCAGTAAACCGCTCCAAGAGCGAGGATCCCTCCGGCGCTTTGATTTGAAAGGCGCCGACGTCAGAAAACGCCTTAACAAACGCCGGCCTTTTTGACAGTCTCGAAATGTAGCCGCGGAAGATCTCGTCACGGCAGAGCCCGTAGCCTCTCGCCCAGCTCACGGTGTGCCCCATGACGCAGTCTGCTGCGCTAAACGCATCACCGCAGATGAATGGGTGGCGCTCGAAGCGCTTTCTGATCTGCGGCTCGGCCTCGTTCGTGAACTTCTCGCGATAGCGCTGAATCGTGCGCGGGTCCTGCTGCTCCTTCGGAAGAAGATGCTCATGCACCCGAATCTGCCAAAGCATCATGTCCATCCAGGAGGCACCGAAGTGGAGCATCTGTAGATAATCCGCGCGTTCGAGTGAGAGCGGGCTCGGCGCCGGTGCCAGCCCCTTCTCCGGAAACGCGTCAGCCAGAAACGTCACCATCGCGCCGCTCTCGATCATGTGCATCGAACGGCCGTCCGGCATCTTGATCTCCAACGTGGGCACGTTGTGGTTTGGGTTCTTGCTGAGGTACTCGGGCTCGTACTGCTTTCTCTCGTACACCGGTACGATCTCGACTTCGAAGTCGTCGTCGAGCACTTCGTGCAGCATCCACTTCACCCGCGCGCTTCGTGTCGCCGGGTAGTGATAGAGCTTGAACCTGGGTGTACCCATCGATGACCTCCTATGACTCAGATCCGGAACGCGTCGTATTGGGCGGCCCCAAGATTTGCTTCTGCGACACTTTGATCCGCGCCGGCCGCGTGGACTCGATGAACTCGGTGAGCGCGGTGACGAAGCGTTCGGGCGCTTCGACGTGGGAGTAGTGGCCCACCCCCTCGATGATCTCGAGCCAACTTCCGGGGATCGCCGCGTGCGCGGCATAGGCGTGCCGTACCGGAATGATCCGATCATTCTCGCCCCAGATGATGAGCGTCGGGATTCCCGCGGCCAGGTAAAGCTTGTCATTCGCGCTCACCGCTTGACCCCGCGGGTCGATCACTGCGCGCAATGTGCGCAGAAACGCGCGGCGCGCCTCTACGTCCCCAAGGGACGAGTAGCTCCGCCAGAGCTCGGGAATTACCGTGTCGTTCTGGAGCTTCTTTCGGAACGCGACCCGGCCAATCGCCTCGACCACGCGGCGGACGGGCGGTGCGCAGCCCAAGAGCAAAACGGCTTCGGACCCGGGTAAGGTCAGCATCCGAAGGAGCCGGTTGACCTCCTTACCCAGACCACCTGCATCGACGAGCACCAGCCGCTCGCAGCGCTCGGGGTACTGATACGCGAACTGCATCGCGATCCCACCGCCATACGACTGCCCCACCACCGTGGCGCGCTTGTATCCCAGGGCCACGATCAGATCGCGGAGCGTAGAAGCCATGGAACCGAGCGAATAGTCGCCCTTGGTTTTGTCCGACTCGCCGTGGCCCAAGAGGTCCGGGGCCAGAACGGTGAAGTTCTCG
>DASRZF010000119.1:0-7036 GCA_035686645.1 Polyangiales bacterium
AGGCCGATGGCTCGGTGATCGTGGATGTGAATGGTGTGGGGTACGAGGTGTTTCTGCCGCCTGGGGCCGTAGGGCGCATCGGCTCGGAGCCAGGCGAGGCGGTTACGTTGGAGATCCACACGCACGTTCGAGAAGACGCGATGACGCTGTTCGGTTTCGCCACGCCCGAAGATCGCGCCGCATTCCGAGCTCTTCTCAAGGTGAGCAGCATCGGGCCGAAGCTCGCACTCGCGATCATCGGCGTGATGAACGCGAGTGAGTTACAGGATGCGATCGCGCGCCAGGACAAAGCCGCATTCAAAGGAATTACCGGGGTTGGCAAGAGGACCGTCGAGCGAATTCTCGTCGATCTACAAGACAAGCTCGACTTCGCCCCGACCGGCAGGACTGGGGTGCGCTTGCGCGCGGTTCCGAGCACCGGAAGCTCGATCGAAGACCGAGTCGTTGGTGCCCTGGTGCAGATGGGATACAAACGAAGTGAAGCGGAGGCGGCGGTCGGAAACATCATGGGTGATTCGAGCGACGAGAACGTGGAAGGGCTCTTGCGCGCTGCACTGTCGGCCTTGGCATGACTGAAATGGAAGCCAGAGCGAACCAGAGCTTGATCACCGACGAACAGCCAGAGGACCGAGCGCTCGATCGAAGCCTCCGCCCGGCGCAGTTCGACGATTTCGTCGGCCAGGACCGAATCAAGGACAACCTCCGGGTCTTCGTCGAAGCCGCGCGGCGGCGGGGCGAGCCGATCGACCACACGCTGTTCTGCGGGCCGCCGGGGCTCGGCAAGACCACTCTAGCGCTGATTTTGGCGGGCGAACGCGGTGTGACACTGCACTCGGCGTCGGGGCCTGCGATCGAGCACAAGGGACAGCTCGCGGCGCTCCTCACGAAGCTCGAGCCCAATGACGTGCTGTTCATCGACGAAATCCATCGCCTCAACGCAACGGTCGAAGAAAACCTCTACACGGCCGTCGAGGACTTCCGGATCGACATCGTCAACGGGGACGGACCCTATGCGCAAACACTGCAGCTTCCGTTGAACCCCTTCACGCTGGTCGGGGCGACCACGCGAACCGGACTCCTGACCAATCCGATGCGCTCGCGCTTTGGGTACGTCGCACGTCTCGACTACTACCCGGACGACGCCTTGCGCTCGATCATCGAACGGAGCGCAAAGCTCCTAAAGCTCGCGGTCTCTACAGAAGCCGCTCAGGAGTTGGCCCGGCGTTCGCGGGGCACCCCTCGGATCGCCAATCGCTTGCTGAGGCGCGCCCGGGACTTCGCCGAGATCTTGTCGGATGGCAAAGTCGATATCAGAACCGCGCACGAGGCCCTCGATCGGCTCGACGTGGATCGCGCGGGCCTCGATCAAATGGACAGGCGATATCTCACCGTGATCATCGACCACTACGATGGCGGTCCGGTGGGAATCGAAACCCTGGCGGCTGCCCTCAGCGAGCCCCGGGACACGCTGGAAGACGTGTACGAGCCCTATCTCCTACAAAAGGGCTTGCTGGCGCGCACCGCCAGGGGGCGGGTGGCGACGCGGCATGCGTTCGAGCACCTAGGCCGCAAGCAGCCGAGCGGCTCGCAATCCGGCCTGTTTTGAAGCACTTACACTGAGAATCCCCGTTCCTGTCGGGGCGCTGTTAGAGTCGACCCCCCATATGAGCCACCGTCCCGACGCGGCCAAAGAGGGCCTCCTTTTCGCGGCTGAACGCTGGACGCCTGCCGACGCGGAGCTCTGGGGCCGCTGGAGGGAAGGGCTTAGCAAGAGGCAGCGCGAGCATGCCTTGCTCCCTCTGCAGGCGGCCCTTTCTGGGCTCGTTGCGTTTCGCCATCTCGAGAACCACCCGCTCTCGGAGTCGGTCAGCGACTTCCGTCCTCATCTACATGCGGTGCACGTCTCCTCTGCATGGGCCCTCGAGCTCGTCGCTCGACTCGGCGGTGGCGATACGGAGGACCGAGCGCTGCGTCCGGTCGGCGAGCGTCTGGGCGAGCCTGAGCTCTCCCTGAAAGCACTCGAACGTTCGCTTCGCGATGCACACCGGGTGAGTGAGCGGCTTCTGGAGCTTCCGCTCGTCGATGCCGGCGCCTTCCAGGCTAGCTCGGATCTGTTTCTTCGCGACCTAGGTCGAAACGCATTCTTTCATCCGCCCGAACCGCTCGAGTTTTCGAATGTCGCTGAGCTCGTGCGCCCCGCCGGACTGACGCCGGAGCTCGAATCCTGGAAGAGCGAGGCAGCCAAGATGACGACCGTCATCGCATTTCTGGCTCTGCTCCGCGCGCATCGATATCTGGGGATCGCGGATCGGCAGATCTTCGAGGACGAAGGGCTCTATCGCGCACACATCGTCTTGGCCTCCGTTCGAAGAGAGCTTCGCACACTCACGCGATTCCTCTTGGTGCAAGGCGTCGAAGCCTTTGCGGACGAGCTCGAAGCAAGGTTGCTCTCCCTCGATGCACACCACATCACCGGCGCCCGGGCAGAGATCACTAGGACATCGAGCGAGTTGAGGGCGCTCCGGGAATCGGTGGAAACACTGGCGATGGGCATCCATTCGAAGGTTCGATCCGCTCTCGATAACGCGCTTCCGGAACCGGACTGCGAACCTGGCCTTGCCCTTCCGGCCGAGCGGATGCGAAGCGGAATTCGCGAGGTGCGGGAAACCGTGAAGGACGCCGCCAAGCAGCTCCGGGCCATTCTCGGACCCGTTCGCAACGAACCGAAAAGCGAGCGTGTAAAAAAGAACGTGCAGCAGGACATCTGGGCGTTCCGTTTCATTTTGCGGGCCTTCATTGCGAAAGCCGCCGTGGCGCCCTCGAATGTCAACCGCTGGAGCGACCTGGATAGCTTGAAGTTCGTCGCCGAGTTCGTTCGCCACTTTCGCGTCTTCGGCCCTCGGCTCAGCGAAGCCACTGAGTATGAACGTCGAGGTCCGCTGGCGCGCGCGGTGGGCGCCCTCGCCCAACACGGCGCGATCGACGCATCCAAGCTCGCTCTTGCCATCGAAGAGTGTGCCGGGTTTCTCGAACATCTCCATGAAGCCCTGGCAGAAACGCCACATTCGCTACTCGTTACGTTCGACAAGAAGAAAGCTGCGGCCGAGCTTCGCGGGTATCTCTTGGCCGCGAGAGACCGTGGCTCACCCGACCGTGTCGCTGCCGGTGCATTCGGCGTGATGGATTCCAATCGCGCGAAAGCTGGCTAGACCACGAATCCGAAGGCAGCGAGGGTTCGTTCGATCACCCAATACGCGGCAAGGGACCCGATCGCGTACGCAGCGATGCCGCGGTCGGCTTGCCAGTTGGCCGGGAGCAGCGACCGAATCGCAGCGAAGCAAGCTCCGGCGAGCGCGATCACGCCGAGCTGGCCGAGCTCGAGGCCCAGATTGAAACCGAGAAGCGCGACGGGGATCTCATCGGCTGGAAGCCCCGCATCGAAGAGCACCGAAGCGAAACCAAGGCCGTGAAGAAGACCGAGGGCGCCCGGAAGCGTCCAGGGATGCCTCCAGACGGGACCGTGCTGCCCCGACTGAAGCTCGAGCGCGAGGACGACGATCGTCATCGCGATCGAGGCCTCCACGAGCGCCATGGGCAGCGAGACGATGCCAAGGACCGACAGGGCCAAGGTGAGGCTGTGCCCCAGGGTGAACGCCGTCACCGCGGCGATCAGGCGTCGGTGCCAACCGAACAGGAGCATGAGACCCAGCACGAAGGTGAGATGATCCCAGCCCGTGAGAAGGTGCTCGACGCCGAGCGCCAAGTACTCGAAGAACGAATGAGACTCGTCTTCCGGCCTAGCGATCGTGAGCGACGGAGTACCGGCGTCCAAGATGCTGTGGTGCATGGTTCCATCTTCACGGACCAGGCGGAGCACGACGTTGATGCTGGAGTCGGCGAAACCGTCGACCTCGATCACGGTTCCGAGCATGTCCGGGGGCTCACAACGGAGCTCGACCGTCTCGACGATGGCGATCTCGTCTTCGGTTCTGCGCAGCTCGGCGGGCGCCAAGGGTTCGCAGGATTCGGGTATCCGCGGTCGAAGCGACTGCCCAGTCGGCCGCTTCACCGGCGCGCGCCATTGCATCGTCACGGTACCGTCAGCATGCTGCTCGAACGAGAGCACCGAGGGCGCCAAGGGATGCGCGCGGGCGACCTCGGGTGCGCCAAGAGCGAGCAGCGCAGCGATCAGCAGGCCCAGGGCACGCATCAGGGAACCCTCTCGATCTTCACGGTGTACGCATCCCGGAGCGCCGCCATTCGCTCCTCGCTGAGCTCCGCGCGGATCTCGCGCATTCGGTCGGCCCTGACCTCGGCGACGATCGCATCGAGCACGGGCACGTAGGCGGGTCGCTGCTCGAGGACTTTCACGAAATGGAGCCCGTAGACCGAAGAAACCGGGCCTCTCCAGGAACCGAGAACCGCCTCTTCGACCAGCGAGGCGAGCTCATAGCCGTAGTCGTTTCGAATCTCGATGAGGGTGGCGGAACGCTCGAGACGAAGCCCGGGCAGGGGATCTCCGAGACCGGTCGGTGCCTGATCTCCCAGCTCCGACAAGCGATCGCGCATCGTACTCGCATCGGCGCCGAGAGACGCGCCTCGTTTTGCGCGACTGAGAAAGACCTGCTGAAAGCGAAACCTGCCCGGACGTTCGAAGCGCTCAGGATGCGAGGAACGATGTGCCTCGAGCTCCTCGCGGGAAAGAGCTCGTTCCTCCGGCACGTGCGCCAAAGCCTCGCGAGCCCGATACAGCATGCGCGCGCGGACCAGGGGGTCGTGGGCCTGCATGTTCATCTCGATGGCCCGCTTGTAGAGGGTCAGATCGTCGTCCGTGGAATCCGGCTCGATGAAACGCATGTTCCGGACCAGAAGCGTGTACACGATCGGATCACGCTTGTCCCAGCCGTAGCGCTTTGCCTCGTTGAATAGGATCGCTTCCTCAACGGCTGTTTCGATCTCCGAGGGCGTCGATTTCACAGGCACGCTGACTGTGATCTCGAGCCCTTCGACGCGGCGCCCCTTGTAGAGCGCCTTCGCACTGAAGAGCAGACCGCCGATCAGAAAAAAATGGATGAGCGAGCGAAGCATCAACCCGGTGGTTGATACCAGATCGGCGAGGTCCAGGCGCGCTCCTGGATGGAAGGCTCGACTTGGTGGCAGCAGCGTTCTTCGGGTTCGGATAGCAGGCCGGGATCGCTGCAATCGACCGATTCGCAGAAGCCCTCGTTGAGCCCGGTGGCTGGATCGCAGCAGTCGCAAGTGTAGTTGCTCTGGGCGCCATTTGGATCGTCCTTCAAGGCCGCGCAGACTTCGAAGTTCCAATCGTTGCAGTCGTACTCGGCAGTCGAACATTGCCAGCTCGTCCAGCGGCAGCTCGGATTCTCGAGCACGCGAGCGTAGTAGTAGGCCCGCTGACTGGGATCGAAGTCTGGATCCTGCCAGACGGAGCAGAGGTCGCCGAAGCCCTCGCCTTGGCGCTCGCAGGTTCCGAGGTCGACGCTCGCGCCGTTGTTGGCGTCGCCGGCGATGTCGTAGACCTGGACCTGGTAGTCCTCACCCTCGAGCCATCCTTTCACGATCTGGATGCGTTGAAGCGGCGCCCCGATGGGATCCTGCCTCGCCGAGACCACGAACATGGGCGACACGGAATCGGGCGCGCTTGCAAGCGTGCCACCCATGGGAACGCCCGCTGCATCGGCCTGCGCGGCGAGATCCTCGGCGTTGCAAAGGTCCGTCGGGTAGTCCCAGCCGCCGAACATGCGCACGACGATCCGCGGACCGCTGGTGCCGAAGGTCTCCTTTCGGCGCATCGCGGAAAAGATCGCTTCGCGCGCATTCTCCTCCGCCCAGACCGCTGTCAGGCCTCCGGGGCTGAGATACTCGTTGTCGGGAAAGCCCTGAGGCGGTGGAAGGAAACGATTCGGCTGCCCCGCACCGCCGTGGCCCTTGAAGGCATTCTCGGCCACGAAGCCAGGCGCAGAGATGTGCGTGTCGGTAGCCGCAGTGATCCCGTATTGAAAGGGATTGGTGCCGAGATTGGCCTCGAGCTTCAAACCTTCTCCGTAGGCGTGACGGAGAAAGCCCTTCGGGTCGGGTGGGGTGATTCGCTCTTGGTCCGTGGTAGCGAGGTTGGAGAAGGGGATCGACTCGAAACCGCAGAGCTCGTCCGAGCTCGCTGCGCCCGGTATGCACTCCGAAGCTCCCTTGTGCTGGTAGATCTCGATGACAGGCTCCATGGCGTTCCGTAACGCCGCGTACTCGGCCGTGAACGGCTCACCATTGGCCATCTTGTCTTGGAAGTAGATCCCTTCGGAGAGATTGCTGTTGTGCGGGATCGTGAGCACGTCGCAGCCGTTGCCGGCATCGAGGCAACCCTCGCGAAGGTGTGCCCAGAGGCCCTCGGCATACGGTGCATCGAAGTAACTGTAGGGCAGATCCGTGACCTTCTCGTTCTTGAACATCACATTGCGATGAAGGTTCTTGGCCATGGGGCCGCCGCTCCATTCGTAGCCAGGAAAGGAAGTAAACTCGCAGCTGTCGCTCCGGTCATAGGCCCCTTCCGCCTTGCTCACGATCTCGGACCAGACATCCATACCCGCCTGCAAGCAGCTCTCGTTCATGGGCCCGCAGAGTGCGGGATAATGTGCCTCGTCAGGGGGGAAGATCGTGAGCCCGTTGATCTCGACGAAGATGAACGTGACCTCGGCCGGCGTCGCGTCAAACTGCATCGCTGCGCGATACTCGACGCATTGATCGGCGTTGTAGCCGGGCGACGTTGGATCATTGCAAACCTTCAGCGTCCCGAGGAACTCGGCGTGGTCGCTCAGCATCACGAAGTCCAAGGGTCGGTCGATCGTGGCGCTCCGAGTCGGGGAGCCGTCTGCGGTGTAGGGCTGAAGCGGGATCGTCGCACCGCGTGCAAAGGCGTACGCGTCGTCCTGCGACGTTCGCGTTCCCTGCATGTTGGCATCGAACGAAAGCTCGGTGTGAATGTGCGTGTCGCCCCAGTAGACCTGGCGCAGAGGGTCGAAATCCG
>DASRZF010000120.1:0-10930 GCA_035686645.1 Polyangiales bacterium
TGACAGAACTTGCAGGTTAGATTGCAGCCCGCCGTGCCGAAGGAGAACACGGGCGTTCCTGGCAGGAAGTGATTCAGAGGCTTCTTCTCGATTGGATCCACGGCGAAGCCACTCGAACGGCCATACGTGGTGAGCACAACCTCGTCTCCCTCGCGCGCGCGCACGAAGCAGAGCCCTCGCTGCCCTTCCCCCAGCTTGCACTCACGTGGGCAGAGCTCGCAAACGAGCCTCCCATCTTGGAGCCGGCTCCAATACTGCGTCGAAACCGTCGAGTGAAGGGCATGGGTCATGCATTGCACGATGGGCTTCCGGGAGTCGCCTGGCAAGGCCCACGGGCCCGCATTGACAAGCCTATCGTCGCGCTCACATTCGGTGCATGGGAACTGCACGACCGGCTGCAGTGGCGGGTTCGTTTTATCCGGCGGACCGACACGCATTGCGCCTGGTTGTGAACGAGTACCTCGATGATGCGCGTCAGCCCTCAGAGGTGCGCGACTCTTGGCCGAAAGCGCTGATCGTGCCGCACGCGGGCTACATGTACTCCGGTGCAGTTGCGGCCAGCGCCTACGTGCAGCTCGAAGCCGCGCGGGAGCTCATTGCGCGCGTCGTAATCATCGGTCCGAGTCATCATGTGGCGTTCGACGGGCTCGCCCTTCCGAGCAGCACGGCCTTCGAAACGCCACTCGGATCGGTACCCATCGATGAAACCGCGCGTCGCGAGGCACTGCACTTCCCCTTCGTCGAGGTGCTCGACGATGCGCATCACTGGGAGCATTCACTGGAAGTGCAGCTCCCGTTTCTTCAAGAAGTGCTGGGCAGCTTTTCCGTGCTTCCTATCGCTGTCGGCCGCTCGACTTCGGGACAAGTTGCCGAGCTCTTGAGCTCTGTTTGGGATGGCGACGAAACCCTGATCGTCATCAGCTCGGATCTCAGCCATTACCACGACTACGACACGGCCAAGAGCATGGATCTCGCAACGGCGCGAGCCATCGAATCGCTCGAGCCCCAACGGCTCGCGTCCGAGCAGGCCTGCGGACAGATCGGGATCAGGGGTCTGCTGGAAGCTGCGCGACTGCACGGAATTCGGCCGCGGCGCTTGGACCTCCGAAGCTCGGGTGACACCGCAGGCAGCCGCGACGAGGTCGTCGGCTACGGCGCCTGGGAGCTCAGCCCGTCTGGCCGCCGCCCATCCGGTCGTCAATCTCCCTAGAGGTCTTCAGGCTCTGAACTAGGCCTTACCCCGTCGAACGGTACCCCGTCCCAGAACGCACGCTCGTCGCCGGCGGGGTCGTTGACCAGCTCGGTGAGTGGACCCGCATCCGTCGTGTCGAAGAGAAGGGTCGGTCGGTCCGTCGTATCGTAAGCAGGCCAGCTCGGCATGTTTGGATGATTCGGGTCGCCGGTTTTTGCGAAGGCGATCCAGGCGTCCATCATCTGGTCGCGTAACTCGTTCGGGATCCCGCCAGTGCCATAGATCTCGGTCCATCCCTCCGGCGTGCCAAACATGAACGCCAGCTCGGACGCGTGCGGGGCGCCCAAGTCGTATTCCGGGTACGCGGGTGCCGGCGGTGGCCAATCGAAACGATAGAGGAACGTGTTGTTCGGCTGGTGAGCGAGCTGCGCCTCGACTAAGCGAATCGCCGGGAGCCTGAAGAAGATGTCCGTCCCGGCCGCATGCGTCACGACTCCGGGCTCCGCCCCGGGGCGATTGGCGGCATAAAGGTCGACGACATCTTGGACGGTTTTTCCGTCCGGAATCGCTCGTGCACCCGACGGGACGAAAGACAGGACCACGTCGAGAGGCAGATTGGCCAAAAGCTCGACATAGATGATCCAAAGCCGCGTTTCGTCTTTCGTCGTTCCGGTCAGAAGGGGCACGCCGGCAGCGCTGCCCTTGACAATCGCTTGAATGGGGGGCTCGGGCACCACGACGCCATCGACCACGGTGCCGAAGAGAAGATCCTCGAGAAACGCGTCCTCGATCAAGAGGTCCTGCGCGGCGAGCAGCTCAGCGGTCGTCATCTCGGAGAGCTCGGCCACATCGCTCACGCCCGCCGCCGCAAGAAACTTGTCCGCAACGGCTTTCGCGTACGCAGCCTCTCGCGCTGTCCCCCCGGCGCCGCTCTGTGCAATGGCCTTGTGGAAGAGTCCCTTCGCACGCGGCATGGCCATCAGCGCGGTCGCGCTCATCCCGCCGGCGGATTCCCCAAAGAGCGTCACGTTGTCCGGGTCGCCCCCGAAGGCTGCGATCTGGTCGCGCACCCATTCGAAAGCGAGCGCCTGATCGAGCAAGCCGGCATTGCCGCTGCCCTCGATGTCTTCGAAGTGACTGAAGCCGAAGGCGCCCAGCCGGTACTCCATGCTCACGACGACGACGTCGCCACGCGCAGCCAGCTTCGCGCCACTGTAGAGCGGGTCCTCGGTGCCCTCGTAGACCCAGCCGCCGCCATGCACCCAAACCATCACGGGGCGCCTGCCGCCGTCCGCCGAAGGCGTCCAAACGTTGAGCGTCAGGCAGTCTTCGCTCTGGTTCTGATAGAGCGCCTGCCCGGGCTCGACGGGCTGCGGACAAGCGGGACCAAACTCGCTGGCATCGAGGGGACTGTCCCAGGACTCGACCGGAACCGGCGGCCTGAACCGCAGCTCTCCGACGGGCGCCTCTGCAAACGGGAGCCCCAGGAACGCAACCACGCCTTCATCGGTGACGAAGCCATTCGCGACACCGAGGCTCGTCTCCGCGCTCGTGATCTGAGGCGCCGCGCTACTCTCGTCGCTCGAACAGCCTGCGCCTGCCGAGCCGAAAAGAACCACCAACGCCCCGAAAACCAAACTTGCAGCTCGCATCACGCACCTTTCCAAGCCCGGACGCCGCTTTGTAGCAGCCGCCGGTCGACCCGTCAGGCGGAAGGCCAAGACACGGCCGGGACCCCGTCGTTCTCATGCTAACGTCTTTCCAATGCTGAGAGCTACAAGCGTCGCGCTGCTCGTCATCGGCGCTTGCACACCGAGCTCGGGATCGACGAGCCCAGTCCCTGCGGACACTGGCAACCGCGTCCAAGAGCGGCAGCAGATGGTGCACGCGCAAATCGAAGCGCGCGGCGTTACGGATGCACGGGTGCTCGCGGCAATGCGCAAAGTGCCGCGGCACCGTTTCATGCCCGAGTCGCAGCGCCCCTATGCCTACGACGACCGTCCCCTGCCGATCGGCCAGGCACAAACAATCAGCCAACCCTACATCGTCGCGCTGATGAGCGAGCTCGCCGCGGTCAAGCCTGGCGACACGGTGCTCGAGGTTGGAACGGGCTCCGGATACCAAGCCGCAATCCTCGCGGAAATGGGTGCAAAGGTTTTCTCGATCGAGATTGTCGCGTCTCTTGCACAACGCGCGAAGGCGATCCTCGATGTGCTCGGGTACGGCGGGAGCGTCGAGGTGCGCCACGGTGATGGCTATGCTGGATGGCCAGAGCGCGCGCCGTTCGACGCCATCGTCGTGACTGCGGCGCCGCCGAAGATCCCGGAGCCTTTGAAGCAGCAGCTCGAGGTCGGCGGCCGGCTAGTGATCCCCGTCGGCAAGGACTTCCAAAGCCTCCTGCGCGTGACACGGACGGAGGATGGATTCCGCGAAGAGTCGGTCATCCCGGTGCGCTTCGTGCCGATGACAGGCAAGGCGCAAGAGAACTAGCCGGTCTCGCGCCCGCAACCCTGCGTCCGGGATCTTCTGCTCAGAAGTACCCCTGCTTCTTTCGATCTTCCATCGCGTTCTCCGAAAGTTGGTCGTCCGCACGGTTTCCGCGCTCGGTCTGCGACGCGCTCAAGAGCTCACGGATCACCCCATCGAGATCGCTCGCCGTAGACTCGACTGCGCCAGTAATCGGCGCGTCTCCCATCGTGCGAAATCGAATGCTCTTGGTCTCGACGGTTTCCCCTTGGCGTGGCTGCACGAACTCCGAGATCGCGAGAATGCTCCCGTGGCGGCGCAGGCATTCGCGCCTAGCGGCGAAGTACAGGCTCGGCAGCTCGATGCGCTCCTCCCGGATGTAGCGCCAGACATCGAGCTCGGTCCAATTGGAGAGTGGGAACACGCGGAAGTTCTCACCCTTCCGCTTGATGCCACTGTAGAGATTCCAGAGCTCGGGGCGTTGATTTTTCGGGTCCCACTGACCAAAGCGATCCCGATGCGAGAAGAATCGCTCTTTCGCCCGCGCCTTTTCTTCGTCGCGACGGCCGCCGCCCAGGCACGCGTCGAAGCCATGTTCCTCGATGGCGCGAAGAAGCGTCGGGATCTGAAGCGCGTTGCGACTCGCGTAAGGACCGGTCTCCTCCTCGACCAGGCCCTCGTCGATGGACCTTTGTACGCTCGCGACGATGAGCTCTGCGCCGACCGAGCTGGCGTACCGGTCGCGAAATTCGATGGTCTCGCGAAAATTGTGACCGGTATCGACGTGGAGAAGCGGAAACGGAAAGCGCGCCGGATGGAACGCCTTGCGGGCGAGATGAGCCATCACGATCGAGTCTTTCCCGCCGGAAAACATGAGCGCGGGCTTGTCGAACTGGGCCGCGGTTTCGCGGATGACGAAGATCGACTCCGCTTCGAGCTCGGCTAGGTCCACCAACGACCCTCAGCGATTCGCCGGAGACACGAGCTTCCCTCATCGGTGAGCGCAAAGAGATGCAGCCAACCGTTCTCGACCAGCTCGCGGACCTTCGCGTGCTTTCGCAGAATCGCGTCGATCTGCTCGGGCGGAGCCTCGATGAAGACACTCAGTCGGAGGGGCTCGTGGACGAAGCGCTCCCCGTCGTGGACGGTTTGCAAGGGCAGTCCTACTCGCAAATCTCCACCATTGCCCTCGAGGACACCCAGCGTCCCAACCACGTTGTGAAGAACCTTGTTGCCCGAGCCGAAGGCATCCTGATTCACCGACGAACCGAAGTACTGCAGGTTGATCCAGCTCGCGACCACCATGGGCGCAGTCAATATCAGCTCGAGAACGTTCCAGCCCTCGTCCTGTTTCCAGTCGTAGTCGTGAAGGAACACCCGGCCTTCGAGGTCGAGCGCTCGCGTGCGGGCGCGTGGCGCGGCAATGAAAGCCGCGTTGCCTGCTAGGCCCCACTCAGGGCGCACTTGCGACCAGTCGCGACTCCGCTTCACGATGGCTTTGTCGACATCGGCCGATGCGGAAACCCCGAGCAGCTTCGCCCGTTCCGCGCGCGCAATCGACGACGCCTCCGCGAGCCAGCCCTCGAGACGTTGAAGATCTTGGGCGTGCGACGAGGGAATGCCATGTCGGTCGAAGATGGTGACCTCGTCGGTCGTGGTGTCGTGGAGGCATCCGAGGAACCAGGTGTCGCTCGGAACGACGATGCCTCGGTCGGCGAGGCCAGCGCGCACTTGTGGATCATTGAGGATGGCGGCGGCCACGCGGGCGTTCGCCCCTCCGGGGTTGCCGCCGCAAGCGCCACAGTCGTAGCCCGATGCATGGGGGTTGTTGACCGTGGTGCTCCCATGCCCGGCGAGCATCACGAGTCGCCCGAAACCACGCCTCAGCGACATCGCCTTGAGCACGGTGGTCGCAGCGTCGATTCGCTCGTCCTCAGTGAAGCCGGTCGCGCGCCCCGCGAGGGTACCCGTTTCGACCTCTGGCCCGATCCGCGAAAACACATTGGCATCGAGCCCTTCGGCGCCTGGGTGCGTCACCGTTCGGGTGATTCCGCTCGCGTCCCCGACGAGCTTTGCGGCGTACCCGAGCCCCGCGGTCTCGACGTAGACGAACGAGGAGACCGCCGAGCTCTTGAACGACTTCCATGCTTTGCTCGCACGACGACGAAGCAAGCGCAGACCCAGAATCTCGGTCCGCTCGTCGTCGTCGGCTCCGGCCACTTGCTCGCGGACCACGAACTTCGGTTTCAGAAGGACGGGGCACTGTGCCGTGCCCTCGTGCTGTCCGATGGGCACGTACTCGATGGGGAATCCAAAGAAACCGGCGAATCCGATCGTCTGTGCCTCAGGCGCGACCGCCTCGAGGGCACGCCGGAAGACCTCGGACCGCACGTCGATACAAAACGCGGCCTGTACCGGCGGGCGCGCCAAGGCGAGGACGGAAGCCGCCGGCGGTACCGAAAGCTTCTCGACGAGCTTGCGCTGAAACGCCAGATCGAATGCGGACTGCAGAATGACGTCAAGCGCCAGACTCCCATAGGTCCGGGAACCCGACGACGCGCCCTCGCCCATCGCCCGCACGGCTTCCTTCCAGCGGATGCTAAACAGCTCGTCGCCGTGGAGTCGGAAGAGCGCGTAGTCCCATGCGAGTCGAATGGCGAGAAGCTGAGTCACCGCATCGTCCTCTTCGCCATCGAGCTCTTGATACCAGCCGAGATACCTCGCGTAGGCGACCCAGCCGCGAATGCTGAAGAGCGCACGATGCAGGTACGCATCGAGCGCAGGTCCGGATAGCCCCAAGGCTTCGATGCTGGTCTCGATGAGGTGAACCGGATCCTCCGGAAGGGAAGCGACCAGCGCGCGAAGACCATGGAAACCCATCACGTCAGGGGTGCGGTCGAGGCAGGCTGCGGCCCGCCAGCCCGCGTACAGCGGTAAGCCTCGCCATGGCATGCGCCAAGCCGCCTGCCCTTCGTCCCAGTACGCTGCACACCACTTGGCGATTTCTTCCACCACGAAAGGCGAGGCCCTAAGCCCGTGTAATCGATCCAGCAGATCGGCGACGGTGACCGTGCTTGCGTCCTCAGGGGTCGACTCGGTTTCAATCGCGCGGAGGAGCTCTTGAAGGTCGTTTGGAGCACCCGGAACCCCCTGAGCCGCTCGCATGGCTTCGAGGAGGTCCTCGTCGAGGATTCGTCCTTCTTCGATGAGTCCTCGGTAGTAGGCGCGGGGCATGAGCATTCGGGCGCCCGCAACCTCCCGCATCGTCGAGCAGGCCTCTTCAAACCGCTGACTCGAGAGGCCGAGGAAGGGATTGACCGCGACGAAATGCTTGAGCGGCCAAAGTGGTGCGACTCGAGTGCGCGCCTTGCTGAGCGCGAGATCGAGATCCCGAAAGCTACGCTCCGGTGAATCGAGTTGAACCGGAATGGGTCGGGAAACTTCGACGGACGGATCGACGTTCTCGACCGAGGACGCCTCTTGGACGAGTGCTTGGCTCATGGGTTCGCTCCCTTGTTGACGGAGGCCGGAAGAACCGGCCACCAGCGCTGAACGAGACGGTTGGTGATGGCATTCACGTAGAATCCATTGAAGAGGTGCACGTAGAACGCCTGCCAGCGAGGATCGGACATGCGGTACGGCATCGTGTTTTGCAGAACGGTCACGGCGCCGAAGAGCAGAACCACCAATCCGACGATGGTCAGGTCGAATGGGCCGCGGAGCGCCTGCTTGGCAGGTAGACTTCCGGCCATGAGATGCTCGGCGCCGAGCTGAAGTGCGAAGTACGCGACCGCCACGGCAGCTGCGAATCCGACGCCCCTTCCGATAACGAAGACGCTAGGACGCTCATCGATGGCGTTGGCGACTAGATGCGTAACACCCATCACCAGAATTGCGCCGAGCGCAAAGACCCCTGGCGCACGCGTGAGTGAAGCGCCGAACGCGAGGCTCACGGCCCAGGTGATTCCGACCGCACCCACGAGCGCCAGCACCAGGCGGGCCGGGTGCGGCTTACCGTGAGGCCGGGCCACCCAAGAGGCGCGGGAGAGGTCGATGACGCTCCCGGACGACAGGAATGCATGCGCCTTGTAGAGCGAGTGCGCGACGATGTGAAGCGCGGCCGCCGAAAAGGCGCCGAGCCCGCACTGGAGCATCATGAAGCCCATCTGCGCGATGGTGGACCAGGCGAGTGAAACCTTGATGCTCGTCTGTGTGAGCATGACGACCGAACCAAAGAGCGCCGTGAATCCGCCGACCACCGCGAGCATCTCGAGGGCCGGCACCGAGAGCGAGATCACATCGCTGAGCCGCAAAATGAGAAAACCACCTGCATTGATGATGCCCGCGTGAAGCAGCGCCGAAACGGGAGTCGGAGTCTCCATGACTTCGGTCAGCCAGCCGTGGAACGGAAACTGTGCCGACTTGAGCATCGCTCCGATGACGAGGAGCACGGCGACGACGTGTACCGACACGGGCAGTGACTCGACGTCGCGGAGCCCGTCGGCCGCGCCGAAGACCGTCGCGAAATCGAGGCTGCCAAACAGCGAGTAGACGAGGACCATCACCGCGACGAGGCAGAGGTCCCCCATCCGGCTCGCGATGAACTTCTTGCGGGCGGCGAGCCGGGCGGCGCGGCGGTCCTGGTAGAAGAGCAGAAGCTGATGCAGGCAGAGGCTGCTCGCCACCCAGGCCAAGGTGAACTGCAGCAGATTGCCCGAGATGATGATCGTCAACACAGCCGCAAGCGTGAGGCAGAGCCACTTGATGAAACGGCCCTGCTCCCGGTCCCCGGCGAGGTAGTTTCGGCTGTACCCGATGACGATGATCCCGACGAAGGAGACGAGCAGCGCCATCACGGCCGAAAGCGCGTCGTAGTAAACCGTGATTCCGACACCCGCGATGCCAAGGGTCAGGCTCCGGGCCGATGGATCATTCCCCGCAATGAAGAAGAGCGCGGCCGCGATTAGGGCCACCCCAAAGGCTAGAGCCGTCGCCGAGCGGGCCAATCCCAGCATCCACTGAGGGCGGCGATTGGCCAGTCGGGCCGGTACCAGCCCTACGGCGAGTAGGGCCAATGGGGCGAGGGTGATGATGGATAAGGTCTGGGCCGGCATGAATCCTCCGCTAAGAGACGGGGATTACTTAGTGACGGACTTCCATTCTGTAAAATACAAAGATTGAAACTCATCGTTCTTTATTATAGAACATTGCGCATGTCAGACCTCAACTATCACCATCTCCGATACTTCTGGGGCATCGCCCATGAGGGAAAGCTCACGCAGGCCGCCGAGCGATTCAACGTCTCCCAGTCCGCCCTCTCGACTCAGGTGAAGAAGCTCGAAGACCAACTCGGGCACGCGCTGTTCGAGCGTGAGGGACGCGGCCTCAAGCTGACCGAGGCCGGCCGCATTGCGCTCGACTACGCCGACACCGTCTTTCAAGCCGGCGAGGAGCTGCTGAGCACCCTCGAAGGCCGCAGCGGAACCGAGCGCAAGGTTCTGCGCGTGGGGGCGATCACGACCTTGTCGCGAAACTTTCAGATCGCACTGCTCCGTCCGCTCCTCGATCGAGGCGACGTAGAGCTGGTCGTTCGTTCCGGTACGATGCGCGAGCTGCTCTCTCAGCTGGAAGCGCACGTGGTCGACTTGGTCCTCTCGAACCATCCTGTGGCGCGCGACGCCAAATCGTCGTGGCACAGCCACTTGCTGCAAGTGCAACCCGTCAGCATCGTAGGTCCGCCCGCGCCCGACGCGCAGGAGTTCCGTTTCCCCGAGGACCTGGCCACGATGCCGATCCTCGTGCCGAGCCTCGACAGTGATGTGCGGGTGGCCTTCGACCGGCTGCTAGAGCTCGCTGGAATCCGACCCACGATCGTCGCCGAGGTCGACGACATGGCGATGCTTCGCCTCTTTGCGCGCGACAGCGATTGCCTGGCCCTCGTCCCACCGGTCGTCGTGAGAGACGAGCTCCGCGACGGAATCCTCGTCGAACGGCGCAAGATCCCCGAGATCACCGAAAGCTTCTACGCCATCACCCAGAGCCGCCGCTTTCCGAACCCCTTGGTCAAAGAGCTGCTTCAGCGCTGACCCTCGCAGCACGCGCAAAGCTGCGTGACAGCGCACCCACGGCTGGTTAGTCTCCGCTTCCCAATCGAACGAGGTGGTCCGATGAACAAGTGTTTGCTTCTTTCTTCCCTTACGCTGGCGCTGCTCATGGCCTGTGACTCCGGCTCGAGCGCACCCGTCGGAGGCTCCGGGGGCAGTACCGGAACCGGGGGAATGGGCGGCACCGGTGGGACGCCTCGGACCTGCGAAACGGACATCGACATCGGCGAGGTGCAGCCCTTCGGCACGACGACCCCACCGAGGAGCGAGGGCATCACCTTCGACGCCGATGGAAACCTGTTCGTCTCCGCGATCGACAGCATGGCGAACGACCAGCTCCTGTCCGTCACAACGGAGGGCACATCCACCAGCGTCGCCGAAGCGGAATCGATCCTCGGTCTCGCGAGCCACGCGAACGGCATCATCGCCGCTGCCATCGACACCGGAGAGCTTCTGCTCATCGATCCTTCCACCGGCGAATCGGAACCGATCGCGACCGGACTCGGCGCCCCCAACTTCGTCGTCACCACCCCATGGGACACGATCCTCGTTTCCGACGACAGTATCGGCGAGGATTCGATCGACGAAGTGACCTGGGAGGGAGGCGTTTCGAACTGGGTTTCGGGAGTGCCGACCCCGAACGGAATGGTGTTCTCTCTCGATGGACGCACTCTGTACGTCGCATCGACCTTCCAGGAGCCTGGCCTTTGGAGGGTGCCGGTTTCCGCTGAGGGAGTGGCAGGAACGCCCGAGAAATGGGTCACCTTCCCCAACGCCACCACGCCGGACGGCGTCGCCATCGACAGCGAGGGCAACGTCTACGTCGCTCTCAACGTGGCCGGCCAGATCGCTCGAGTCGATCCGGAGGGCAACGCGACCATCATCGCGGAGAACGTCAACACCGTCGCGAGCCTGGCCTTCGGCCAAGGCGACCTCGACCCCTGCTCGATTTACGCAACCAGTCTCTTCAGCGAGCAACTCTGGCGCGTCGGCATCGGCGTCGCCGGCACTGAATAGCCAACGACCAAGAAGGTTCTGTGAGCGATCCAAGCGCTCTGGGTATCAGACGCGAACCCTCGACCACGACCATCTGGTCACGGATGCGGAAGACCCAGGTGTAGGTTTTTCTTGGACATCTCCGACGAATTTCCACGATACTCGCCGCCAT
>DASRZF010000121.1:0-11279 GCA_035686645.1 Polyangiales bacterium
TCGACTTCGTCGAAGTCCGCTTCCTCTGGCTCTTGCAGTACCGGCGGCGCGTCGAGCACCGAGGGTCGAGGTCCGAGGCCCTCTCTCCAGCGAACCCAACTCGCCACGGTAGGCCAAGTGAACGACATGGCCTGATTACCGACCACCAGGCCAAAGTGCCCTGCCCGCATCGACACCTCGAACAGCTCCGCGTTGGGAGCGGCGCCGCGAATCGCGCGAATCGCGGACTCATTGGCGATCGTGTCACGCTCGCCGACGAAGAACATGACCGGGCACGTGATGTCCGCGAGCGTGACGGTCTTCCCGTCTACGACGAAACCGCCGGAAAGCATCCGATTGTGCACGACGAACTCGTCGATGAATTTCTTGAGGGCGGGCCCAGGCCAGGCCACGAAGCCTTCGCCTCCTAGGAACCGCCGGCGCGCTTCGCGCTTCTCGAGCGCCTGTCGGTCGTGCAGCTTCTTCACGAAATCCACGAGCTGGCCCACCTCTTTGTGAACAGCCAGCAACTTGAATCCGGTGCTCGTGAGGATTCCCGGAAGGCCTTCGAGCTTGTCGAGCGGCGTGTCCAACGCGCCCTGAGCGAGCTCGAAGATGCGGCCGGCGATGCTGTCTTCGACCATCGGGAGGTTTCGATGAATGTCGACGGGGCTCCCGAAAGTCACCAAGGACGCGATCCCTTTCGACTCACGGTATGCCGCCGTTTGGTAGGCGAACATTCCTCCCTGCGAGTATCCGACGAGGTGCACGTCGTGACCGGTCGCCTCTCGCACCCAGTCGATCGAGTCACTGACCGCCTTGATGTGGTCATCGAGGGTGCGTTTCATGCCGCCCTCTTCCTGCTCCGGCGAGCCGAAGTCGATGACCCATACGTCGAGCCCGAGACGAGTGAGCGCAGTGACCCCGCTGATGTCGGGAGCCACGTCGTAGATCTCGGCGGTGACCATCAAGGGTGGAATCAGAAGCAGGGGAGCGTTGACGGTCGGCCGATGGCCTTCCTCTCCGTAGCGCCGGAGCTTGGCAATGGGCAGCCGGTGGGCAACTTTGTACGGTGCGTGCTCCGGGTCGGTGAAATGGCCCAGGCGAACGAGCTCGAGCGCATTCTCGGTCGCCATTGCGATTCGCCGAAAAGGCAGGCGCCAGCTTGATTTTCGGCCTCTGACCGTCATCGTCCGAATCGTGACCCTAGCACCAAGCAAGAGGGAATTGGAGCCTGCTGAGCTGCCATGTCACAAACCCCTGGCGCAATGACGGTACTCGCTTCCATCACGATGCCCGCGTTTTCGGACGACGACTTGGCCACGCTGCGAAGGGTGGAAGCGGTGCTCGCGCGGCACCCGTACATGCGGGCGGATCTCGGCGCACGGGGTGCGATTTCGAGAGAGCTCGAAGCCGTGCTCAGCACGAGGTTGGCCCTTCTGCACACCCTCGGTGCGCCGGACGCTTGCACCGAGGTCACGTCGCTCCAGGACAAATTGCGCGCCTGGGAGTTGGAGCTTGCGGAAGCCGCGGCCGAAGAAGATGGCTCGGAACGGACCCGGCTCGGCTACGAGACGACGCTCCTCCTCCACCCCGCGCCCGCGCTCCCACAAGAGTCGCAGCTGACCAGGGCAACGATCGCAACTGTCACGCGCGCCTGGGAGTGCTTGCGCGAGGCTCAAAGCCTGCGCTCGGTCATCGCGAATAAGGCTCGGCAGAGCCGCGACTTCATTCGGCACGGCGCGATGCTTCCGCTTTACTGGATGCGTCGACGACGGATTCGCAAGCTGCTTCCTGACGTCTTGCTCTCGCACCCAGGGCTTCGAGAAACGCTCTTCGCGATCGAACAGATCGGACCGCTCGTCGACAACTTCGCCTTCAAAGGAAAGGCCGGCGTTCCCTGGGGCACATCGGTCGCTCTCGCTGATCTGACCTTCTTGTACATGCAGCTCGCCGACGAGTTCCTCGATGAGCTCGCGGCAGCGGCTGGCGGGCACGACGAAGCAGGGCGGCTCGTGCGCTCGGTATACCGCGATGACACCAGCAAGCGCCCTCTCTGGGATCTCTCGCTCGGACATCTTCTCGCGATTGGGGTAGACCCCGAGGCGCACGCGACGAAGTTCGGCCTCAGTCTCTCCGCGTTGTTCGACACGCTCGAACGGCTGGCGGCCGCTATCGACGCGCTTCTCGCCGACGCGAGCGGCGCGATCGTGCACGCGACCCACCTCTTTCTGCATCATTGCTTCCAAACCTATTTGGACGAAGCGGCGCTCTGCGAACGCGCGCTGGGCCGTCGCGTCGACCGCATGCGGCTTCAAGACACGGGCTGGCACTTCTACCGGAAGAACAACATGGTGATGATGCTTTGGCTCGACCTGCGCGCTCGCGTCCTCGGTCTCGAACCGGTGAGCCACGCGGAGGAGATTCGGCGCTGGGGCTACCTGCTGGCAGCGTTTCAGATCTTCGACGACTTGAAAGACATCGCGCTCGACCTCGGCAAACAGCCGAGCTACCCGCTGCAAATCGCAGCGCACGAGTTTCCCTCGGAGCTCGCCTGGCTCGAACGGAAGTTCGGCGCGCAAAGGCTCCCGATGACGCGCGACCAAGTGCCGGAGGTCAACCTCCGTGCGAGCGGAACGGTTCAGCAATGCATGCGCTGGAGTCGGCTGATCGCGCTCGCGCACTTCGACAACACGCTGCTCTACGCCTGGGATCAGCGCTGGAGCAAGAGCTGGACCCGGCGCCGACGCTCCTTCAACCCGGCTGGCGAAGTGATGACCAAACGGCGCGACCACGTAATCGATCGATTGGTACGCGCACTGCTGAGCCTCCGCAGAGCCGATGCGCCTCCAACGGTCGACGACTCGCAGCTCGCGTTTGCCCTGGACGCAAGCGCTTACGAGGGGTCCTGGCAGATCTACCTGGCGCTCTTGCCCAACGTTAGGGCCGTTTATCGCTTCGCAACGCTGCGGATGTGGATGAGCGCCGAGGAGAAGGCGCGGGCTGCGAGACAACTCCTGCGCCGCTACCCGCGCGCGCGAGCCAATGCCCTAGTCGGCCTCGCCAATGCTGATGTCGACCATCAGGTCACCGGCGATCGCCTCGAGGCTTTCTCGAAGTTGATCGAGATCTAACGTTCTCGGCGCGCGAAGCTTGGCCATCGCCTTGAACAGGGTTCCCCCCGACCAGGGCGCGCCCTCGCACTCGGTGTTGAGCTCGTCCACGTTGACGCCGCGCGCCGCGAGCGCCTCCGAGATCTTGTGCACGATGCCCGGCCGATCGCTGCCGACGAGCTCGAGCAAGATCACGTGCCCGTCCTCCTCGGCGTCCTCGACGCCGCGCTCGATCACCAAGCGAAGGCCCCCTGCGCGCAAGGCTTCGAGTGCGTCGCTCAATGCATCGGCCTCGGCGGAGGGCACGCTCACACGGAGAATCCCGGCAAACTGCCCGGCCAAGCGCGACATCCGGCTCTCCACCCAGCTTCCGCCGTGCGCCTCGACGGCGGCGGACACGGACTCGACCAAGCCGGGTCGATCCTTGCCAATCACGGTTACTACGAGCGACTCCATCGGACTCGCTCCATACCCGTAATCGCCCGAGATTCCAAGGTTTTATAGGCGAGAACCGAGGCACAAATGCCCGCGGGGTAGAATCGCTGCCGAAGAACCGGCTAGATCTCAAGCAGTTAGGGACCTAGAGCCTGTTCCGATGTTCGCGAAGCGTACGAAAGAGGTGGAGCCGTTCCTCGCCATGGAGGTGATGGAACGCGGCATGGCGATGGCACGCGCCGGAACGTCGATCGTTCAGCTGGGTGTGGGGGAGCCGAATTTCGATGCGCCGCCCGCCGCCGTGCAAGCGGCCGTCGACTCCCTGGTCTCGGGAGAGACGCACTACACCGACAGCCGGGGCGTGTTCGCGCTCCGCGAAGCGATCGCAAAGGACTGCGAGCAGCGCCGCGGCGTGGTCGTCAGCCCCGACCGTGTGGTGGTCACCAGCGGGACCTCTCCCGCAATCTTGCTCTGCTTGAACCTGCTCGTGGATGAGGGCGACGAGGTCATCATGGCCACGCCGCACTACCCTTGCTATCCGAACATGATCGCCGTCTGCGGCGGTACGCCCGTGCTCGTGCCGACCGGTCCCGAAGACGGCTTCATCATGGACGTCGCAAAAGTGCGGGCAGCGATCACGCCAAGGACGCGCGCAATCTTCCTCGCATCGCCCGCCAATCCGACGGGCGCTGTACAACCGAGGGAAGTCGTCGAGGAGCTCAGCGGTCTCGGCATTCCGATCCTCTCGGACGAAATCTACGACGGCCTGACGTACGATGGCGCGGAGGTCTACTCTCCGCTGCGCTTCACCGAAAACTGCTACGTGCTGGACGGTTTCTCGAAACGTTACGCGATGACCGGGTTCCGCCTCGGATACCTGATCGCGCCTGAAATCGCGATGCGGCCGCTGCAGAGTCTCATGCAGAGCTTCTTCATCTCGACGTCTCAGTTCGTACAGCAGGCTGGAGTCGCCGCGCTGGCCGAGGGCGCCCCGCACGTCGAATACATGCGTCAGCAGTACGCGATCCGCCGAAGAGTCCTCATAGACGGCCTTCGCGAGATGGGGCTTTCGATCCCGATCGACCCGCCAGGCGCGTTCTATGTCCTTGTCGACATGCGTCACTTCGGGCGCGATTCGCTCACGCTCTCGTTCGACATTCTCGAGAAGGCACACGTCGCTCTCGGACCGGGACGCGACTTCGGAGAAGCCGCAGAGGGCTTCGTTCGCTTCAGCTTCGCGACTTCGCTCGAACAGATCGAAGAAGGCCTACGCCGCCTCGGGCGCGCGCTTCCCGAGCTCTGAAGATCAGCCCTCTTCGCCGAGCAAGGCCAGCAAGCCCGCTTCGTCGAGGATCTCCACCCCGAGAGCCAGCGCCTTTTCGTACTTGCTCCCTGGGTCGTCCCCAGCGACGACATAGTCGGTCTTCTTCGAAACGGAGCCGGACGCCTTCCCACCCGCCGCCTTGATGCGCTTGGTCGCTTCGGTGCGCGTGAGCGTGGGCAATGCGCCCGTCAAGACGAACGTCTTGCCCGCCACATCGGCCACCGGACGGACGTCGGCCGTTTTCGCCGTCAGGTTCACGCCCACATCGGCGAGGCCCGCGAACACCTTGCGCACTGCGGGTGAATTGAGCTCGTGAAAGATGCTATCGGCCGACTTGCGAGCCAACCCTTCGATCGCTCCACGCTCCGCAGATTTCGCCGGCGCCACCGTCTCGATCGCGTCTTCGTCCTCGGCTACGTATCGCGCTGCGAACTCGAGCAGTGCATCGGCGGTCTTGAAGTAGGCGGACAAGTCCTCCGACATGGTCTCGCCCACGTGGCGAATCGCAAGGCCGTTCAAGACGCGCGCCAGGCCCCGATCTTTGGCCGCTTCGAGCCCAGCCTTGACGCGCTCGGCGCTCTTCTGCCCCATCCGATCTAGTCCTGCGATCGCATCTACCTCGAGGCGAAACAAGTCATCCGGCGAGCGCACGCCGAGCTTGTCGACGACCTGGTCGACGAGCACCTCGCCCATGCCGTCGATGTCCATCGCACCGCGGCTCGCGAAGTGGCGCAGCCGCTCGCGCACCTGGTCGGGGCACGCGGGATTGGGGCAGTAGATGAAGATCTCTTCGCTCACGGCCTCGGTTCCGCAGGTCGGGCACGATTTCGGAGGAACGTAGCGCTTTGCACCGCGTTTTCGCTTGCTCGCATCGACCTCGACGACCTGCGGGATGATCTCCCCCGCCTTCTCGACCAGGACCGTGTCGCCAACGCGGACGTCCTTGCGCTCTAGCTCGACGAAGTTGTGAAGCGACGCGCGGCTCACCGTCGTGCCGGAAACGAATACGGGCTCCAAGATCGCAACCGGGGTCAACTTGCCAGACTTCCCGACCGAAACTTCGATCTCGAGAAGCTTCGTCGGCTTGCGCTCCGGCGGAAATTTGTACGCGATGCCCCAGTGTGGGTGATGCCCCGTTGCGCCGAGCCGTGTGTAGAAACCAAGCTCGTCGATCTTGATCACCATGCCATCGATGTCGTAGTCGAGCGATTCGCGGCGCGCCTGATAGTCGTCGCAGTACTGAAGCGCAGCCTCGTCCGAGGTCGTTTGAAAGACCTCGCTGGAGTAAACCTCGGCCCCGCGATCGGCGAGCCACTGCAAGGTCTCGTATTGAGTCGAAGGAAGCTCGACTCCATCCGACCAGGCAACTTGATAAAAAAAGGCGCGAATGCCGGTCTCTTCGATGCCCGTCGGATCTTTGCGTTTCATCATCCCGGCACAGCCATTGCGCGGATTGATCAGCCGCTTTTCGAGCGTCGCGTTGAAGCGCGTGAACTCGCTGAGCGGCCAGTAGAGCTCGCCGCGAATCTCGAGTGACCCCTTGCCGCTCTCGCGGAACTTCGTCGGAACCGTTCCGAGCTGGGCGACCTGCTGAGTGATGACATCACCCCGGTGGCCGTCGCCACGCGTCACCGCTTGGCGCAGGCGCCCCGCTTCGTAGAGAAGCGAAACCGAAATCCCGTCGACCTTCGGCTCGACGATCACCGGAAGCGCGTCGACCTCGAGCTCTTTAAGGCGGCGCCGAAACCAGGCGGAGAGTTGCTCCGAGATAGGAATCTGCACCCCGGCACTGTCGCGCCGATTCGGCGAGAGCTTTTCGAGAGACAGCATCGGGACCCTGTGCTCGACGGTCTCGAAACCGGCCGTGTGGTCCTCTCCGGGCTGCTCATCGATTCGCTCGGCCGCGTCGATCCCGAGTAAATCGGCGAGCTCCTGGTACCGTTCGACGAGCTCATCGAACGCCGCATCCGGGATCTCCGGAGCCCCTGCCCGATATGCTGCCTCGTGATACCGAATCTGCTGACTGAGCTGCTCCAGCTCTTTCGCAGCCCGCGCCCGATCGCTCATCGCCCGACTTTGCCAGAATTCCGCCGGTCGAAAAGGCCCGAATTGTCGTCTTTTTGGGTGACCTTGTGACAACGGGGTTCGGCTAAGGCAGCTTGTTTAACTAGGGTATGGACGACGAAGGGCAGCGTCCCGGGGGTCTCGGGGACGGATCGATGGCTCGGTACGAGCGCGAGCGCGACGAGCAGACGCGGCTTCGCTCGCTCGGCGCCCTCTCGCACATGCTGCCAGTGCTTTCGTTCATCTATGCGGCGGCGGCCGCGCTCTTCCTGCTGGCACCGCCTTTCACCCCGAATCACCCGCACGTCTTCATCTGCGCCATTTCCTCGGCGCTTGTGCTGTGCGTCTGGGCAGGGATGCGCGTCGATGATCCGCGTTTCGACACCCCGATCTCCGTCGCGACCATCTCGGTCGCCGCAGGTATGGGACTCACCATGTTCGCGGTCAGCGGTGCGATCAGCAACACCACAACGCTGGCGATCGCGATCG
The DNA here is from genome assembly GCA_035686645.1 of Polyangiales bacterium. GTDB lineage: Bacteria > Myxococcota_A > Polyangia > Polyangiales > Houyiibacteriaceae > SG8-38. Next base: position 7,405 of record DASRZF010000121.1, read on the forward strand.
TGGCAGCCGGTGCGCTCCTCTTTCGATTCTCGATGTATGCGGTGATGGTCGCGGTGGTGTTCATGGGATGGATTCCGCTGGCCTATGGCTATGAAAACGGCGCGGTGAGCTTGGGCATATTCCACCTTTGGGCGGCGACCGTCGTGGGTGGTCTGGTCCTCTGGTCGAGACGGCAACTCATGTTCGGTCTCCACGACGAGGCCCATGAAGCCGAGGCCATGCGCGCGCTCGCAACCGAGCAGGCGCGGAGTCTCGCACGCGCCCGTGATGCCGCGTTGGCATCCGCGCAGGTCAAAGGTCAGTTTCTCGCCAACGTGAGCCACGAAGTGCGGACACCGCTCAACGGCATCCTCGGCCTCCTTCAATTGATCGACCCGTCCGCGCTTCCAAAACCGCAAGACGAGTACCTGCTCGAAGTCAACAAGTCGAGCGGTTCACTCCTCGCGATCGTCAATGACCTCTTGGATCTTTCCAAGATCGAAGCCGGCGAGATGCGCCTCGAATCCGTAGCCTTCGACGTGATCGGCATGACCGAAGAGATCGCGATGAACTACGCTTCGGCCGCGCAGGCCAAGAGCATCGAGCTGATCACCCAGATCGCCCCGGATGTGCCTACGGAGGTCTGCGGCGATCCACTTCGCCTCAGGCAAGTGATGTCCAACCTCCTCAACAATGCGATGAAATTCACCAAGGACGGCGAGGTGGTGATCGGCGTTCGCGTCCGTGACCGCGGCCCGTGGCACGTCAACCTCGAGTTCAGGATCTCGGACACGGGAGTGGGCGTCTCGAAGGAACGAGCCGAGAGCATCTTCCGTCCGTTCTCACAGGCAGACTCGTCCACGACGCGTGAGTACGGCGGCACCGGACTCGGGCTTCCCATCTGCCGCCAATTGGTCGAGCTGATGGGAGGAGACCTTCAGCTCGAAAGCACCCTCGGTCAGGGGAGCACCTTCTTTTTCGAAGCGCGCTTCGAATTGGAGGAGAGGCTCAGCGCGGAGCTCAAGGCCGTCACTGCGGCGCTCTCGGGCATGCGAGTTCTCGTACTCGAAGGCAACAACCGGGCTCGCGAGACCCTTTGTGCACAGCTCACCGCATGGAAGATGGAGGCTCTGGCGACGACGACCTGCGATGGTGCGCTCGGCGCGCTGCGCGGAACCCCAGCGCCGAACGTCGCGCTCATCGACCTCCGCAGTCTCGGAGCGGATTGGCGGAACCGGGTTTCCGAGCTCAGCAAGGTGGCGACGGAGCGCGGAACATCGGTCGTCGCGGTCTGTTCACACAAGCATGAACAGAGCGAATTGCTCGAATCGGGCGTTCGCGTGCACGTCGAGAAGCCCATTCGCCGGACGAAAATCATCGCCGCCCTTCTCGAGACGCTGAAGCGGGCAAGCGTGCCTGTGCGCTCCATCGAAGAGCCCCGAAACCCGTCCTTGCCTCCTCCTCCCCCGAAGGACCTCGTCTCGAACGGCATGAAGATCCTCGTGGCCGAAGACAACTCGATCAACCAGAAGGTCGTTCGCGCCCATCTTCGAGCGCTGGGCTACGACGTCGACACAGTGGACGATGGGGCGGCCGCACTCGAGGCTCTGAAGGATGGACACCCGTACGCTGCCGTCATCATGGACGGGCAGATGCCGAACATGGACGGCTATGAAGCAACGCGAGCGCAGAGGGCGCGAGAGCTAGAGTCGGGACAAGGACGCGTTCCGATCATCGCGCTCACCGCCCATGCGATGACGGGAGACCGCAGGACTGCGTTCGCCGCCGGGATGGACGACTACCTCTCCAAGCCCTTCACGCAGAAGCAGTTGCAGAAGGCTCTCGCCCGCTGGGCGGCCCGGCCATCTTCGAGCCTTTCGGAGTTTCCTCCGGATGCCCTCGACTCCAGCATTACCTCACAGCTCCTCGAGCTAGAGGAAGAAGAGCCGGGGTTCCTCTGCGAAGTCATCCACAGCTTCTTTCAAACCGCTGAGGACTGCATCTCCCGGATGAGCAAGGCCATCGACGCCGGTGATCTCAAGAGCCTGCGCGCGGCCGCCCACATGGTTCGCGGAAGCAGTCAGCAGCTCGGCGCGAGTCGCTTCGGCGCAACCTGCTTCAAGCTCGAGCAGCTCGAGTGCATGGATGAAGCGAGCGTGCTCCTCGGCGCCCTGAAAGATGACCTCGAAGGCGCGCGAGGCTCGCTCACGGAACTTGCAGATCGTGCGCTCGACGCCGCCTCGTAGCGGGCTGCGCTCAGTTTCGCTGCACGCCTGCGAGGCGCGAGGCGTCCACTATCCAGCTATCTCGAATCGTCTGCTCCGGAACTCCGTCGACGTGCTCGACCAGCCACTCCACATCCGATGGCTCGAAGCGCGCGATCTGATGGAAGTGATAAATCCCGAGACGATTCAGCGTGCGCTCTAGACTCGGGTCGACGCCGTCGAGGCGCTGAAGATCATCGCGGGCACCAAACGGCTGAACCATCAACCAAGCGGGTGGCCGCGATTCGCCCGTGCTTCGAACCTCGAGCTCGGCTTCACGGATGCGTGCCTTGAGGCGTTCGATGTCGTCCAGCATGCGTTCGTGAATACCGTGCAGAACTTCGAGCTCTGCTCTCAATCGCTCGCCGCGGGTCTCTGCCTGCCTCAACGTAGCGCGTGCGTCGTCGCGCTCCTGCACGGCGGTGCGAAGCTCTCGTCGCAGATCTTCGGCGGACTCGCGCGAGCCCGGCTGCGCCTCGGGTTGGATGACCGAAAGCCGCGTACTGACCTCCTGCATCGTCCGATTGCGCGCGTCCAGAGTCGCGGTGAGCTGCCGTTTCGCACGCTCCAGCGCTTCGATTTTCGCGCTCGAGGCGCTGAGCTCTTTGTGGAGCGCTCGAATCCGCTCGTTGAGCGTGATCATGTCCGCGCGCGTTTCTTCGAGCTCGTACTCGAGTGTCTTGGCGCGAACCGGCGCCACCAAACGCCCCCAGAACACCTGCCCGAGCCAGAGAAGCGCCGCACCGAGCACCGCCGCCGCCACCAAGCTGCCCACCATCTGCAGCACGAGATACGTCACGTTTCACCTCCCCCAAGGCTTTCGTCGTCGGCAACCTGCAACTGCGCGCTCACCACTCGCACGCCACGGACCATGCTCACGATTCGCTCTGCGCGCAGCGCCTCCGACGCGGAAGCGACCTCGCCTCGGAGCTCGACGTCACGCCCGTCCACGATCGGAATGATGTCGGAAAAACCGGTGCGTTGAAGGACGCCGCTGACGCGCGTTGCCACGTCCCACTCGATCTCGTGCCGCATGGGGCTGAGCATGGAAACCCAGACGACATAGCCGAGGAAGCCTGCCGAAACCGTTCCAAAGACTGCCTTCTTCCACATTGCGCGGTTTGCCTACGAGCCCCATTCAACTCGATTGGCCGAAAAAGATCCACGTTCTGACGAGGCTTCGGACCTCTCCAAGGCGATGCAGCATACAAATCCCTTCGGTTCATCGCCCAATCGGGTGGGCGCTGCGAGAGCTCAGCGCTCGAAGCTCATCTGCTCGACGATCCGGAAGAGGCGTTCTTGGCGGTCGTCCGACCAGGTGTAAAGCGCCACCGACGGTGCGTTGAACGTCACAGCATCGAGGTCGATCGCCTTCGCCCAAGCGAGCGCCGCGCGACGCTCGGCAGAGTTTGCGCGCCGCTGAATGCGCGCAAGGGTCATGTGAGGAAGCGGCGGACGATCGTCCTCAGGAGCGCCTGCGGCTTTCAAGAGCGGCCCTCGCGCCTCGGCGATCATCTCGCTCAGCTCTTTGCGCCCACGATCGACCATGGCAGAGAGCGCTGAGGGCTTCCTAGGATGGCCGAGCGGCTCGACCCCCGTGAACGAGCCCGTCACCCGCCGAAAGCTCGGAAA
>DASRZF010000122.1:0-21068 GCA_035686645.1 Polyangiales bacterium
ATCGCAAACCAGTGCCAGCCACGATCTGAAGCGATACTCGGCGAAGATGTTCACGTTCACGCGAATGTCTTGGCGGTAGGGCTGGTTTCCGAGGAGCGAGCCGTCGGGATTGAGCGCAAGCCCAGACTTGTCGAAGGATACCCAATTCTTGAATCCGATTTGGAGGGCGCCTAGGAGAATGAACTGCGCGTCCAAATGCAGGCGGTTGACGACTGCGTAATTGCCGATGAACGAGGGACGAACGACCCGGTCGAATCCGGTGCTGACTTCGATGTTGGGCCGCGCTTTCCAACGTAAGTCGGCGCGGGCGATCACGTCGTCGAAGCTTTCGCCGATCGTGTAGAACCCTGCCGCGTATCCGATCATCGCCGTAAGCGAGAATCGTTCGGTGATCGCGCCGTTGTAACCGAACAAGTTCGAGACGCGATTGTTGTTGGAGAGCAAGGTGGGGGAAGTTTCAATCGCTGCTTGGTCTTGATACTTCTGGTGGGCGTATTCGATCTCATAGACGATGGCCGACGTGGGAAAGAACAGCCAACTCAGTGAGGCGGGCACGAGGTGCGTCACGTTGTTGCCGTATCCGTAGACGTCGGCATCGAAGAATTGGAACGAGTTCGTATAGCCGAGGTTTCCTTGGAGCACCTGGCTCTTGCTACGTCCCACGAGCTCCAGGGCCGCGACGTTGAGGTTGCGGCCGTAGCTGATGGTGCGGCCTTCCGCGGTATTTGGATTTGAGAACGGTCGGACCGTGCGAAGAAACGTATCACGGACCGCCAGCGTGAAGACCTTCGAGGGATTGTAGGCGAAGTCGACGTGCGCATCGCCTCCGACAGCGACCGGGATCCGCCCGTTGAAAAAGTGATAGTAGCGTGCCCCGAGACCACCGCGGAACTCGACCTTCTGCGGTGCTGACTTGTTGGAATCTCCTTCGCTTTGGCGCACGGCGCCCTCGGTGGCGACGTCTAGATAGCCCGATAGGCGCAGGATGTAGGAGGGTTCTTCGTTTGCAGCTTGGAGAAAGACGTTCGAGTCGTAGCCCCCCGTGGCGGCGAAACCCGGATGTAGAACCAAGCGTCCGACCTTGAAACCCGGTCCCTCTTGGTTCGCGCGGTCGGTATCCAAGCCCTGCGCGGCCGCCGTTGCCGGTTGCACTGCAGCGCTCAGGACCGCCACAAGAGCCAGAGCAAGCCCTAAGTTCGAGCGCTGGCCCATGATCCCCATTTCCCCCCATACATGCTGACACCGTTCCGCGATTTAGCTGACTCCACTCACGGGAGGGGGGATGAATGGGATCGGCCAGTCGGGCACTTCCGTGAGCACCGTTGGGTCTTCGTCTGGAGCGAAGAGGTCGACCTGCTCCTTCACCTGGGTGTCACCTGCATCGAAGAGGTCCTGACCCACGCATTCGTTCGCAGCCTGCGCGAGCATTTTGAACTTCTGCGAGAGCACCCCGATGACGGTGGACTCGTGATTCGCGCGACCAGTGTCCCCATCAGCGATGGCTTCGCTGAGGGCGGTTTGCCGGCGCTTGATGTTCTGCAGATTGGCGGAGCACTGGCTGAGCTTGTCGTCCAGACAGGTCGCCCGGATGATGTCCTTGTCGCGTTTCGCAGTCTGAAGCGCCGCCGATTGAGCATCACAGCTCGCGCTCGCGCTCGCGACGGCAGACTTAGCGGCCTTGGCCTGCGCGGCCGGCGACGACGGCACCGGCTCGACCGCAGCCCCCATTGGCTCGACCTCGACCACATCGACCGTAGCCTCGCTCGAGTCCTGAGCGACGGCGTAACCTAGCCCTCCTCCGACCATGAAAATGGCCAGGAGAACCTGCCCTACGGTCCCCATCCGTCTAAACATCAACGATCCCCTAAACTTGCGGCGATTATACGCTGCACCATACTCGTGTCAATGGATCCATAATACAGTTAAGCAGTAAAACTATGATCTAGTCGAAGCTAATTTTGAGGCTGGAAAACAAAGGGATAGCGGAAGGTGACGCTTCCGCCACTTGGACCCGGGTTGAATCGGAAGCCGCTGATCGTCCGGGTCACGCAGCTCGCGACGGCAGTGCTGCCCGTCGTATTCTCGCTGGCCTGGGCGTTTGTTACGTTGCCCCGCTCCTGGATTGTGAAGGTCACGGTGACCTTGCCGGCGAGGCTGGGGTTCTTTCGAAGCTCGGACTCGTAACAGCGAGTGATGGCTTTCAAGCGCTGTTTGATCTGCCGCTGGACCAGAGCGGCGTCGAACTCGCCACTGCCTCCCACGTCGCCGCCCTGGTTCAGGTTCACGTTGCCGCGTAGCTCGCGCTCCTTGACGGCTTCGCCCTCCTTGGCTGCTTTCCCGACTCCCTTCCCCTTCTTGAGTGAGCCCAGGCCTGCTTGCTGGCCGCTTCCCCCGCCAGTGCGCGTTCGCAACGCACCGGCGTCGCCCTTGGTCGCCACGCCGACGCCCGAAGCCTGCGCGAGCACGTCGGCCGCGTTTCCGGTGACGGCGCCACCAGCCAGCACGTCTCCGAGCGCGCCGCCCTCTCCGCCGAGCGCGCCGAGCAGCATCGCTTCGGCTTGGGCTGCGGCTTCCTGCACGATGCGCGCGCGGCCCTCGGCACTCGCGCCTGCATCCTCTGCTTCAACGGGCTCCCTGCCCTCGGCCTTGGACGGCTTCTTCTCCGTAGGCTTGGCTTCGGCCTCCTCTTCCTCTCCCTCGCCTTCGGCGATCTCCTCTTCCACGGTTGGAGGCTCCATCGGCGCTTCGAAAACCAAACGTGCGAGGCTTTCAGGCACCTCCTGCGCACCCCTATCCACCTCCCAATCTGCGTTCTCCATGTAGATGATGAATCCGAAGAACAGCATGTACGAAAAGATGACCCAGGTGGTGAAGGTCCAGTCGATGTTCTTGACGAAGCCCCGCTGGACGGCGGCAGGAAGCTGCGGCTTGGGCGTGATTGGGGGCGCCGAGACGAACTCGAAAAAGACGGTGAAGTCCCCCACGCGAATGTTGCCGCGTGAGCTGTCCGCAAGCTTGATCTGATAGTGCGTGCCTGCGTCTCGCGCAGCCCCGGTGTCGCGGAGGTGCTCGAGCTTCTGAACGCCACCCGGCAGCGCGACCTTGCCCGACATCTCAGGTGTGAAGTTGAGGATGTAGTCGTCGCCAACGAGCTGGAAGAGCTCGAACCGAGACTCGAGCTTCGCTGGCAAGGTGCCCGTTTTGATGATCAGGTGATTCTTGGCAGAGGTCCCGATCGAGACTGTCTCCCGCCGCCGTATGATTCGCTCTTCGACAATCTTCTTGTCCCGAAACAGCCCGACCCGCAGCACTTTTGGACCCGAATGCTTCGTAGGAACCGACTGCATCGCCATCGTCATGGCTCCGGGTCGCGGTCCTTGCCTCGGCGTTTGTGCTTGCGTCATCAGAACGGTTCCTTCTGTACGCTGCGAACTACCTTCCGGACGAAGCTCGTTCGAAGCTCGAGAACTTCGTAACCGAGGTTGGATCGGTTCAGGATGTAGAACGCGTTCGGCTTCTGCACTCGGCCTTCGATGATGATCTCTTCGAGTTGGATGACCCGTGGTTGGCGTTTCTTGGCGTCCTGCGCCAAGGCTGCAGCGGTCGATAGTCCGAAGAACATGAGCGCGATCAGGGCGATCGAAGCCATCCGTTTCACGAGGCACCTCCCTCTTCGCGTTCGAGCTGGCGGCGGACGCGTTTGATCATCCGATCCAAGTCACGCAGATACTCCTCCGACTGATCGTCTCTTGCCAGCCGCGACCCCATCTCGCCTCGGTAGGTCTTGAGCTCCGAGACCGCTTTCTCGTATGCGCTGAGCTCGTCCAGACCGGGGAAATCACCGGCGGCGGTCAGGAACATGAGCCCCAGCCCGTAGTGGGCCTCGGGAAGCTTCGATTGCAGCTCCAGAGCGCGTCGATAGGCCCGCTGCGCTTCTGTCCACTGGCTGCCCGCCCGGTATGCGTCTCCCAAGTTGACGTGTACCGCGGGAAGCGTGGGGACCAAGCGCTCCGCCGCCTGGAAATGCGCGAGCGCGCCAGCGTAGTTGCCGCCGGCGAGGAGTTGAACACCCAACGCCATTCGAGCTTCTGCGTAGTCCGGTCGGAGTTGGATCGCGCGTTCGTAAGCTGCCATCGCCTCCCGCAAGCGGCCGGGCTCGGCCTGAAGCTTCTCGCCGCTCATGAAATGAAGCTCCGCGACCTGCGGGTCGACCTCCATTGCCTGTTCCAAGATCGAATCGGCAAGCTCGTCACGGCCCTGCGCACGGCTGGCCTTCACCAACGCAATCAGCGCGGGCACGAAGCGCTCATTGCACTTCAGGGCTCGTCTTGCTGCCATCCAGGCCTCATCGAGCCGTCTCGCTTCCACCAGGACCTCTGCATAGAGGGCCTGCATTTCGATGTTGGCGCGGTATTCGTTGGCGAGTGGCTCCACCGTCGCGATTGCTTCCTGAACTTGGCCGCGCCGAAGCTGGATCGTCGTGATGCCCCGCGCGGCGGGCTCGTAGTCGGGAAGGATTCCGAGAGCCCGACGGTAGTAGTTGATCGCGTCGCCTTCGCGTCCCGCGCGGTCGGCCAGTACGCCGAGATTGTACAGCGCCGGGTAAGCACTCGGGTCCCTGCTGAGAGCCGATTGAAAGCTCGTCTCCGCCGAGCCGGGGTCATCGTCTGCGGCCGCCTTGACGCCTTGCTCGAAGGCCCGTCTTGCCTTGGACGACATGTCGGGCGGCGACGGGCGCCGACACTGCTCGGCGTGAGTGGCACCCCAAGGGCTTGCTTGCCCCGCGTCGAAGTCCGCGCCGGCGCTTGCCTCTGATGAGCCGTTGGGTGATTCCCCTCCTGCAGTAGCCTCGGCGTTACCGCCATTGGATGCAGATTGCCCCTTGCACCCGTGTGTGCACAGAAGCATCGCTCCGATCAAAACAGCCGTGGGCGCCCGCAGAAGCATCATTCGACCCCCTTGTTGATAGCAGGTGGTGCGATTCCAGGTCGAATCTCCATCGGCTTGCCTCTCGGAGAGCGAACGAACTCCCCTGGCACGTAGCCCTGGAATGTCGCGTCGCGGCCCTGGGCCTCGGCAATGCATTCCGCGATCCGCTCGTCGCCGTAGGCCTGTAGGCGGTCGATCGCGATCCGCGTGTATTCATCATCGAAGCTGCCGGCTCGGCCCGCCCGCGCAGCAAGGGCGTATCGCGCGACGGCGAAACATTCGACCGGACGCACCTGACTGTCCAGCACCTGGCGAACCTTGTCGTCGAAATCGAGCTCGTACTCCTGGCGCTCGTCGGGACCGGCCCTTCGAAGCGCGTTTTTCAGATCGAGGGGAATGACGACGGGCGTATTCAGAATCGAGCGTGCCAGTATTTCATAGACGCGACCCTGGCGGACGTACGACGCGATCGTCCAGCGCGGGCGGCGGTATGGAAACACCGGCTCGTAGCCTTCGACGATCGACTGTGCCTCTTTGGCGCCGCTTCCGATCTGCTTCTCGATGACATTGATGTAGGCCTCGACTGTCTTTGGCTTTCCTGGCTTGATCTCGAAGCGCTCGAAGCTCGCAAGCTTCCCATCCACGAGAATAAAACGCGCCTCTGCCGCATAGCCCGCCGCGACCGATCCTGCGGGCTGGCCGCTACGGTCGAATGCGGTCGTGACGTCGACGAGAGCCTTCCGATAATCGGCCGCTCGACCACGTGCTTTCCAGGATTCGGCGATCCTCCAGTGGGCCTGAACGACGAGGTCGCCGGCCTCCCCATCGTTGCCGTATACTCCGATGAACTCGCGCATCCCGGCAATCGCTTGTGGGTAGCGCTGCTGCCGATAGGCCATCTCTGCGATTCGATAGAGCGCGTTTCGCTTCGTTGCAGGGTCCTCGACCGAAGTGTAGACGCGCCGGTAATACTCAGTCGCTTGGGGGTACCGCTGTAACCGTTCGAGCAGGATCGCGGAGTTCACCATTCCGTCTGCGCGCTTGCTCTGAACCGTGGGATCGGTCGACTGGGCGAAGCGCTGCGAATCGGCCAGGACGCGATAGTTCTCGACGGCACGGTCGAAATCGAAGTTTCGGCTCGCGGTGTACGCAAGCTTGAAGTGTGCGTTGGCGACGATCGCGTCGAGGCTCTTCTGTTCTTCTTCGTCTTCTGCTTTGCGCGGCCCATCCTCATCGATGATCCGCTGATAGAGCTGCGCCGCAGAGTCGAAGCGGTTGGTGGCTTCGAGCGCGAGGGCCGCGTACTCGAGCGCGACTGGCGCCTGCCGGTCGTTGGGGTTGCTGTTGACCGCGGCGACCAACATCGTGGCGGACTGCTCGTAGAGCATTCGCTGTTCGGTTCCCTGTGCCTGGCCCGCTCGCTTGTAGACGTCGAGCGCGTCCTGGTAGACGAGCGCGTTCAAGTCCGCGCCAGCGCGGCAAATCGGCTTGTCCCGATTCCCTGTCAGGCTGCAGTCGATCCTTTCGGCTCCCGCGGAGAAGGTGCAGCCGCGATCCTGAATCTCGGTCGCCAGCCGGCGGATCTCATCGGAGTCGTCTTCCGCGACCGCCATGGCGCGAAGATTCTCCCAGGCGATTTGGCCCGTCGCGTCGGCCTGCGGACCCGAACAGCGCTCTTCGTAGATGCGGCTGAAGCGCGCCTTGGCCTGGGGCCAGTACCCATACCAGTAGAGAAGCAGCGCGTTGTTGTAGTCGTAGGCCGCCCGCACACCCTCGGTATCGCGCTGAGGTGGAACGCGTGTGAGGTAGATTTCCCTGGCGCGCGCCAGCCGCTGAACGGTTTCCGGCATCGCCACCGGCCGAACCGAGGGCGGGGCGCCACCCGGAGCAGGTGCATCGTCGCGAACGACCAAGCGGCCTTCCTCGACGTCGCGAGCCGCAATTCGTTTGAGCGATTCCACGACTCGCCGCGCGGACTCCGCGAGATAGCTGTCATCCACGTTCGAATCTCGGACCTCGGCGTACTCAGTTGCAGCCTGCTCGTAGCTCTTCGACCAGTAGAGCGCATCGGCGAGGTTGTAGTGCAGCTCGTAGCCTTGCGGGTTGTTCGGATAACGCTCCAAGTAGCTTCGATACGCAGTTGCAGCCAAGCCGTATTCGACCTGCGAGTCTCGGCACAGCCGCACGTTTCGGTCCTCGAGACACTGCTGTCGCAAGCGCTGTGCGCGCTGATGGTGGTGCAGCGCGGTCACGATCAACGCGTTCTCGGCAAGCTGTTCGGCGTTCCGCTGCTCTGCGGGGCGATCCAAGTTGGCGTTCCACCACTCGCTTCCCTGAACGTACTGCGTGAGCTCGGAGCGCGCGACGATGGCTTCCTCGAACTCGTTGTGCATCTGATGTGCGACCGCGATGTCGTTGAGAATTTCGGGAGTTCGGTGGTGGTTCGGCCACCTGCGGATGGTGAGGCGCCAGGTCGCGATGGCCTCCGGGTACTTCGCCTCGTCGAAATAGACTTGGCCGAGCTGGAAGTACACCTCGGGCGTCCAAGGCCTTTGCTGGGGTAGCAAAGACGCATCCTGAATGCGTTCGAGGCCCGTGGGCTTGCCTTCGATGGGATCAGCGGTCTGGTTTTCGTTCCAGTCGTCGTACGCGAACGCAATGCCGAGGTATTCGATCGCCTCGGGTCGAAGCTCCGAACCTGCCTTGCCGGTTTCTCGCTGAGTGTCGTCCGACCACTGGACGAGCTCCGCGAAATGCCGAATCGCTTCGGGATACCGACTTGCTCGATAGTACGCCCAGGCCACTTTGTAGAGCGCAAGATTGTAGTTTCGGTCGTCGGGATTTTCGAGAATGCGTCCGTACGCCGCGATTGAAAGATCGAGCGCGTTCTCGGCGCCAAAGTCGTCGAAGTGGAACTCGCCGATACGGAACCAGGTTTCGCTCACGAAGCGGGCCTCTGGTGTGATCGACCGGCAGCTCTTGTAGGGATCGACGAAGGTTCCGCCGACCGTTGCCCCAAGCGGCCTGCCGTCCAGGCTGAGCGCTGGATACTTGGCCTGAGCGGCGAGCGATGCGTCGGGCGGCGCCGGTCGCCATTCGGGGTCGTATCGATACTTGTTGGCGCAGACGAGCGCGAGCCAGGCGGCCACCGCTTCTTCCGGACGGCCCATCTCGTTGAGCGTGTAGCCGATCAAATAGTAAACACCGTCCGAGCGTTCATACTCGGGGAAGCGTCTCGCCAAGCTCTTGTAGAGCACGACCGTCGGAGAGAAGTCCGGAGACGTCGGGAGGTGATCCTCTGCGCTGAGGTCGCCGGCGTCTCTCGCCAGCTGTGCTTTGTCGTAGATGGCCTGGAACTGGACGGCGCTCCGTTCGAAGTAGAGCTCGCCCAAACGGAACATCGCATCCGGCGTGTATTTCGGATGGTTCGGGTAGCGCCGAACGAACTCCTCGAATACTTGGATCGAGCTCTCTCTCGCTTCGCTAAAGGCGCGTTCTTCCGTGGCCAGTTGCTCGCCGTACCAGCGGTCGCGTTCTCTGCGTTGCTGCAAGTATTGGCGCCGAACCAGTGAGCCGACGGTCGATCGGAATGCCTCTCCGGTATCGGTGTACCTCTCGACCTCTTCTTCGAGCTGGCGAAGCGCTTCGAGCTCCTGCTCCGTCGGAGGCGCCCGTTCCTCGACGACCGCTTTCTCGGTGTCCTGAAGGAATGGCGGGAGGCTCACGTCGGCCGCGCCATCCCAGGGGACCGCGTCCTCGCCCGATTCACCCTTGCTGCTCTGCGCCGATGCGGGATTCGGCATCCCCCCTCCGAGCGCTTCCACGGCGAGCGCGGCGAGCAGCAAGAGCGAGCCGAGACGAAGGCGAGCTATCATGGGCCCCCCTCGCTGCCCTGGCTCTGATCCATCACGTCACGGAACTCGTCGTCGAGTGCCTGGAGCTCTCTGGCTCGCTCGCGGGTCAAGACGTCGAGGCGAAGTCTGCGGTCTTCGCGCTTGGCCCAAGACACGTCGATCTTGCCAACGTCCGCGCGCAGCACCAGCTCGTAGAACCGTTGGTGGATGCGATTGAAGTTGAGATACGTGATCGCGCCCACCACATCTTCTGTTTCGCCCTCCAGCGAGCTGAGGGCTTTGCGGTATCTCACGAGGTTGGCGGTCTCTTCGTCGACCACGACGAGCATCTCCGCGACACGTCTTCGTACCATCGCGGCGATCTCTGCGTCACGCTGATCGAGTTGTCGCTCAATCGACGCCACGCGGGCAAAGGCGTCGTCGTATTGTGGACCCCCCGAGCCGGCTAGCTGACGTTCCCGGGTGACCAGGTCGATGAACTTCTCTCGCTCCGCGTCGTCCGCTTGGTATCGCTTGTCTCCCACGCCGACGTGAAGCCTGCCGACTTCCAGCCTGCGACGAATCCAAGTGAGCTGTGCCTCGAAGTCTCTGACTTCCGCCTCGTGCTCCGCGAGCTGCTGCCGCAGCGCCTCGGGATCGACCTTCTCGGGATCGACGGCGGCCATCCCGGTTCTCGATGCAACGATGCGGGCCTCGAGCCCGAGGATCTCGACGCGCAAGCCTTGAAGTTGCCGCTCTGCAGCTCTGTATTCCTCGAGCTTCACGAGGTCTCTGTCGACGAACTCTTCGGTGTCGACTGGCATCTTCATGACGGTTGCTTGAAGCTCCTCACGTCGCGAGCGAACCCGCGCCACCTCGCCTTGGCGGTTACCACGCAGACTTGCCTCGCGGGAGATCAGCGCGCCGCGCGTGCGGGCTGCTCGGTTTCGGAGTCCGGTGCTTCGCTCGCGCTGCCGGCGAAGGTCCGAGAAGACGCTGACTCCGTTGGGTGCGCTGAGGGCAGCGGTAATGCGCTGAGCGAGCTCGTCCGTCTCCGCCACGAGCTGCTTCGCCTCGCTTAGATCAGCGAGCACCTCGAGCGCTCGCTCGTAGTCGTCTTCGAGGTCGATCCAGCGCCGCGCGGATGGCGGGAGGAAGTCATCGAGGTCGAAGCTGTCGAGATTCTCGCGAACGATGGCGCGGAAATGCGCGTGAAGGTCCGGGTGCTCCAGGCGCGTGCGTTCGAGGTCGTCGCGGATGGGCCCGAATGTATCGCGCACTTCATCGAATACGATCTCGGCCTCTTCGTAGCGTCCGCTTCGGGCCAGAAGATCTCCCCGAAGGACCTTGCCGTCCGCGTTGAGGGGGCTGTCGGGTGCGGCCACCGAAAGGACTTCCAGAGCCCGTTCCGCTTGAATCGCATCGCCCATCCTGATGTAGGTCCAGGCGAGCTCGAAAAGAGCCGTGTCGAAATGCGTCGAGGCCTGGTCGACAGCACGATACGCTTCGGCAGCCTGCTCCAGTTGCTCGGTTTCGTAGTAGAGCCTGCCAAGGGCGAGGTACGTGAGCTCCACGACCTTGGCTTCGAGCTGGTTGGCCGGCTCGAGTCCGAGAACGCCTCGGAATGCCGCGATGGCGTCGAGGTATTCGCCACGCAACGCATAGATCGTTCCGACGAAGTACTTCGCGCGCAGCGAGTATTCACCCCCATCAGCAATCGCGAGGAATCCCTTGCGTGCTCGCTCGAGGCGCGCCTGATCGACCCCACGGAGGGCGGCGCTCGGAGGAGCGTTCAGCACTTCGTCGATCGGCACGGCCCGGTTGTAGAGGTACTTCGCGCGGAAGTAAGCCATCGTCACAGAAAGCTCTGAAGACGGCAATGCCTCGAGGCGCCCGAAGTATGCGTCGATCTCCCGAAAGTCGCGCGTGTGGATTGCGATCTCGATCAAACGGCTGAGCGACATCTGCAGGTAGGGTGCGAAAGCCGGCTCGCCGCTCCGCTCCGCGACCTCAGCGTAGCGACGTCGCGCTCCGAGATAGTCGCCCGCATGGAATAGCGACTCCCCAAGGAGGAACAGAGCCTCTGGGTACGCCCGGTGCGCCGGATAGTGGTCGACGATGTCGGTGAAAAGGATGGCCGCTCGAAGATAGTCCTCGAGGCGCAGGTAGAGCTCTCCGTCGGCTAGTCGCTCTTCTACGAAGGTGTCGCTCTTGAGATTCTGCGCTCTGACGCGATCGGCCTTCAAGCGTTGAGTGTCCGACTCGAGGTCGGCGAGCTCGCGGCTGGCGGCGCCCATATCCTGCGCAGCGGCCTCAGGCACATCGAACGCAAAAAGGCTCGAAGCCAGGATCAACCCCAGCCAAACCCCACGCGCTCGCCCCCTGCCAGTCATCGGTGTGGGCGGCGACCTGGTCGCGCCACGAGCTTGCATTACCGATCGCCCTCACCGCTTGCATCGAGTCGAACTTGACGCTCGACGCGTTCGATATACCGAACGTCCGGGCGCTCCTCGAGAGGAGTCGTTGGACCGCCTTTTTCGTAACCTACGACGTGCACGGTCGAGATTCGACCCTCCGGGACGGTGAAGGTGTACGTCGACCGGACCTTGAAGCGATACCCTTTGAGATAGGCGAAAACCCCGTAGCCGTGGCCACGGTATTCGAGGTTGACGGTCAAGGTATGGTCGCCCGGAACGATGCTTCCGTTGTAGACCTCGAATTCCTGTTGCTCCCCGAGGGTCCCCTCCTCATCGGCCTTCGTGAAGATCGGCGCGCCGTCGAGCGCATAGACCACCCGCACGAGCTTGTACGATTGCGACATGCGGTTCTCGTGCAGGATGACCGCCTGCCCACCTCCGACGACGCCCTCGAGCACCGTTTCGGCGAGCAGCGAAAGCCTGGCCTTCGAACGGAAGATCTGTTCTTTGAGCTCGTTGATTCGCTGCTCGAGGTCCCGAAGCCGCACCGCGTAGGTGCCTGCATCTATCGGCTTGCTCGCCGCCGCCTGGCTCGTACCGGTGGCGGCGGCCGCCTCGCTTGACGGGTCCGTTGGCGGTGTCCCGCCGGCCTGCGCCGCTGCGATGGCGCTCCCTGCCAAGATGCACGCCGCTACGACTGAAAGCGCAACTGTCCTGCGCATCGCAATTCCCCTCTAAGTGACCACCATCTGAAGCGAAATTGCCCCCCGACAGTCCAGGAGCTTATACCGCAGCGCTAGCAGCTCGGTCAATGAAGGTCCCCGGCAATTCTCAGCCCGGGCAATACTGAGAAGCTTTGAATTGTCCTTCACTTGCGAGGGGGCGATCGAGTAGATCCCATCGCAGTCTCGAACGTCGATCGATGTGTGGTCATCTGCCGAAACAAGGGGAACTTGAAGATTGGGGCTCGGATTGAGCGATCCCAGCGACGAAGCGCTATTGGCCGCATATCGAAGCGGGGAGTCCCGGGCATTCGAGATATTGCTCGGACGGTACCGCGGGCCCCTGTTCAACTTCCTTCTGCGCTCGTCGCGAGATCGCGGGCGGGCCGAGGAGCTGTACCAGGACGTCTGGATGAAGGTCATCGAGCGCTGCGACGATTTCCGTGGAGACGCCAAGTTCTCGACCTGGCTGTATGCAATCGCCCGCAATCTCGCGATCGACCACCGGCGAAAGATGAAGTTCCGGGGTCACGCCCCTCTCGATGCGACTCAGCCCCGGACCGGACAGTCGATCGGGGAGCGGCTGGGCAACCCTGGCCCCTCCACCGAGCAGCTGGCGATCGGAGGGCTCATTCGCGCTCGTATTGGGGACGCTGTGGAGGAGCTTCCCGAGGAACAGCGGGAGGTGTTCCTCTTGCGGCAGCTCCAAGGGCTGGCGTTCAACGAGATCGCCGAGGTGGTCGGCGTTCCTGCCAACACCGTGAAGAGTCGAATGCGATACGCCCTGGAACGCCTGCAAGGCCTCTTGAGCGATCTGGAAGAGTCCGATGAACTGTGACGAGTGCAAAGAGCAGATCTTCGAGCTGATCGAGCAGGAGACGATCGATCCCGATGGGGTGCGCGCCCTGCTCGCCCGCTGTCCGGACTGCCATTCGCTCTTCGACGAGACCAAGGCGGCCTTGCGGACGGCCGCAATGCTTCCCCTGGAGGAGCCGCCGCTCTCGATCGATGCCGCCATCGTTCGCGCGGCGGCCGAGCGCGTGCCCACGCAGCGTCCTTCCGGATGGCGGCGCTTGCAAGCGGCCCCTTGGGCGATGGCAGCCGTCGCGCTGCTCGCGCTGGGAATCGGGGTTTGGACCCTTCCGCGTGGGGGTGAGCTGGAGGGAAGCGACGGTTTCGTCGGAAAGCGTGAGGCCCACGGCGAGCTGATCGCCAGGGACGAGCTTGGGGATGCTTCGAGCCAGGAGCCGGTGATCGCCGCGCTGGAACCTGCGCCCGCTCGGGCGATAGGGGGAGCTGAGGCCGATGCACCCGCTACGGGTCTCGAGACGGCGAGCAGCCGTTCAGCGCGAGCCAAGCAGAGGGCGGGCGCCCCAGTCGCTCCGGCGGTCGCTCGGCAGGTGGCCGGAGCCCGGAAGGCTTCGCCCGAGGCGGCTGCACCGCGATTGGCTGCGCAAGAACGCAAGGAGGATGCGATCGCCGCGTGCCAGCGACGAGTCGCAGAACACGAAGGCGCAGAGCAGGACGAGGCAGACGCCACGATCGATGCCGAACAGGCGCTCGCTCTTGGCGAGTGTTACCAGAAGCTCGGCAAGAAGACGAAGGCGCGACGATGGTTGACGCGGGCCGCTGGGGAGCCCGTGACAAAACTGCGCGCTGAGCAAGCGCTACGTGGGCTGGACGCCGAGTAGCCCCGTCAGCGCCGGAGTCGCTCGATCAGCCCGCGCCAATTGAGCTTGCGGTCTTTGGCGGTTCGCTGAGACGTTGCTCGCGCCGAGGCGAGCGCATCGCCGAGGTTCGGCGCGATCTGCAAGGCGTCGAGCTCGATGCCCGCATCGCGCGCGGCTGCTCTCCATCGCGAATCGATGCCGCTGAAGATGCAGACGCCGCCGAGCATTCTCGCGATTTCGTCAGCGGCGAGAATCGCCGCGACGCGTTCTCCGTTCGGCTCGCCGAGCTGGCTGAGGTCTACGATCGCAATCTCGATGCCGGTGTCCAGCATCGCGCGTCCGAGCGCGTCGACGCAGTCGCCGAAGACCGCCGGTTCGTGCACACCCGTCAGGATCAGCGCGAACGCGGATTCGTCGATGCGAAGCGGTTTCAGGTGCCTGGCGGCTCGCGCCTCCGATGCCTCAGTCACTCGCTCCTCGCGCCCGAGCACGAAGCCTTCCACCGCCGCCTCGACTGCACGCTGCGAGAAGCTCGTGGGCAAGGGATTCGCTTCGCCCTCGGTCGACGCGAGGATGAGCCGCACGACCTCGATGGCGGTTGAGGGCGTGAGATCGAGCAGAGCGAGGCGACGGCCGAGCAGGCTCAGTACCGTGAAGCACTCCCGAAACTGAAAGGAGGCATAGTCGCCGCCCGCGAGTACGTCCGCCGGCAATTCCATCAAGAGCGGGATCAGCGGCGCCGCTTCCGTGAGCAGATCCGCTCGTGCCACTCTGCCGGTCGGTGGCTTAGCTCGCTCGATCAAAGCTCGGAGTCTAGCGGCGGCGCGCTCCACGTCGTTCACAATCGAGCCAATCTATCACTCTTTGGGGTGCCCATGGACCGCCGTGATATAACGCGAGCTTAGATGGCTGCCACTATCCTCGTCGTCGATGACGAAAAGAACATCCGGCGCACATTGCGCATGGTGCTCGAAGGTTCGGGGTTCAATACGCTCGAAGCGGAGTCGGCCGAGGAGTGCCTCGAGACGCTTGGACGAGACGAGGTCGACCTGGTGATCCTCGACGTACGCCTGCCGAAGATGAGCGGCATCGAGGCGCTACAGAAGATTCGCAACGAGCCCGAGACACGGAAGCTCCCAGTCTTGATGGTCTCAGGCCACGCGTCCCTGGCCGAAGCGGTGCAAGCGGTCCAGCTAGGCGCGACGGACTTCTTCGAGAAGCCGCTCGACCGGGATCGAATTCTCCTCACGGTGCGCAACGCCTTGAAGACCTGGCAGCTTCAGCGCGAGGTCGAGCAACTCAGGGCCGACGTCGAACATCGATACGAGATGATCGGGGAGAGCGAGGAGATGGCGAATCTTTTCGCGCAGCTCGAAAAGGTCGCGCCAACCAACGGGCGTGTGCTGATTTCGGGAGAGAGCGGTACCGGCAAAGAGCTGATCGCCCGGGCGATTCACCGGCTCAGTCCACGCGCCGACAAGCCGTTCATCAAAGTGAACTGCGCGGCGATCCCATCCGAGCTGATCGAAAGCGAGCTCTTCGGTTACGAGCGAGGCGCGTTCACAGGCGCCCAGGGCCGGAAGAAGGGCATGTTCGAGCTGGCGAATGGCGGCACAATTTTTCTCGACGAGATTGGCGACATGAGCGCAAGTGCGCAGGCCAAGGTCCTCCGTGCGCTCCAGAGCGGAGAGATCTCGCGGGTTGGTGGCGAGAAAACGATTGCGGTGGACGTGCGCGTTCTCGCGGCGACCAACAAGGACCTCGAGCTCGAAGTGAGAGACGGACGTTTTCGGGAAGACCTCTACTTTAGGCTCAACGTGGTTCCCATCGTGAGCCCTCCGCTCCGGGATCGCAGGCAGGACATCCCGCTGCTGGCAAAGGGGTTCCTGCGCGAATTCTCCATCGAAAACGGCCTGCGTGAGAAGCCGATCGATGAAGGAGTGCTCGAGGCCTTGGCCGAGCGACCCTGGCCAGGCAACGTGCGCGAGCTTCGCAACGTGGTCGAGCGCATGGCGATCCTGAGTGGAGACCGAATCACGCTTGACGATCTCCCCGAGGAGGGCGTGCTCAGCGAAGTCCGGAGAGAATCGGCCGCACCTTCGGACCTGCCGTCGAGGCGCGACGAAACGGGAGAACGCCTGACATTGCGGGACTATCGGACTCGAGCCGAGAAAAATTATATCATGGAGACGCTCGATGAGGTCGGATGGAACATCTCTCGGGCCGCTACCATTCTCGGTGTCGAGCGAACGAACCTCCACAAGAAAATGCGGAGCTATGGTATCCGTCGAGACGAACCATGATCCGTCGATCACTGAGGCTGATGTGGACGGGAGCCGTTCTCGGCTTTCTGGCCTACGTTCTCTTCTTCGTGCATCTCGGCGAACGAACCACCTTCGAGCACCTGATGCGAGTCATCAACACCGAAGAGGCGAAGGAGCTCGGCCGCGATTTGGGCGCCGCGACAGCCCGCCTAAGCAAACAGATCGGCGACCAAGTGCACGACGCGACGAAGCCACCGGCTCAGGATGCGGGCACATCCCAGGTTCCGGAGGTGGTTTCGGACAAGCTTCAAGGCATGGTTGGGCACTCGTATGAGCGCGACGAGCGCATGGAGACCGCGCTTCAGAATGACGCCCAATAACCGTGGCTAGGGCCACTCGAGCTGCAGCCGTTTCATCTTGCGCCAGAGCGTAGTCGGGCTGAGCCCGAGCAGCTCTGCCGCGCGCTCCTTGTTGCCGGCGGAATGTTGTAGCGCCCGAACGATGGCTTCCCGCTCGACATCCTGAACGATGTCCGCGAGTGATTGGCGCCCAGGATGGGAGACGCGCCCATTTCCGTTGCCATTCGAGTTGGGGAGGATGTCGGAAAGTTGGACCTTGCCGTCCTGCGCAAGAGCCACGCCCTGTTCGATCAAGTTCTCCAACTCGCGGATGTTTCCCGGGAAATCGTAGCCACGAAGGTGATCCATGACCCCGGGCCCCAGCACCGCCGGTCTTCCCATCTTCTTCCCGTATTTCTGGAGGAAACTCTCGGTGATGGGCGCGATGTCCTCCTTCCGTTCCCGCAAGGGCGGCAGCTCGAACCGCGCGACGTTGAGACGGTAGTAGAGGTCTTCCCGGAAGCGCTTTTCTTCGATGAGGTTCCGTAGGTTCTGGTTCGTGGCGGCGATGATCCGTGCATCGACATTGATCGGCTTGTTGTCGCCGAGTCTCCGGATTTCGCCTTCTTGAATCGCCCGCAGAAGCTTGGCTTGAAGGGACGGCGGCGTCTCTGCGATTTCGTCGAAAAAGAAAGTTCCGCCGTTGGCCTCTTCGAAAAGGCCTTTGCGTGTTTGCACTGCGCCGGTGAACGCTCCGCGCATGTGTCCGAAAAGCTCGCTCTCCAGGAGCGTTTCCGTGAGGGCTGCGCAGTTGATCGAAACGAAGGGGCTCTCCGCACGCAAGGAGTTTGCGTGGATCGCGCGTGCGACCAGTTCCTTGCCCGTCCCGCTTTCGCCAGTGATCAAAACGGTCGCATCGGTCGGTGCGATCCGCACGATGCGACCCAGGATATCGCGAATCTCGGCAGACTGACCGATGATGTTGCCGAAGTTGTACCGCTCGCGAAAGTCGTCACCGACGGATCGCCGCTCGCCTGCGAGCTGACGTGTGCGTGCGGCTCGGGCGACCTTGATCAGCAGCTCTTCTTCGACGAAGGGCTTCTGAACGAAGTCGCGCGCGCCGAAGCGCATCGCCTCGACGGCGTCTTCGATTGTCCCGAATGCCGTCATGACGATGACCTCCGTCAGCGGCGCGGACTCACGAGTGCGCTGCAACACTTCGAGGCCGCCTACGTCGCCCATCCTCAGGTCCGTGATCACCAAGTCGTAGCCGCTCTCGGCCACCATGTGACACGCGGACTCGCCGTTGGGCGCCTGGTCTACGGCATAGCCTTCCGCCTGCAAGATCTCCGAGAGCATCCTGCGCGCACTGTCCTGATCGTCGACGATGAGAATCCTGGCCATCCCCCAACCGGTTCCGTCTAGCCTTGACCTTACAGCAAATTGCTCGTTCGTGCCCGGTGCATCAATCGAGCACGTCGTGCATCGCCGCAAGCACCTGGCTCCGGAACTCCGACGGAAAAATGAGGCGTGGGCGCTCGATGCGTTTGTTTCGGAGTTGGCCCAGGATGAAGGAGGCTTCCCCGAGACGCTGCAAGGGTTGATGTCGCAGCGTGACCCAGAGACCATCCGTGCTGCCGTCCGTCGGCTCGGGGTATGGGACGTCCTCCGCAATGTCCAGCCAGACGGTGAGGTCGGTGCGGAGGCCGCCGGCTGCGACGATTTCGCGGGCGCGCGCGAGGGCCTCATCCCACTGATCGCGTCGGTTCTCGCGCAGCGGCACAGTCTTTGGCAGCGCGCGGCAGCGGAGCCGTTTGCTGAGCTCGGCCAGGGTCGGATCGCCTCCGTGCTCCCAGGCGCTCAGACAGCTGAGAAGCTCGGCGTCGTCCATTCGGAGGTACTCCCCAAGCGAGAGGGATTCGCCGAGTGCAGCCGCTCGGAACGCAGGAAGCAGCGGGGTCGGCGGTGTTCCTGCGAATATCAACTCGCTGACGCGCATGAAGATGGCGCGGACCAAGGCTTCAGCCGCTCTGGTAGCTTTGTGGTGATAGACCTGCTGGTACATGAAGTGGCGTCCAAGAAAGAAGCTCTCGGCTGGTGGCAGACCCTTGCGGCCTTGAATCGCTAGAACCCATCGCCCGTCGACGCATGCAAACGTCAACGCTTGAAGCAACCAGTCGAGGTCGTAGAGACCGTAGCGAACTCCGGTCATGTGACTGTCGCGCAGGAGGTAGTCGGCGCGGTCCACGTCGAGTGTTCCGCTGACGCTCTGGCTGAGATAGCCGAGCCGGTAGTTGCCGGCTAACAAGCTGGTCACTCGGTCCGACATCCCTTCGGATATCGACTCCAAAGCCTGATGAACCTCGGTCGCTGGATCGAGCAAGATCTCTTGCGTCCAGAGCTCGTGATGTTTGGCGTGAGGCAGGACCTCTTCGAAGAGGTGAGAGAACGGCCCGTGTCCGAGGTCATGCAAGAGCGCCGCGGCGAGGGCCTCCGATCTGGCTTCCTCGTCCAAACGCTGGTCCGACGGCAGCTCGTCGCTGCAGGCATCGATGCGGTGCAAGAGGGATTGCATCACGTGCGCTGTTCCGATTGCATGAGAAAACCGCGTGTGTTCCGCGCCTGGAAAGACCAGCGAAGCAAGGCCGAGCTGCCGCACGCGCCGCAGACGCTGAACCTCGCGTGTATCGAGGAGGGATCGAATGACCCGTTCCGCCATGCCTTCGAAGGCGATCAAACCGTGAACCGGGTCCCTGAGGATCACGCTGCACGGTACCACTGCGGATTCAGAACGCCAGCGTTCCGAAGCGGCCGTCTCTAGGAACCTCGAACGTCGAGCCCTGCCTAACCACGGCGACCGTGTCAGGCTGCCAGAGGGGCAAAACCGGGACGTCTCGGGCTAGGATGCGCTGAACCTCGTCGTAAGCAGCCCGACGTCGATCTCGGTCGATCTCGGTTCGGCCCGTTTCGAAGAGACCATCGAGTTCTTCGTTTGCGTACCGCCAACGATTAGCGCCCTCGGCGTCGGGACCGGGAATGCGTGATGAAGCGAAAAACCAGCTCAGCACGTGAGGCTCGATCACTTCGGGCACCTGGAGCAAGGTGATCTCGAATTGTCCGCGGTTGAGGTCCGAGATCAGCGTTGCGGCTTCGGACGGGCGAACGTCGACCTCGATGCCCACGTCCCGCAACATCGCAGCGATCGCTCGAGCGACCGATTGACGAAAGCGCTCGGAGGTGGTGCGAAGCGCCAAGCGCATGCGCGGCTCCGAACCAGGAGGGTCCGAGAAGCCCGCAGCATCGAGGAGCGCGCGGGCCTTTTCAGGATCGAACGCTCGAGGAGGCGTCGCCCGCGCCTCCGCCCAGTGACCGTGTGGGATCCAGCTATCGGTGACGCGCGCGAGCCCTTCGTACTTGGATTGCACGAGCAGCTCTCGGTCGATCGCATATCCGATCGCTTGGCGGACGCGAACGTCGCTCAGCTTCGTCGAACGAGTTTGGAAGCCGAGATACATCGTCGAGATGCCGGCGGCGCTTCGGATTTCGAAGCGCGGGTCGTCCTGAAACAAGGGAAGCAGGAGCGGAGGAATCGAAGCGATCGCGATGTCGCCCTCCCCCGCCAGCATTCTGAGCGCCCGGGTGTTGTCGTCCCTAATCACGACCAGTCGGAGGCTCGGATATTTCGTCTTGCCGCGGTGCCAGTGTGGGTTCGCCCGCAGCTCTAAGACGCCTGCCTGTCGCTTGACCAGGCGATACGGTCCGGCCCCGATGGGAAGCGGGTCTTCCGGCGTTGCGATCCGGCGGAATGCATCTTCGCTCCGCACGATGGGAAGCTCGAGATCGGTGATGAAGGTCGCGTGGGGCTCATGCAGGACGAAGACGATGGTTCGCGAGTCCAGAACACGCATCTCGGCGATACGCCGATAGGAATGGGCGTAGCGGCTTCGGAGCGCCGGATCGACGACTCCCTCGAACGTTGCGACCACGTCCTCGGCATCGAGCGCGCTGCCATCGCTGAACGTCAAGCCATCACGAAGGCGCACCTCGAACTCCGTCGCGCTCATGGCTTTCACCGATTCGGCGAGATCGGGGATGACTTCGAGCGTCCTCGGATCGATCGTGACGAGCGAGGCGAACAGGAGTCGCGTGACGCGAAGCCCGTAGGGGTCGCTGACGAACCTCGGGTCGAGCTGTTCGGCATCCCGCGGCAACATGACGACCAAGGCGTCGGCCTCGTCTGCGACAGGTCGGTTGCAGCCGAACCCAATCACTAGGATGAGCGCGAGCAGGCTGCTAGGCTCCCGCCGATGCGGTACCGGGGGCTTATTCTCATCGCGATCATCTGCCTGCTCGTCGCCAGCCCGGGGGCGGATGCCAAGGAGCCGGCGCCCCTTGCGCAGACGATCGCAAGCCTGGTGCGTCAAGCCGGTCTCGGAGATGGGCTGGGAATTCATGTCGTCCGCTTGCAAGATTCGGAAGAACTGTACCGCAATCAACCCGAACGCCCTCGGAATCCTGCGTCCAACCAGAAGCTCCTGACCTCGGCAGCGGCGCTCTGGCGGCTCGGCCCCGCCTTTCGCGCAACGACGAAGGTCGAGGGAATCATCGAAAATGGGCGCGTCGCGACGATGGTGATTCGACCATCGGGGGATCCGAGCCTCGGCTATGCAGGCCTCGACGCATTGGCGGAGTCGCTTCGGCTGCGAGGGGTCGACACGGTGGATCGCATCCTGATCGACGACAGCTACTTCGACCAGCAAATCCTTCCGCCTGCTTTCGAGCAGCAACCGCACGAAGCGGCCTCGTTTCGCGCCGCGATCTCCGCCTTCTCCGTGGAGCGTAACAGCTACGTCGTGCACATTGGGCCGGGCCCGAAAGTCGACGCACCTGGGCGC
>DASRZF010000123.1:0-7926 GCA_035686645.1 Polyangiales bacterium
GGGTTGGAAACGTCGAGAGCAGCGAGACATCGATGTCTGAAAAAGTCACCGTCGCGTCGATCCGCTCGTTGAGCTCGACGCGAAGTCGCTCGATGATGCGGTCTTTGAACAAGACCGGAACCAGGATGAGCGCGACCAACAGTGCCGCCAACAGTGAAGCCGTGGCGATCAACGTAACCTTGACTGGCTTCTTCATTCTCCCCTTTGTGGCGGTTTCTGTAGCACGGCGGCGCCCTTTGCTCTTCCCGCAAAGGTTTAGCAGCCCGAAGCCTGCGTTTTCTCCTTTCCTTGGGGGATGGAGAGCGGCACAATTCAAGGCATGCCCCGTCAGCAGTTGAATCAGGCGCTGGGCGCCCTCCACGAGGCGCTCGAGTCCGACGAACAGATCGGACCAACCGACCGCGAAGCACTGCTCGAGGCGGTCGAGGAAATCCGCGAAGCACTGGAACGTGCTGACACCGGAGACGCGCGGAGCCAGGAGGCGCCATTGAGCGGGCGGGTGTCCACCATGATCGGAGACTTCGAAGCATCGCACCCGCGCTTTGCCGAGATCCTTCGGAGCCTGTCCGAGAGTCTCGCCAACCTCGGTATCTAGGACAGCCGAAATGACGCTTACGAGACGAGACTTTGGGCGAAACGTATTGGCCGGCAGCACTGGCGCTCCCGATGCCGGCTCAGGAGGCAGCGGCGGCGACGGCGGCAACGCATGCACACTCTACCCGGAGCAAACGGCCGGGCCCTTCTATCTGGACCTCGACCTGCTGCGCCAAGACATCAGCGAAGGCAAGCCCGGCGGCCTCGACACGAGCGGCGAGACCTTTCTCCGCGGCACCCAAGTGACCGACGCGGACGGCATCGCGCAGTGCGAGAGCGTCTACCCCGGGTTGGTACCCGGGCCGAACGACGCACATTCACTTTCGCGTACGCACCTCGAGCAGGACGGAGACCACTTCGCAGCTCTACTTTCCTGAGCCCGTGACCGAAGAGATCTACCTCAGCTCGCCGTACGATGCCCGTGGTCAGAAAGACACCCCGAACGCGCTCGACGGCATCGCAACCGCCAACCCTGCCCCGCTCGCAATGGTCACGAGCAATACTTCGACAGGCTACGTCGCGAGCAAGGTTGGAACGGCACGCGCGCAGTGTCCTCGAGTGTTCAGCATGAGCTTGGTCCTTACCTACCACAATCCATTGGCTCGACACCATGGGACTCTTAGACGCCGAATGCCTCGCGGTACTCGACGAACGCGCCTTCGATCTGATCCCGACTGAGCCCGTAGTCCGCAATGTCGTAGGCGTGCTCTCCGAGCTGCGCGGTGGGGTCCTCCGCGATGCGATCTTGGAACCGCGAGGCGAGCGTTTCGTCGAAGGGAAGCTCGAAGTGCTCGTAAATACTCTCGATGGTTTCGAGGGGGCGATGCTTGAGGTCGGCGAGGCGGACATCGTAGATCTGGGATGCAGGCAGCGCCGCCCTGGCTGCCAGCCCCCGCTCGATTCCCTGCTGTGAGTACTCCAGCCAGAATCGGCCGACCTGGTGCAAGTCGAAACCTCGTTGGAACTTGGCGGCGATGCGGGCACTCAAGCTGCACTGCGAACCGATCGCATCGACGAGGCCGCGGTGGGTCTGAATGACTCTGGCATCGGGATACACAGCGAGCAGCGCTTCTAGGTTCCATAGGTGCCAAGGGCATTTGAGTAGCCAGCGGCGTGCAGAACGCTGCGCCCAGAGGATTTGAAGCTGCCGCTTGTGCCATCGGTACGACCCCGTCATGTCCCAGTCGAGCGTGCGGCGCCCGTAGTCGTAGGCACCCAATCCAACGAACAGCTTCATCACCACCAGATCGTTCTCGATGAGGAAGAAGTCCTCTTCCCATGCATCGACGGTGACCTTGTGCGCCTCTTCCTGTTCGGGGATCATCACGTCGTCCATGGCGACCTCGTGGCTACCGCGCCAACGCCTCCATTTCTCATCGCCAAGCAAGTCACGCGGGCGCCCAACTGGATGCGCGAGCTCCCACATTCGACCCACGCGGCTACCGGGATCGGCGGCCAGAACGTTGTGCAAGTAGGTAGTACCCGTTCGAAACAGCCCCGTGATGACGAGCGGACGTTCGATGGAGATGTCGCCTATCTCAGGCTGCTGCTTCAGCAGCTCGACGATGCGCAGCCGATTGCTGAGATGCCAGTTCAAGATGTACCGGACCCCGAAGCGACCGACCGTATTCCAATCCACACCGAGAACCGACTCGATCGTGGCGTCGAGGTGTTCGCGCATCGAACCATCGGGGTCGTCATAGTCGTGTAGGCCCGTGAGCCGTTCGGCGAGCTTCATCACCACCAGATCGTTCTCGAGGAGGAAGAAGTCCTCTTCCCATGCATCGACGGTGACCTTGTGCGCCTCTTCCTGCTCGGGGACCATCACGTCGTCCATGGCGACCTCGTGACTACCGCGCCAACGCCTCCATTTCTCATCGCCAAACAAGTCACGCGGGCGCCCAACCGGATGCGCGAGCTCCCACATTCGACCCACGCGGCTACCGGGATCGGCGGCCAGAACGTTGTGCAGGTAGGTGGTACCCGTTCGAAACAGCCCCGTGATGACGAGCGGACGTTCGATGGCCATGTCGCCTATCTCGGGCTGCTGCTTCAGCAGCTCGACGACGCGCAGCCGATTGCTGAGATGCCAGTTCAAGATGTACCGGACCCCGAAGCGACCGAGCGTATTCCAATCTACACCGAGAACCGACTCGATCGTGGCGTCGAGGTGTTCACGCATCGAACCATCGGGGTCGTCATAGTCGTGTAGACCTGTGAGCCGCTCGGCGAGCTTCATCGCTCGTTTGGAGTCGATCGGGAGGATGCGTTTCCGCATCGGATCGCCGAGGAGGTTCACGATGGAAAGCGGGAACCTCGGCTCCATCGATTTTGGCGCTAGGCTCATGCTTGGAGCCGCACCCTATCAAACCGTGGCTTCTGGACAATTTCGTGTCAGAAAGCACCAAGGGATGAGCCGAGCGAGCAATGCACCCTCCGCCTGGGTCGAGCTTCACGCGCGACGCGTCCGCAGCGCCGGGACGGTCCTCGATCTGGCCTGCGGCGCTGGGCGGCATACCCGATATTTGCGCACGCAGGGCTTTCGCGTCGTCGCCGTGGATGTCGATGTTTCCGGCATCGACGACCTAATCGGCGATGCGTTGGTCGAGGTCATCGAAGCGGACCTGGAGATGGGACCCTGGCCGCTTGGGCACCGAGCGTTCGATGGAATCGTAGTCACGAACTATCTGCACCGCCCTCTCTTGCCAAAGCTCGTGGACGCTCTCGCGCCCGAGGGCGTACTGATCTACGAAACCTTCGCGGTGGGCAACGAGAAGTACGGGCGCCCGAGCAATCCGAACTTCCTCTTGGAGCATGGGGAGCTGCTAGAGACATTCGGAGGGCACCTCGAGGTTCTCGATTATGGGCACGGACTCGACGAGGACCCGGGTCCCGCGTTCCGCCAGCGCATCTGCGCGAAGAAATCTGCAGCGACCGAGGGCGCCTGAGCCGGGGTCACGTCCCCGGATGCGTGCGCATGAACGCGCTTCGCACATCGAACGCGAGATCGAGCTCCTCGAGTAGCTCATGAAGACCGGTGAGAAGGAGGCCGAAAGCGATGAAGTTCGGGTGGAGCTTGGGCTCTTCGGGCTGGCGTCGGTCCGCCATCTCGCGAAGTAGGGATCGCAATTGCTCCGAGCCGAACCTCACGCTTCTCTGGTTACCGTCGCCCAAATGCCCCAGAAGCAGACCGGCTGAAGAGCCCAAGCCAAGCGCCGCGAGACCCGCGTCCAACTGCTCTGCACGATCGAAGAAGAATCCCTCGTAAACATCGCGGATCCCCTTCAGAAACCGTTGGTTCCAGCGAACGTAAATGGGACGCGGCCTCCAGACCGCGTCGCCCGAGCCATCAACGCCAAAGCGTGAGGGTCTCAAGTCGAGGGCTGCGTCGTAGCCTCTGAACAGCTGCGCGAAGTACAGCTCGAGCGCGAGCTGTCCGAGCCAACGTCGCCGTGGTCGAGTGAGGCTCGACGCCTCCTGCAAGGGCGCCGGGTTTCGGTGCTCCTCGATCAGAACGGGGACCGAAGCCGCGCGAAGCCGTCCTTGTACGTCAGCAACCAATCTGTCGAAGCGGCGCGGGTTGGCCGCGTTGGAGATCAACTGGAGGCCCTGCGTCGCGATGCCCCGGGGCGACATCAGATCGAGCGAAGCGGGAGCCATTTCGATCAAGCTGCTCCACTCGCCGCCCAGTCTCGAGGCAACCTCTTCACGGCCTGGCACGTAGACCATTCTCGCGATCGGCTTCATCGGAGTGCCTCCGCTGGCTCTGCCGTGGGCTTGAGCTCACGAGGGGATTGCGTGCCAGCCTGCGTGTACGAGTCCACTGGCGTCTCATTGGCTCGGTGCCGTATCGCGATGTAAGCGCCCGCCACGGACAGGAACGTCACCATCGCGCCGGCGATGAGGAGGTCGAGGTCAGTCATTGCGCCCACCGGTGAGGAGCAGGCCCCCCGCGGAGAGGATTGACGGTACCCAGAGGCCCACGAATAGACCCCGCTCACGGTCGCCCGAGAACCAGAGCCAGATCGACAGGCAAAATGAAATGCCGGCTGCAGCGAAGAACAGCGCCTTGGATGCGCTGATCCCAGAGAACCTCGGACGGGCGCCCAGCCGGGACGTTGATAACGAGGGGGTGGTCGAATGATTCATGGTTTACCTCCAACGGGCTTCTAGCTCTTGTCTAGGTATTGTCAATCAAACATGGACAAAATATAGACAACCGTGCTAGGACTCGCTAGACGCAGGAGGAGACGAAAGATGCAAACGATCTCAGATGCCAATGCTTCGTAGTTTCCTCGTCCAAGGCGCGAGCCGCGGAATCGGCCTGGAATTCGTGCGCCAACTCCTTCTCCGAGACGAGGAATCCCAGGTTTTCGCGTCCTGCCGGAGTCCGGAGCGAGCCACCGGGCTTCGAGAGCTCGCTTCGAGCGAGCCGGCGCGGCTACGGCTCCTACGTCTGGACGTCACGAACGAGGGCACGATCGAAACGGCAGCCGCCGAGGTGGCGGAGCAGACGGGTCGACTTCACCTCGTGCTCAACGTCGCCGGCGTGCTTCACGGTTCCGACTTCGGCCCTGAGAAGAAGCTCACCCAGGTGCGGCCCGAAGCGCTGCGCGAGGTTTTCGAGGTCAACGCGTTCGGACCTCTTCTCGTGGCCAAGCACTTCCATCGGTTTCTTCGACACGACGAGCGCTCGGTCTTTGCCAGCGTTTCGGCACGCGTCGGGAGCATCTCGGACAACCGGCTCGGCGGCTGGTACGCCTATCGCGGGTCCAAGGCCGCTCAGAACATGTTCACCAAAACACTCTCGATCGAGCTAGCTAGGCTTGCCCCCATGGCGGTCGTCGTCGGACTGCATCCCGGCACGGTCGACACCGAGCTTTCCAAGCCCTTTCAGCGGACGGTGCCGCAAGGGCAGCTGCAATCCACGGAATCTTCGGTGCGTTCCATGCTCTCGGTTCTCGATGGCCTGGCGCGTGAGGACACGGGTAGGGTATTCGACTTCCGGGCGAACGAGATCATGCCCTAGCTCAGACGCGTCTCTCCCATCGGTAGTGCGCGACGAACCATTCGGCGCCCGCGTCGTAGGCGAAGAGCTCGGAACAGGCGATGAAGAAAAGCCGCCAGCGATGAAACCAAAGTCGCGCCTCGGACCCGTAGACATCGCGCAGAATCGGAAGCACCTCGTCTCTGTTGCAGTCGAGGCGCCGCAGCCATGCCTCGCATGTCCGGTGGTAGTGCACTCCGCTCACGCGCCACTGGTCGCGTAGAACCAGGTCGTCTTGGTAGTGGTGGAAGAGAGTCTCGGAGGGCATCATACCTCCGGTGAAAAAGGTTCGCGCCATCCAGTCGCTGGGGTCGTCGTTTTCGTACGTGTAGGCTCGAGACCGGTGGCAAAAGATGTGTGCGAAAGCCGAGCCGCCCGGTGCCAGCCAGCTCGCCAGGCGGTGAAAGAGCAGCCGATGGTTTCTCACGTGCTCCATCATCTCGATGGACACGATACGGTCGAAGGCACGCCCCGGTTCGAAGTCATTGATGTCGCTGGTCTCGACCTCGAGGTTCCCGAGGCCCCTCTCTGCAGCGACTGAGAGAATGTGAGTCCGTTGTGAGCTCGAGTTCGACACAGCAAGAATTTCCGCGTTGGGATAGTGCTCCGCGGCCCAGAGTGCGAAAGAGCCCCACCCGCACCCCAAGTCGAGGACGCGCATCCCGTCCTCAATCCCCGCGCGTGACGCCGTCAGCGTCAGCATCGCCTCCTCGGCATCCGCCAGGTTGCGAGCATTGGAGTCCCAAAACCCGGAGCTATACTTGAGCCTCGGTCCCAAGACGCGCTCAAAAAATGCGGGAGGAACTTGGTAGTGCTGAGCGTTGGCCGCATCGACCGAAATCGCGATCGGGCCTTCGCTCAGCCGGGCGATGAGTCTCGATTCCTCGCGCGCGCGCGCATCGGAGTCTCCCAGGACGCTCTCGCGCAGCCGCGCCCGGAGAAGCTGCCGCGTGACCGCGCGAACTAGAGGGTCGGGGACGAAACCTGCTTCCGCCATCCTGAGTCCAAGCCCAAACATCAACCTTCCTCATCCACGGGATAAGGCGCAGCTCGATGCGCGCAAGACTGGCCTTGGCGATTTCTGGGCTAACCCTAGAGACGCGGGATGGACTTGGACTCACGCACCATCGCAATCACCGGTGCAACCGGATTCCTCGGCCGCCACGTAGCGCCCCGTCTTCTGCAGGAACCGGACTTGCGCCTTCGATGCCTCATTCGCGCTTCGAGTGATGCACAGGAGCTCGAGAACCTGGGCGAACGAGTCAGCTTCGCTCGAGGCGACGTCAGCGAGCCAGATTCGCTAGGTCCCCTCTTCGATGGCGTTTGGGGCGTGGTCAACCTCGCGGGGTACCGGGACTTCTGGAGTCGGAGCCGTGACCTCTACTATGCGCTCAATACACGCGGCGCTGAGAACGTCTTTCGCGCAGCGCTCGCCGCCGGGGTCGAGAAAGTGGTCCAGGTCAGCACGCCGTTGGCGTTCGGCGTGCCCGAAGCGATTCCGTTCAACGAGGAGAGCGAAGCGGGACCGCACCCCTCCGATTACGCGCGAAGCAAGCATCTGGGTGACGAGATCGGCTGGCGCCTCCACCGCGAACAGGGACTTCCGCTCACGGTGGTTCACCTTGCCGCCGTGATCGGCGCAGGAGACCCGCGCCCGACGATGGAGGTTCGCCGCGCAGTCGAGGGTTGGCTCCCTGCGCTCGTCGGCGCCGATACGACCTATACCTATGTGCACGTCAACGACGCTGCAGAAGCCATCGTTCGCGCACTCCTTAACCCGACGAGCGTCGGGCGCCGGTATCTCATCGGCAAGGAGCGCGCATCGACCCGCGAGTACTTCGATCTCATCGGTGAGCTCGCCGACGTCCGCGTGCCCAAACTGAACCTCCCGGAATCCCTGCTCATCCCGGTCGCCCGGGTCCTCGAGATGCTTGGGGCATTGACGGGGAGACGCCCCCCGATTCCCGTGGACATACTCAAAACCACGGCAGCCGGATCGCTGATTTTCGACGGGACGAGAGCCGAACGTGAGCTCGGTCTACAGTACACGCCGCTACGCGTCGCGCTCGGCGAGGCGATCGCGGAGATTCGCGAACACGCTATTTGCCCATGACGCCCCAGAACGACGTGCCCGCCCATAATCGCAAGGCAAACGACACATCCGCCGTCCCGTTTCCAACCGAGATACCGGGCCCCAACTCGAAGAGGAAGAAAGGCGAGACATGTTCGGATGCTTTGATCTCCACCCCCATGCGGAAGAGCAGCGGAATCACACCCCGGGTCCC
>DASRZF010000124.1:0-2114 GCA_035686645.1 Polyangiales bacterium
AGGCTAGCGAGCACGATGGCGCGCCAACCGGACCCCGGATCGAGGCGACCCGCCTCGATCAAATTGGCGGTGGACAGTGTGATCGCGTCGACGTCGGTGAGGCCTGAGATTGTCGCAATCACATAGAGACCTGGATCTCCATAGGTTTCCCGGGCCGCTGCAATGGCGAAGATGATCAAACCGTACAGTGCACCGAACACGAGCGCTACGCGGAGCTCCGAAGGGTTGTCTTGCTTCGCGAGGTCGCCGGCGTCCCCGCGGATGAAGACGAGCGCAACGCCGCAGATGACTGCGTTTGCTAGGGAGATGATGAGCAGCGGCGGTGCTACGTCGGACAGCACGGACGGCGCCGCCACCGCGATCTCCACCAAGATGCGCAGGTACGCCACCGTGGAAGCGACCATGATCAGAAGCGCGACCTGAGGCGCGAGGGACGGATGTTGCTTGGCGCGGCTCGCGTAGCTGGCAGTTGCTGCGGTGCTCGAGATCAAACCTCCGAGCACGCCCCCAAGTAGCGTCCCAGCTCGAGCGCCGAGCAGCTTGTACAGCACGTAACCCGCCAAGCTGATTCCGACGATCAACACGACCATCAGCCAAATCTCGAACGGATTGAGCACGTCGTACGGCCCGTAGGTGCGGTTCGGGAGGACCGGGAGCACCACCAGCGCGATCGCCGCGAACTGCATCACGGATTTCACGTCGGCCTGGGTCAGTCGGGCAGCAAAACCCTCCATCGGCTCTTTCAAGTGCAGCAGCAAAGCGCAGAGCCCGCCCATCACGACTCCCACGGTGACCGCGCCGATCGCAATGAATGCTCCCACGATGTACATGTAGAGAGCTGCGATTTCCGTGGTGAGCCCGAGCTTGTAGCGGCCCGTTCGGCCCGTGATCGCGTAACCCGTGGCGAGAACCGCAGCGAGGCTCCCAAGCCCGACCGCAAAAATCCACGTCGCATCGAGCCTAAGGGAAAGCTCCGCCAGGAGTGCCCCCAAGATCGTAATCAGCGGGAAGGTGCGAATCCCTGCCAACGGGTCGTCGACGCGCTGGCGCTGCACACCGACGAGCAGCCCGAGTCCCAGGGCCACCCCTAGGTGCAGGAAGATCGGCTCCATTGCGAGATGATGGCCGTTTGGTCGTTGAACTGCCAGTCGACAGCGGTGCCGATTGTGCGTTATGCGAGGACTCCGGAGAATCGATGGCGTCGAAGAACACTTTCACTTTGTCTACCGTCCCGCGTGACCTGACCGCCGGGGTGGTCGTCTCGCTCGTAGCCCTGCCCCTTTGCCTCGGTATCGCCTTGGCCTCGAACGCGCCCTTGTTCTCCGGCCTGGTGGCCGGCATCGTAGGCGGCATTTTGGTCGGTGCGATCAGCGGCTCGCAGACCAGCGTGAGTGGTCCGGCCGCCGGGCTCGCTGCCGTCGTCGCGGCCCAGATCATAACACTCGGGTCGTTCGAAGCTTTCCTCGCTGCAGTCGCTCTGGCGGGCGTCATTCAGGTGGGCCTCGGTCTCATACAGGCGGGCTCGCTCGCGCGCTTCTTTCCATCCAGCGTGATCAAGGGCTTGTTGGCTGCGATCGGTGTGATCCTGATTCTCAAACAGATTCCGCACGTCGTGGGGCATGACGCCGACCCGGAAGGGGATATGTCGTTCTTGCAGCCAGACCACGAAAACACGTTCTCGGAATTGCTTCGAACGATTACGGACCTCCACCAGGGCGCCGCTCTAATCGGCCTCCTTTCGGTGGGGGTGCTCGTGCTTTGGTCCAGGGTCAAGCCGCTCAGGGAGTCCCTCTTACCGGCGCCGCTGGTGGTGGTCCTGCTCGGGGTTGGGATGAACTTCGTCTTTCGCGGGCTTGGAGATCAGTGGTTCGTCGGCGGCAGCCACTTGGTGCAGGTGCCCGTCGCCGAGGACTTGTCGAGCTTCCTCGGGTTCCTCAGCAAACCCGATTTCTCGCTCTGGGCAAACCCAGCGCTCTACTCAGCGGCTTTGACGGTCGCAATCGTGGCGTCCCTGGAAACACTGCTCAACCTCGAAGCGGTGGACAATCTCGACCCCAAGCAGCGCCACTCGCCACCGAGCCGCGAGTTGATCGCGCAAGGGGTCGGAAACATTG
>DASRZF010000125.1:0-6825 GCA_035686645.1 Polyangiales bacterium
GACTGCTCTCCCAGCCAAGTATCAGGCGACGCTGGCAAAGCCGCCCAACGTAGAATGGTCGCTCACCGCGGAGCTCGGCTTCCTGTCGGTCGTGAGTCACATCGTCCAGTTCGGCCAGGACGGGAGCCGTTTCAACTACCGTTCCGAAGGAGGACAAGACGTTCTCTTTCCCTTCTTTCGACTGAGCACCGATCTGAAGTTCAAGGGCCGGCATGCGATCATTTTCTTGTACCAGCCGCTCAAGCTCGTTGGCGAAACGGTCTTGAGTGAAGACACGGTCTTCGACGACGTGCTCTTTCCCGCAGGTACACCGCTCGATTCGGTCTATGGGTTTCCCTTCTGGCGCCTCAGCTACGCATACGATTTTCTTCGACGCGCGGGCGACGAGGTTTCGATCGGGTTTGGGCTGCAGCTCCGCGATGCCACGATCACGTTCACCTCGGCCGATGGCACGTTGCGCGCTGACCGGCGCGACCTCGGACCCGTGCCGCTGCTGAAGTTCCGCGGCCGATGGCTCTTCGAAAACGGTGTCTGGTGGGGCACCGAGATCGACGGGATCTATGCGCCGATCAGCGGGATCAACGGAAGCGACGAGAAGATCACCGGCGCATTTCTCGATGCGAGCCTTCGCGTGGGTTACGAGTTCACGAAGCGCGTGTCTGCGTATTTCAACGTGCGCTACCTGGGCGGCGGGGCCGAAGGCACCCAGAAGGACCCAACCCCTCCGAGCGATGGCTTCACCAAGAACTGGCTGCACTTCCTGACGTTCAGCCTGGGCGTCGAGTTTCGCGCCGCGCCTTGATCGCCGCGCCGACCCTTCTCAGTCGAGACGTTCGATTACCGCCGCCATGCCCTGGCCGCCGCCGACGCACATGGTTTCGACACCGTACCTGGCACCGCGCGACTGAAGGTTGTTTATGAGTGTGGTCATGATCCGAGCGCCGGTTTGACCAAACGGGTGACCGAGTGCGATGGCGCCGCCATTGACATTGAGCTTGTCGAGGGGGATGCCCAGCTCGAGCGCGGAAGGAATGACCTGGGCGGCAA
Organism: Polyangiales bacterium; assembly: GCA_035686645.1. Taxonomy (GTDB): domain Bacteria; phylum Myxococcota_A; class Polyangia; order Polyangiales; family Houyiibacteriaceae; genus SG8-38. Next base: position 1,048 of record DASRZF010000125.1, read on the forward strand.
AGGCCTCGTTGATTTCGAACAAGTCGATGTCCTTGCTGGTGAGGCCAGCGCGCCGCAGCGCCTGTTTCGTCGCATCGACTGGACCGAGGCCCATGATCTCGGGATTGATCGCGGAAACGCCCGTCGAGACGATGCGCGCCAGAGGCTTGATGCCAAGCTGCTGCGCCCGTTTGTCACTCATCACGATCACGGCCGCAGCGCCATCGTTTAGCGGACACGCGTTGCCGGCCGTCACCGTAGCGCGCTCACCCAGCTGCCCGAGCAGGACCGGTTTGAGAGCTGCGAGTTTCTCTGCCGTGGTGCCATGCCGGGGGCAGTCGTCGGTATCGACCAGGGTACCGCTCGGCGTCGTTACGGGCGTGATTTCCTTCGAGAAGTGACCTGATTTCTGAGCGGCTTCCGCGCGCTGCTGGGAAAGGGCTGCGAACTCGTCTTGTGCCTCGCGGGAAATCGCCATGTGCTGCGCAACGTTCTCGGCCGTCTGGAGCATCGTGATGTACACGTCGGCGATACCGTCGCCGAGCTCCCAGTTTCCTCCATCCGGCGTCATCAGCTCGGCCATCCGCTCTTCGGCAGCAGAGAACTTCGGGTTCTTGGTGTTCTCCATTCCATCTGCCTTGCCCAATCCGAAACGGCTCACGCATTCCACGCCTGCAGCAACGAACACGTCGCCTTCGCCGGCTTTGATGGCGTGCGCCGCCATTCGAATCGTCTGCAATGAGGAGGAGCAGTAACGGTTGACGGTCACGCCTGGGGAGTCGAGACCCGCCAGCAGGCTCACGACTCGCGCCAAGTTGTAGCCCTGCTCTCCGGCGGGTTGCGCGCAGCCGATCATGAGATCTTCGACGCTCGCCGGGTCGAGGTTTGGGACTTTCGCGAGCGCTGCTTTCACTGCGATCGCCGCTAAGTCATCGGGGCGCATCTCGATGAGCGAACCTTTGAAGGCGCGTCCGATCGGGGTTCGCGCGGTGGAAACGATCACGGCTTCGGGCATGACTTACTCCTCGATGAACATCGCATCTTGCGCGTCGCGCAGGGCGATCTTTAGCACCTTTCCAGTCGCGTTGCGGGGAAGGGGGGATTTTCGGGTCTCCCACTGTGTTGGCACCTTGTAATAGGCGAGCGCCTGAGCCACCCATCGTCGCATCTCCTCGACCTCGAGCATCCGGTCACTTTCGAAGACCACGAATGCCTTCACTTCTTGACCGAGCTCCTCGTGATCGACTCCCAGGACGGCCGCCTCCGCGATCGCCGGATGTGCCTCCAGGCGCTGCTCGATCTCGAATGGGTAGACGTTCTCTCCACCGCGAAGAATGAGGTCACGCTTGCGCGAAGCGATGTAGAGCTTGCCGTCTCGAAGTCTTCCGACGTCGCCGGTATTGAGCCAGCGACCAGGCCCGATTGCGGCGTCGGTCGCTTCGGGATCGTCCCAGTACTCGAGCATCACCAGAGGGCCGCGAAGGTGAATCTCGCCTTCCTCACCTTCGGGCACGGCGCGGCCCAGAGCATCTCGAATCTCGACTTGGACGATCGGCATAGGTCGCCCTACGGATGTGGGGTCGTCGGTGAGCTCTTCACCGGCGTTCAGGGTCGCGAACGCAGTCCCTTCGGTGAGGCCATACCCGACGCCCATCGTGTGGCTGCACTGAGGGAAGAGCGCCCGAGCTTTCTCGATCAGCGGCGCGGGAATCGGGGAGCCGCCGCCTCCCACGGACCGGAACGAGCTGAGGTCGTAGTCCCCGACACTGGGGTGATTGAGCAACCTGTGAAGCACGGTCGCCGTGTATCCCCAGCCCGTGACCTTCTCGCGCTCGATCAATTCCAGGGTCACCTCGGCGTCGAAGCGGCCCATTGGCCAGACCGTTTTGGCGCCACCTGCGAGTGCCGTCACCGCCGCGCAATGCAAACCCGACACGTGAAAGAGCGGGCTCGTCACGAGAATGCTGTTCGCCAGCTGTGGCAGCTCCGACTGCCGGGGGTTCGCCATCATCAGTCGCGCGCCGTGGAAGAAGCTGACCATGAGCATGTTAGTCACGTTTCCGTGCGTGTGAACGACACCCTTCGCGCGCCCAGTCGTGCCGCTGGTGTACAAGATGATCGCCGGATCGCTCTCTGCGATCGGCTGCGTCGGAAGCTCGGCCTCCGGATGCGCGGAGACCAGCTCATCGAACCCTTCCTCCACGACGAGCATGGGCACGTCGAGCTCATGAGTAATCCGGGCTGCCCGCTTGCGATCGGCGATCAGCACCTTTGGTGTGCTGTGTCCGAGTGCATAACGGATCTCGTCCTCGGTCCACCAGCCATTGAGTCCCACGCAGATCGCCCCGAGGCTCACGGTCGCCCAGAACGAAATGATCCATTCTGGGCAGTTCGCCGCGAGGATCGCCACGCGGTCACCGGGCCCGACGCCAAAGCGTTCGGAGAGGCCTGCGGCCACGCGTGCAACCAGCTTTTCATGCTCGCCGAACGTGTACCGCCGCTCCTGCTCAGCGGCCCGAAACACCATGTACTCTTTGCCCGAGAACTCCCTTGCGCGAAGCAGGACATCGCGAAGCGAACGCGCACGATTGGCGAACACGCGAACCTTCTCGCCGAGAAACTCTTCTTCCGCGAGCTCGAAGGGAGCACCTGGCCCGAGCAGCTTCGCCTCGACGGCCAGGAGGCGGCTCATGACGCCAGCTTCTCCTGAAGCTGATCATGCAGCCATGCTTCCGCCGAGGAGAGGTCTCGAAAGATCTTCACTGGGATCGGGCTTGGCGTGACCCAGGAGATCGCGGTCCAGAGGCCCTGCTGAAGTGCGCTGGAGAAAATCAGTGCACCGCCCGCGCAGTTCATCTTGAGGTGCTGCCGGTCGCGGTTGATCCATTCCATGATTTCCCTACGCTGCGTCGGAGGCACACGGCCGACCTCGCGTGCATCGATCACCACGGCATACGGATCTCCGCGACGCGCCCAATCGGACATGACGTCGACGTGCCGCTTCCATTCGGCGTCATCGCACAAACCCTGGTAAGTCATGCGCATCAGCGGCTTGTCTTTCTCGTCGAAGATGACTCGGCCCATTTTCCCCCTCGAAAAAGTCTACTCAGCTACTTCGAGCACTACAACGTGTAACCGCCATCCACGAACAAGGTTTGACCGGTGATGTATCGCGCGCGCGTGGATGCCAGGAATACGGCGGCGTCGGCGATCTCCTCGGGCTTCCCAAATCTCCGTAGCGGCGTGTTGCGTATCGCTGCGTCGATCCAACCCTGGCTGAGCTCGCCGCGCTCAACGAGCTTCGGGAACATTCCCGCGTCGACGACGCCGACCGCAACATTGTTGGCTCGAACACCATGACGCCCCTCCTCGCGTGCGATGCCGCGCATCAGCGCCTCGATTGCGCCCTTGGGGGCCACCGAAAGCACGTCGCCTGGGGGAAAGCGTTTCAAGCCCGCCGAGCTCACGAACACGATCGAGCCCTTGCTCTCGCGAAGGTGCGGCAGAGCAGTGTGCACCACGTGAAAAAAACCGTTCACGTCCCAGTCCATGGTGTTTCGCCACTGCTCCGGAGTGACCTGACTGACGTAGGGCTGGTCGATGTGGGTCCCCGCCGCGTGAGCGACGGTGTGGATCTGCCCGTGCTCGGCGACGAGCCCATCCATGCAGGCGCGGACCGATTCCAAATCGCCGAGCTCCACCCGATGCACCGAGCAGGTTCCGCCGCCACTTCGAATCTCATCGGCGACGGCATTGGCCGCATCCTCGTTGTGGCGGTACGTGATGGCGAGCGTGACGCCGGCCGCCGCGAAGCCGCGCGCGATCGCGCTTCCAATGCCACCGCTTCCGCCGATGATGAGGCCTGCACCCGGTGGGAAATCAAGCACCGGCGCGCTCCCGAAGCTCGAACTTCAGGACCTTGCCCGTCGCGTTCCGGGGCAGTGCTCCGAGGATCTCGACGCGCCGCGGCACTTTGAAGTTTGCCATGTTCTCCCGGCTCCATGCGATCACTGCTTCCGGTGCGAGCACCTCTCCCGGCGCCGGAACCACGAACGCCATGCCGACTTCTCCGAGTCGCTCATCGGGTACGCCGATGACGGCTACCTCGCCCACACCCGGCATTTGCAAGAGAGTGTTTTCGATCTCGGCGGGATAAGCGTTGAACCCACCGACGATGAACATGTCCTTGAGCCGGTCCGTGATCTTCACGTACCCGCGCTCGTCCATGGTGCCGATATCGCCCGTGTGAAGCCAGCCATCGGGATCGATCGCCTCTCTGGTCTCTTCTTCGGCGTCGAAGTAGCCCTTCATGACGTTGTAGCCCCGGACCACGATCTCGCCGGGCTCGTTTGCGGGCATCGAATTGCCTGCATTATCCACGATGCGAACTTCGACGTCGGGAATCGCGCGACCGCTCGTGGTGGCGATGGTCTCGGCATCGTCGTCGAGACGGCACATCGTCACCACGCCACAGCTCTCCGTGAGGCCGTACGCGGTGATCACCGTTTCAAATCCCAGCTCGTCTTTCATGCGCTGAATGAGCTCGACCGGGATCGCCGCGGCGCCCGTCACCGCCAGCCGCAGGCTCGAAATGTCGAACTTGGCGCGATCGGGGTGGAGCAGAATGGACTGATAGAGGGCAGGGGGACCCGGAAGCATCGTGATCGCATCCTCCTCGATTCGCCGGAGCACCACGTTCACGTCGAACAAGGGCTCAGGGTAGATCGTGGCGCCCCGCAGAAGCGCCGAGAACCAGCCGGCCTTGTAACCAAAGCTGTGGAAAAACGGTAGGACGATCAAGTACCGGTCGCCCTCGCGTAGACCGACGATCGAGCTCCACTGATCGAAGACGCGGAGGTTCTGGGCGTGAGTGCACATCGCGCCCTTGGGCCTTCCCGTCGTACCCGAGGTGAACAGGATGTCCGCGATGTCATCTGGACGGATCGTTGCAGCCCGTGTTTTGGCGGCGCTTGGCGAAACCTCTTCTGCGCGTTCGAGGAAGGCTTCGTAGCTGAGCGTGCCTTCGGGGGCCTCGCCACGGAGTACGATGATCTGCGCGAGCTCTGGTACCTCGGCTGGCGCGTTGCGGAGCAAGGCCACGTAGTCGACATCGAGGAAGCCCGTCACGGTGAAAAGTGCCTTCGCGCCGCTCTTCTCGAGCAGATAGGCGGCCTCGATCCCTTTGTAGCGGGTGTTGACGGGCACCATCACGCCACCGACGGTGTGAATCGCTAACGCGGCGACGATCCACTCCCAGATATTGGGCGCCCAAATTGCGACCCGATCGCCACTTTCGATACCCAGCGCGATCAGGGCCCTCGCGGCCTCGTCGACCCGGGCCGCCAGGTCCAAGAAGCTCAGCGATTCGTCGCCATCGACGATGGCCTTTGTTTTCCCCAGGGCGTCGGCCTTTTGGGCAAGCATATCGGGGATGGTTCCAGCCACCGGGCTCTTGATATCGCCAAGCCAGGATGGGGGCAACGGGCCGTCTCGGAGAATTCATCTCAGCCATCCCCATTCTCGGATTGACCAGCGCCCGGATATGAACATGTTTGCCCCGAAATTGGGGGGATCTTCCTTTTCATGAGGAATGCTCATTTCTTCGACTAGATGAATCTTCAACCCACAATTGCCCCTGAACACTCTAGGAGAAGGCTTAGATTATGGACAGGGATTGGAGTGTAGATCCGACCTATCGGTCGGAGCGCTTAGTGATCGATGGGACACTTTCTCCGATCGTGCTTTACGACATGCGACTCCCGCGTCAGGTGGAGGATGAGGAGATCGCGCTCATGCTCA
>DASRZF010000126.1:0-15311 GCA_035686645.1 Polyangiales bacterium
ATGCAGGTCTACGGAAAGCAGTACCCGGGCGAGGCCTTGCCGCGATGGGTCGTCCTGACTTTGCATCGGGAGGAGGGCGCTCCGCTCTGGAGCCATCCCGAGATGTTGCTGCTCGACGATCTGCCCGGTCCCAATGACGACACTGATGCGCGGCAACTGATGGATGCCATCGCCGGTCGGTTGGCGCTGAGCGCGTATGTGCTGCCCGCCGTCGAGGAGAGCGCCGCCGATTCGATCGGAGGGTGGGTGCTTCCGCTCGACCGGAGCGACGAGGGTTGGGTGTCCGAAACCTGGCCGTTTTCCGAATCGGAGCCGATGCAGCTCACCCCCGGAATAAGCCCGATAGGGCTTCGCTTGCCACTCGCAGAGCTTGCTGAGGATCAACTGCGCCGTGCGCTTACCGTAGAGGCCACGGATGGCGGGCTTCATGTTTTCATTCCGCCGCTCGACTTCGACGCCTTCGCGGCGCTCTTGCGAGTCGTCGAAGAGGTTGCATCGAGCAGCGGTGTTCGCGGACTCGTGATTTGCGGATACCGTCCGAGCGGGTCGAAAGGAGTCACGAGCCTCGGGCTTGCGGCGGACCCCGGGGTCTTGGAGGTGAACCTTCCACCGAGCCGAACGTGGCGCGCATACGATGAGACGCTCACCGCGATTACAAAAGCGGCGGCGCAGGAAGGGCTCTTCACGAGCCGCCACCACCTCAACGGCCAAGTGCAGGGCACCGGCGGCGGTGCACACGTGCTCTTCGGCGGGCCCAGTGTGGACGCGAATCCATTTTTCGCGCGGCCCGATCTGCTGGCAAGTGTCATTCGCTATTGGCAGCGGCATCCTTCGCTTTCGTACGCGTTCTCCGGACAGTATGTGGGGCCTGGTTCATAAGCGCCGCGGTCCGACGAAACGCTTACCGCCAGGCTCTACGAGCTCGAAACGGCGTGCCTCGGCGTCGATTCGTTGAAGGCGACGCCCGAGCGGGACTTCCTCGACCGGTTGTTCCGCAACCTGATGACCGACAGTGGTGGCAACACGCATCGCGCGGAGCTGTGCCTCGACAAGCTCTGGAACTTCGATTCGCCTGCGGGCCTTCAAGGGCTCATCGAGTTGCGCGCATTCGAAACGATGCCGGATGTCGCGCAGCAGTCGCTTGCGGCGCTCTTCGTCCGTTCGATTCTGGCGATGCTGGCGGGTGACCCTTGCCGGGCGTCTCTCGTCCGGCACGGAGCTCGATTGCACGATGCGTTCATGCTCCCCAGCGTGCTCGAGCGCGATCTGGCGGAGATCTGCGCGGACCTGCAGGCGAGCGGGCTCCCATTCGATCCGGATTGGTTTGAGCCGATGCTCGAGCATCGCTTCCCAGTGCTCGGTCGCTTGGCGGTGGGGAAGGGCGAGTTGCTCGTTCGGCAAGCACTCGAGCCCTGGCCCCTGCTGGCGGAGATCGCCGATGGCGGAACCACTTCACGCGTGGTCGACAACTCGACGGACCGAATTGAGCTCTCATTGAGCGACCCGGTCGAGCTTGGCGATGGTCGTGTCTTGGTCAACGGTGTGGCCCTCGCGTTTCGCGCGGTCGGCGACGATTGGGTGGCCGGGGTGCGCTACAAATCTGCGAGCGGCTGGCCTGCGTTCCATCCGCACATCCCCGTTCAATCGCCCTTGCGCATCGAGGTCATCGATGCATCGGGCCGGCTTCTAGCGGCGGCTCGCTACCATTTCTGGAACCCCGACGCGCCCCGATATGAGGGACGGCCCCGGAACCTCGAGGACGCGAAAGCGCGCGCCCGGAAGCGCTGGCAGCTGTCCGACGTGGAGAAGGGCGCAAGCAGAATCGCAGTCGAACCGCGGTACTTCGAGGAATCCGAGTATACGCTCGACCTTCGCCGGCAGGCCGGAACTGCTCGATAGTTTCGATCAGGCGTCGACGAGCCGAACGGAAGCGGAGGGCAAGGGGATCTTCGGAAGCTGGTTGAAGGACGCCTTGAGGCTGTCCTGCCAACTACGCCTCAGAACGCGAAGATAGTCGTCGTCCTCGCCAAACGTCACCATGCTCCCCGGGCGCTGGGTCCCCGTCGAATAGAGCAGGAGGTCGATGGGAGGACCGACGCTTGCGTTGCTGCGCATTGTGGAATCCATGGAGACGAGCGCGCAGCGGGCGGCGACTTCGAGGCTCACACCGGGCTGGATGATGCGGTCGAGGATCGGCTTCCCGTACTTCTCCTCGCCGATCTGAAGAAACGGCGAATGACGAGAGTTCGGGATGTAGTTGCCTTCCGGGTAGATCAATAAGATCGAAGGCGGCTGCCCTTGAATCTGTCCGCCGAGAATGAAGCTCGCGCCGGAGTCGTACTGTGGTCCTCGTGCGCCCTTGCTGTGCTTCTGCTGTTGCTCGCGGCTCACCCGGCCGATGTAGTCGGCGGCTTCGGTGAGGCGGCCGATCGTTTCGAGGTTCACCTCGGCGCGCTCTTCGATGTCGCGCTGGAGGTGCGTCACCACCGCGCGGCTTGTGGCTAGGTTTCCGGCGCTGAGGAGGGCGAAGAAACGCGTCCCATCGCCGCAGAAGGTGTGCATCTTGGCGTAGGTGCTGATGTGGTCGACACCGGCGTTGGTCCTGGAGTCGGACGCGAACACGAGCCCCTCATCGACTTTCACTGCCACACAATACGTCATTCGGCGGAAAATACGGGAGCGGTCGAGGCGGGTCAACGCAACTGCCAACGAACTCTGCAAACCACGCGGAATGCGCCCGTTCGCGAGATACCCTGGTTGCGGAACGAGGCCGAATGCCCGAAAGTACCGGCCGGAGACAACGGGCTGATGATTTTGGACCGCTTTAAAGTGGACGGCCGAGTGGCTGTCGTGACGGGCGCTGGCCGGGGTATCGGCCGCGGGATTTCGATTGCGCTTGCCGAGGCTGGGGCCGACCTGGTGCTGGCCTCGCGCCGGGAGCACGTGCTGGAGGAGGTCGCCGGGATCGTCAGGCAGAATGGACGGCGCGCCTTGGTGGTTCCCACGGATGTGTTCGACGCTGGGCAACTCGACCGGCTGGCCGAGCGTGCGATTGCAGAGTTTGGTGGTGTGGATTTTTTGGTGAACAACGCCGGGGGAACGCTCCCTGGGCCGGCTCTGCAGTGCACTGATGAAGAGCTCGACAAGTCGTTTCACTTCAACGTGACCACCGCGCTTCACATGTCGCGCTCACTAGCGCCGTCGATGGCCGAACGCGGGCATGGGGCCATCGTGAACATCACCTCAGGGCTTTCCCATCTGGTCGACCATGGCTTCGTCGCTTACGGGACGGCGAAGGCCGCGATGTCGCACATGACCCGCTTGCTCGCGCACGAATGGGCGCCTCATGTTCGAGTCAACGCCATCGCGGTTGGGGCGACGCGGACCGATGCGCTGGCGATGGTGACTGCCGACAAGTCGCTGGCAAATCAGATGGTCGAGCTCACGCCGCTTCGTCGGCTCGGCACGGTCGAGGACATCGGCGCTGCGGCGCTCTACCTGCTTTCGGAAGCGGGGAGCTGGGTGACCGGCAAAGTGTTGGAAGTCGACGGAGGTACGGTGGATTCCAACTGGCCGTTCGCGATGCCGAGCGGGCTGCGCGGCCCGAAAGGAACCTGAGCCATGAAGTCCGCCGTCATCGATGCGTTTTCGGATGATGCAAGCGGCGTCGAGGTCCGCGATGTGCCGGCGCCGAGACCCGGTCCAGGTCAGCTGCGCGTGCGAATGCGAATGGCGCCGGTCAATCCATCGGACTTCAACTACATCGACGGGATCTATGCGCGCTCCTTTTCACGAATGATCTGGAACCGCGGGTCGGAGCGCCCCGCGGATGCTCCGAGCGGGGATGTTTTCCCGATGCCACCGTATTCGCTCGGCGTCGAGGGCGTCGGTGTCGTGGAGGAGTCGGGTGGGGGCTTTCTCGGCGGACGCTTGGTGGGCAAGCGTGTTGCCGTGGTGAGCGGTCCGCCCAACGGCACCTGGCAAGAGGAAACGCTCATCGACGCGCGGCGCGCGTTTCCGGTTCCCCGGTCCCTCAGCGATGCGGAGGCTTGCTCGTTCTTCGTGAACCCGCTCACTGCGCTCGTCTTGGTGAGGCATGTTCTGCAGGTTCCGCGCGGTGGGGTGCTTCTGCAAACGGCAGCCGGTTCCGCGCTCGCGCAGATGGTTCGAAATCTCGCTCGCGAGGATGGTTTTCGTGTGATTGACGTGGTGCGCAGCCGCTCGGGCGCGGAGAAGCTCAAGCAGGCGAACGCCAAGTACGTCATCGCTTTGGAGGATGAAGACCTGCTCGACGCCGTGCACCGATTCGTGCCAGAGGGTGTCGACTTCGTCCTCGACTGTGTTGGTGGCGAGACTGGATCGGAAGCGCTTCGAACGCTGACGCCCGGTGGGCGCATGGTTTGTTATGGGACCTTGAGCCGAGAACCCATCACGCTTCCGCCCCGCGACATCATGATGCCGATGACTCGAATCGAAGGCTTTTATTTGGCGGCGTATCTCAAGAACCGGACAATTTTTCAGCGCCTGGGGCTGGTGCGCAGGACTGCAAAGCTGATTGCGAGCGGCGTGCTCGGCACTTCGGTCGAACACACTTATCGGCTCGACGATTTGCAAGCGGCCCTGGAGCATGCGCGGCGACCTGGGCGGACCGGCAAGGTTCTGCTCGACTTGACTTGAGCTCGTCCGCTAGCTGCGCTCTTTTTCGGCGCTGCGACCGGCCGTGATCGGTGCGAGACGGCCTTCGTGCAGCAGTTGCTCGAGTGCGAGCTGGATTTCCTGTGCGAAGACGACGGATGCGGCCTCGAGTGCCAGCGGCTTTAGCGCGTTCAAGAGCTGCGCGGAGTTGTCGACGCTGCCATCCCGGGCGCGCTCGTGCGTCTGTTCATGGAAGAGAAGGCTCAGCTCCGTTGCGGCTTTCGATAGATGACGCGACAGGATCTGCGTGGCCTCGTGCGCGGTCTCGACGTCGATTCCATTCTCCTCGAGGGTGAGCGCCATGTTCATGAGCGCGGGGCTGTGCACCAGGTACTGATTGGCTTCGCGTTCCACGAGGCCTGCCTTGATTAGGGCGGCGAGTAGGCCAGGGGGCCTGTTGGCCAATCGCTCTTGGATTTCCTGCTCGCTCAGTAGTTGGGGCACGTCCTCGCTCCAGGGCGTGCGGAGCTCGGCTTCGAAGCCGAGCCAGTCCTCGAGTGAAGCCTGGCCGCAGTCGAGACGCTGCAAGAGATTGCGAATCGCCCGGATCTGAAGACCCCGGTCTTGTAGACGTGCGATGAGCTCCAAGCGCTCGATGTGGGCGGGACCGTAGAACGCCTTCCGACCGCGCCGCACCGGTCCGGGGAGCGCGCCCTTGCTTTGGTAGAAACGGATCGTTCGGCTCGGCACGCTCGTGAGAGCAGCGAGTTGGTCGATGGTATAGCTCGGCTCTTCTCGCTCAGTCATGGCGCAAGGCCGGGATCTCGGCCCTCGGGGACGAGATTATGCGCGTGCCCGGCCGCAGCCGCGAGCGACTTGGCCGTAGAGCATGCCCGGAAGAAAGGCCGCAGCGGCGAAAGCCGTCCATGCACCGAGGGTGATCCAGATGAATTCCATTGTGCACCTCTTATTGTATCATTCATAACTATGCCAGTCGTGAGTGTCAAGTTTGTCCCAACCTGGGAAGTTGTTTCTGGGAGGCTCGGCAGCGATGGAGTTGAGCAATTGCAAGTGCTTAGCGAGGCTATAGGCTCAGGGATAGGGGCGGAGACCGCTGGCCCTTGCCAGAACGGCCGAGGCCGGGCACGTTCGCCCCTTCGGAAATGAAGCCGCTCATCGTTGTCTGCACAGATTTCTCGCCCTGTTCCGACCTTGCGCTCGAGAGGGCCGCCGAGATCGCCAAACGGGATGAAACCCGCGTCTTTCTCGTTCACACGTTCGACCCGAGGCGCTCGAATAGACCCGCCGCCCGGCAGGTTGCCGACGTGGACGCAGGTGACTGGGACGAGGAGTCCATGCATCGGTTGAGAGAAGCGCGGCTTCGCTATTTCGGGCACCTCGAGGATTCCGACGTGCAGTACGACGCGATTTCGAGCGCTCATCCATCGATGGAGATCTGCAAGATCGCAAAGGACACGAACGCCAGCCTCATCGTGCTCGGCTCGCACGGCCGCACCGGCGTCTTGCGGCGCCTACTTGGAAGCGTCGCTGAAGCCACCGTGCGTCATGCGCCGTGCAGCGTGTTCGTCGTGCGCGAACCGGCCGTGCCTGCTTCCTAGGAGCCCCCGATGGGTCGGTCCCTTGAGCTATTCGGACGCGATCTTGGACTTGATGTTCTGGAGCCGCTTCTTGATCTCGCTGCCCAGTGCTTTCAGCTCCTCGCCCACCTCTCCGGCCTTCGAATCGAAACGCCGCTCGAAGTCTGCGAGGCGTGGCTGGATCTCCTCCCAGGCGTCTTTCGCATCCATGCCGGCGAGGTGCAGCTTCACCTTGATTTCGTCCGCAGCCCGGCGGAGGTCATTTCGGGTGTCCTCCAGGTCCTGCTTGAGTTTCTTGTTGGCTTCTTCTGCGCTCATGGTCTCCTCCTTGAGGGGTCCGAGGTCATACCCGTAGTGCAGCCACCGTGCCAGATGGATCCCCTGTGAATTCGAGGTATCGGGAGCGCAGCCGGCGCAGTTTCTTCGCCAACGGCTTAGTGATACGCACGATTGGCGCCTCCCTCGCCCTCTGACCCTCCGAAATCCCTAGTCTCGTGTGTGCAGAGCGCTGCGGTCCACGTTGGCGCGCCAGATGCATGCAAGCCCCAGGCATGCTCGCAAGCACCTCGGAGCTCGCGACGGTGCCCTGGGAAACCCCGCCATGAGAGAAACCAGCCAAGTCGACCCGCAAGTCGCTCCCAACATGAAAGACTACGACGAGGAACGTTCGTCGTTTTCGTGGAATGCGGTGCGGGCGGAGCTCGATGGCCTTCCTGGCGGGCGTGGAATCAACATTGCGTATGAAGCGCTCGGGCGGCACGTGAAGCATGGGCACGGCGATCAGACCGCGATCCGATGGCTCGGGAAGAAGGGCGGGCGCCGGACGCTCACATATTCTGAGCTCGATGCGCTCAGTGCTCGCTTCGCGAACGTGCTCGCGGCGCTCGGTGTCGAACCCGGCGATCGGGTTTACTCGCTCGCAGGGAGGATTCCGGAGCTCTACGTCGCGGCTCTGGGCACGCTCAAGCATCGGGCCGTGTTCTGTCCGTTGTTCTCGGCGTTTGGACCGGAGCCCATTGCGGAAAGGCTCAACCTCGGAGAGGCCCGTGTGCTCTTCACGACGGAGCGCCTCTACAAGCGCCGCATCGAGGACATTCGCCATCGGCTTCCAAGTCTCGAGCACGTCATCGTCGTTGCGGAGCCGATGAAGCCCAAGCGACCCGAAGCGACCGTCGACTGGGAAGACGCGATGAAGAGCGCGACCGCGGAGTACGAGATTGGCGAAACCGATCCAGAAATGCCTGCGCTGCTCCACTTCACCAGTGGCACGACGGGCACGCCCAAGGGCGCCTATCACGTGCATCAAGCGGTGTTGACTCACTTCGTGACGGGAAAGTTGGCGCTCGACTTGCATCCCGGTGACATCTACTGGTGCACGGCCGACCCCGGTTGGGTGACGGGTACTTCGTACGGAATCAGCGCGCCCCTCACCAATCGGGTCACGATGATCGTCGACGAGGCCGAGTTCGATCCACAGCGCTGGTATCGGATCCTAGAGGAAGAGAGAGTGCAGGTCTGGTACACCGCTCCCACGGCGATTCGGATGCTGATGAAGGCCGGGGCCGAGCTTCCGAGGAGCAAGGACCTTTCTGCGCTTCGTTTCATGGCCAGTGTGGGGGAACCGCTGAATCCGCAGGCGGTCCTCTGGGGTCAGGAAGTCCTCGGAAAGCCGTTTCACGACAATTGGTGGCAGACGGAAACCGGCGGGATCATGATCTCGAACTTCGCCTCGATGAAAGTGAAGCCCGGCTCGATGGGGCGTCCGATGCCCGGTATCACAGCCGGGATCCTACGCGAAGAAGAAGACGCGAAGCTCCACGAAGTCGAGGATCCGGCGAAGGACGGCGAGCTCGCCTTGCGGCCCGACTGGCCCTCGGTGTTTCGCGGGTACTGGAATAATCAGGAACGCTACGACGCATGCTTTCGCGATGGCTGGTATCTCTCCGGCGACCTCGCGCGGCGCGATGAAGAGGGATACTACTGGTTCGTCGGGCGCTCGGACGACGTGATCAAGTCCGCAGGACACCTAATCGGGCCGTTCGAAGTCGAGAGCGTCATCATGAAGCATCCGGCGGTCGCCGAAGTTGGAGTCATCGGCAAGCCCGACTCTGTCGCTGGCACCATCATCAAGGCGTTCGTGAGCCTTCAGCCCGGCTACGAATGGAGCGACGCGCTTCAGAGCGAGCTCATCGGTTTCGGGCGCAAGAATCTCGGAACAGCGGCTCCGCGTGAAATCGACTTCGTCGAGTCCTTACCCAAGACGCGGAGCAGAAAGATCATGCGACGCCTTCTCAAGGCACGAGAGCTCGGCTTGCCCGAAGGGGATACGTCGACTTTGGAAGGAGGAGACAGTTGACGCTCGATATCTCACGTGAGCATGCGCTCGAGTTGCTGCGGGACATGATCCGCATCCGCCGGCTCGAGGAAAAGAGCGCGGAGCTCTACTCGAAACAGAAGATTCGCGGGTTCTTGCACCTCTACATCGGCGAAGAGGCTGTGGGGGTTGGCGCGATGCATGCGCTCCGGGAAGACGACAACATCGTCGCAACCTATCGCGAGCACGGTCAGGCGCTCATTCGGGGAATCCCCGCCGGCGAGATCATGGCCGAGATGTACGGCAAGGCGAACGGCTGCTCTGGAGGGCGTGGTGGCTCGATGCACCTGTTTTCGGCGAAGCGACGGTTCTACGGCGGGCACGCGATCGTGGGCGGAGGCTTGCCGGTTGCGGTGGGCCTGGCGCTGGCCGACAAGATGAAAGGCGAGTCGCGCGTGACCGCTTGCTTCTTTGGCGACGGTGCAACCGACGAGGGCGAGTTCCACGAGTCGCTGAACCTAGCGGCGCTTTGGAAGCTGCCCGTCTTGTTCCTCTGTGAGAACAACGAGTACGCGATGGGGACGGCGCTCTACCGTCACGTTGCGGACCGGGACATCGCGAACAATCCGCCAGCGTACGGAGTCCCCGCAGACTCGGTCAACGGCATGGACGTGATCGCCGTCGAGCGCGCTGTGCACAACGAAGCGGAGTTGGTGCGCGAGACGAGCAAGCCGCGATTCCTCGAGCTCAAGACCTATCGATTTCGCGCGCACTCCATGTACGACGCGGAGCTGTACCGCTCGAAAGAGGAGGTCGAAGAGCACAAGAAAAACGACCCGATCGAGAGCTTGAAGGAGCGCGCGATCGGAGATGGACTGCTTACGGAAACCGATGTCGATGCAATTGAGGCCGATGCCGCCGACGAGATCGCGGCGGCGATCGAGTTTGCAGAGCAAGGCGAGTGGGAGCCCATCTCCGAGATCACCCGTCACACCTATGCGAGGAACTTGTCGTGACCACGTACCGAGACGCGATCCGGACGGCGCTCCAAACCCTGCTTCGCGAAGATCCGCGCGTGTTCCTCATGGGTGAGGATGTCGGGCGCTATGGGGGGGCCTATGCCGTGAGCAAGGGGCTGCTCGAAGAGTTTGGGGAAGACCGCATTCGCGACACGCCACTCTGCGAGTCGACGTTCGTCGGCGCGGGAATCGGCGCTGCGCTCGGTGGAATGCGCCCCATCGTCGAAGTGATGACGGTCAACTTCAGCTTGCTTGCTCTCGATCAGGTCGTGAACAACGCCGCCGTGATGCGGCACATGTCCGGCGGACAGTTCGAAGTTCCGATCGCCGTGCGCATGGCGACAGGTGGGGGCAAGCAGATCGCGGCGCAGCACTCGCATAGTCTCGAGAACTGGTACGCTCACATCCCCGGCATCAAGGTACTTGCTCCGGCGACCGTGCAAGATGCGCACGACATGCTGATCGCGGCCGTCGAGGATCCGGACCCGGTGTTCATTTTCGAGCACCAGATGCTCTACGGAATCGAAGGGTCGCTCGAGACGGAGTCGACACCGCCGTCTCCGTGGAAGGCCGCGATTCGTCGCCCCGGTCAGGACCTCAGCCTCATCGCGTACGGCGGATCGGTGCACAAGGCCCTTAGCGCGGCCGCGGAGCTCGAAAAGGAAGGGGTGAGTGCGGAGGTCGTCGATTTACGAAGCCTGCGGCCGCTCGACCGCGAAACGATCCTCGGCAGCGTGACGCGCACGCATCGCGCCGTGGTCATCGACGAGGCCTGGAAGACCGGAAGCCTGGCTTCGGAGATCAGCGCCATTCTCGTCGAGGACGCGTTCTACGAGCTCGACGCGCCCGTATTGCGCGTGTGCACCTTGGAGGTGCCGATCCCGTACGCCAAGCACCTCGAAGAGGCGGCCATCCCCCAGGTCGACCGGGTCGTCGAAGCGGCGAAGAGGAGCATGGCCGGTGGCTGAGTTCGTCATGCCTTCGCTTGGCGCCGACATGACGGCAGGCACGCTGGCGAAGTGGCGAGTGGTGGCTGGAGATCGTGTCTCGCAAGGCGACATCATCGCGGAGGTAGAAACCGACAAGGGTCTCATCGAGGTCGAGGTCTTCGAAAGCGGGCGGGTCGAAAAGCTCTTGGTCGAGGAGGGGGCCAAGGTGCCGGTGGGGACCCCGCTGGCGGAAATTTCGTCAGTGTCAGCGACAGTGCCGGAGTCGGCGCCACCGCCCGAGCCGGGCGGCATCATTTCTTCCGGTGCTTCCAATCCCAGGCTCGACGGGCCCATGGCGTCGCCTGCGGTTCGGCGGCGCGCGCACGAGCTCGACGTGCCGCTCGACGGGGTCAGAGGGAGTGGCGAGCATGGGCGGATCACGCTCGAGGACCTGCGAGGCGTGACCCGCGGCGCGGAGTCCTCCCCAGACCGCGTTCGCATTTCCCCTTATGCCCGTCGCCTCGCAATCGAGCACGGCCTCGATCTCAGCCAGCTCCGAGGAACCGGTCCAGCCGGGGCGATCCAGGCCAGTGACGTGCTCGGCGCGAAGCTGAGCCGACCGGGCTCGAGCCAAGCTGCTCCCGAAACGCGGGCCAAGCGCATGCAGCGGGCGATTGCAGCTGCCATGACACGCGCCAACGATGAGATTCCCCACTACTACGTCGAGCAGAGCATCGACATGGGTCGCGCGCTCGACTGGCTGCGAGACACCAACACGTCTCGGAGCGTGAGCGAGCGACTGGTGTCGGGGGTACTCGTCTTGCGGGCCGTCGCCAGTGCACTCCGAAAGCACGCTGCTCTCAATTCGACTTGGCAAGTTGGGGAAGCAGTGCCAAGCGCGCAGGTTCACGTTGGGCTTGCGGTGTCCCTTCGCGGTGGCGGTCTCGTGGCGCCGGCCTTGCAGAACACCGATGAAGGAAGCCTCGACGACTTGATGACGCGCATGACGGATCTGGTGAGCCGCGCCCGCGCCGGTGCGCTCCGAAGCTCGGAGCTGACCTCCGCCACAATTACGCTGACCTCGCTAGGCGAGCGCGGTGTCGAGAGCGTCACGCCCATCATCTTTCCGCCGCAGGTGGCGATTGTCGGCTGCGGCGCGATTCTCGAGCGGCCCTGGGTGGTTGACGGCCAAGTGATTCCCCGTCCGATCATGCGGGTCACGCTTGGCGCCGATCACAGAGTTAGCAACGGTCACCGGGGGGCGCGCTTTTTGAGCACCCTCGATCGCTTCTTGCAAGAGCCGGAGAAACTATGACGCGCGACGAAATACGAACGGCCTTGCTCAAATGCCTGAGCGAAGTGGCCCCCGAAATCGCGAACGAAGAGATCGAGGACGATGCAGACCTTCGAGACGAGCTCGACCTCGATTCGATGGACGTTCTTCGTTGGGTTCAAGGAATTCACAAGGCGCTGAGTGTGGAGATCCCTGAAGAAGACTATGGCAAGATCGCCAGCCTCGAGGATGCCATTACCTATGTTGCAAGCCGTATCTGAATCTGAGCCCGCACCCTGGTCTGTCGACACGCAACGCTTGCTCGCGAGCCTCGACGTAAGTCCGTCCGAGGGGCTCAGCCCGCGCGAGGTCGCGGAACGCCAGGAGCGATTTGGACCAAACATCCTCGCCGAGTTCCGTGCGGTTTCCTGGTTTACGATTCTCTGGAGGCAGCTTCGAAGCTTCGTGGTGTATCTGCTGATTGCGGGTTCGGTGCTCTCCTTTGCCCTGGGCGACCATCTCGAAGGCGTTGCGATCCTGGTGGTCATCGTGATCAACATCCTGATCGGATTCGTCACCGAGCTCCGCGCAGTGCGCTCGACCGAAGCGCTTCGCCAGCTCGGAAGCACCGAAACGACTGTTCGACGCGGCGGCGTGGCGCAACGCGTGTCTGCGGAGAACTTGGTCCCGGGAGACATCGTCCTCTTCGAAGGGGGGGACGTCGTGACGGCCGATGTGCGGTTGCTGGCCGCGTCGAGGGTGCAGAGCGACGAATCGCTCCTGACCGGGGAGTCCGTTCCGGTCGAAAAGACAATCGAGGTGCTGCCGGAAGAGACGCTGATCGCGGAGCGCGACAACATGCTGTTCAAGGGGACGGCCATCACCAAGGGAAACGCCGAAGGCGTGGTCGTGAGCACGGGCATGCAGACCGAGCTCGGTCGAATCACGGCCCTGGTGCAGAAGGCAGCCGACAAGAAAACGCCGCTCGAAGAGCGAATCGACTCCCTCGGAAAGGTGATGGGGTGGCTCTGCATCGCTCTGGTGACCGTCATCGGAATTCTCGGCGTGTTGAGCGGGAAGGAGATCACCGACGTCATCAAGACCGCAATCGCGCTGGCGGTCGCGACCGTGCCCGAAGGGCTCCCGATCGTGGCCACCCTGGCGCTGGCGCGTGGCGTCCTCCGGATGGCGCGCCGCAATGCGCTCGTCGAGCAGCTCTCAGCGGTCGAAACACTCGGCTCGACCAGTGTGATCCTCACCGACAAGACCGGCACGCTCACCGAGAACAGGATGACGGTCACCGGTGTCATCGTTCCACGGCAAAGCGCAGAGGACCCTGCGACCATCGGTATTCCCCTTCCAAGCGAGCCGGCCGAGACGGATGACGACGTCCGACGCTTGATCGTCGCGGCCGCGCTTTGCAGTGACGCGTCCGTAGGAACGGACGGCTCGGGACAGGAGGTTCGGGTCGGCGACCCCATGGAGATCGCGCTCCTACTGGCGTCGCGGGAGATTGGTCTCGACCACGAACAGGTGCTTCGAGACGAGCCGCGCATCTCGGAGGAAGCGTTCGATCCGGATATCAAGATGATGGCGACCTACCATCGTCGCGGCGACGCCATGCGCGTCATCGTGAAAGGCGCGCCCGAAGCGGTGATGGGCCGATGCGTCTCCGTGCGCACCACCGAAGGCGCGGAGCCGCTCAACGATTCGACGCTCGAGGTCTGGCGGAAGGAGAATCATCGCGTGGCCTCGGATGGGCTCCGCATGCTCGCGATCGCCGAGCGTGTCGACCAGTCTCACGATGGCGATCCGTATCGGGGTCTGACGCTTCTTGGCCTCGTGGCGCTTTCGGATCCCCCACGCTCGGACGTCATCGAGGCCATTCAGGAGTGCCATCGAGCCGGCGTGGACGTCGTGATGGTAACCGGCGACCAAGCGCCGACGGCCGAGCACATCGCCGGCGCCGTTAGATTGATTCCAGCCGAAGATAAGGGGCACGCCGTCACCGGTGCCGAGCTTCAAGCACTTCTCGACGGAGGTGCAGAAGGCGCCGCCAAGCTCCGAGCGACGCATGTCTACGCAAGAACCGACCCCGAACAGAAGATGAAACTACTGTCGTTCTTCCAAGGCGAAGGCGAAACCGTGGCGATGATCGGGGATGGGGTCAACGATGCGCCGGCGCTCCGTCAGTCCGATATCGGCGTTGCGATGGGGAAGCGCGGCACGCAGGTCGCGCGCGAGGCCTCGGACATGATCCTCCAAGACGACCATTTCGCGACGATCGTCGTAGCGATTCGGCAAGGTCGCATCATCTTCCGGAACATCCGAACCTTCGTCTTCTACCTCTTGTCGTGCAATCTGAGCGAGATCATCACCGTGGGCCTTGCGTCGGCCGTGAACGCGCCGCTTCCGATTCTACCGATGCAGATCCTCTTCTTGAATCTCGTGACCGACGTGTTCCCCGCGCTCGCGCTCGGCGTAGGGGAGAGCGGACCCTTCATCATGGAACATCCGCCCCGACCGAAGAGCGAAGCCCTTCTCGCGCCGAGGCATTGGGCAAGGCTCGTGGGCTACGGCCTGGTGATGAGCGCCGCGGTTCTGGCCGGGCTCGCCATCTCCATGCTGGTCTTCGATATGAACGTGAAGCGCGCGGTGACCGTCTCGTTCCTGATCTTGGCGGGCGCGCAGCTCGGGCACGTCTTCAACATGGTCTCTCCACGGTCCGGCTTCATTTACAACGAAGTCACGCGCAACCCCTGGATCTGGGGGGCCGTGATTCTTTGCACGGGCCTCCTGGTCGCCGCGGTCTACGTGCCAATCTTTTCGGAGGTCCTCGGAACCGAGGAACCTGGGCGGGAGGGCTGGATGCTGGTTCTCACCCTGAGCTTCGCCCCGGTCCTGGTCGGCCAGAGCATGCGGGCGATCAGCCAGATCCGTCGCAGATATGGGCACCAAGTGGACCCTGAGCGTGGCGGAATCGGCTGACTGTGGTAGAGGAGCGCGCATGGACAAGACCGCGCCGATCGCCGACTTCATGACCTCGATGCCCCATACCGTGGGCAGCGAGCAGACGATCACCTTTGCCCAGAAGCTCATGGAGAAGCACGGCGTCCGCCACCTCCCCGTTCTACACGGCGGCGAGCTCTACGGCATCGTGAGCGACCGCGATCTCGGCATGGTCGCGGGCCTCAACGAAGTGAACCCCGACGTCACCACCGTCGAAGAGGCGATGACCCAAGAGGCATACACGGTCTCGAAAGATAAACCGCTCTTCGCCGTTCTAGAAGAGATGCTCGAGCACAAGTACGGCTCCGTCGTGGTCGTCGAAGGCGTCAAGATCGTTGGCATCCTCACCACGCACGACGCCCTGCAGCTCCTGGTCGACAACTTCGGCCGCGCGTAAGCGGATACGCTCTCCGGGTGATTCGTCCGAGGTCCGCCGGCTGGAGTCGGACTCGGGGCGTAGCGTTCAACCCAAATACCCTGAACGCGCCAGTCGCTGGACACTGTTGACGGCACTTCGAGAGTGGGTTTAGCGTA
>DASRZF010000127.1:0-5876 GCA_035686645.1 Polyangiales bacterium
CCAAAAAGCCAACCAACGAGCCAGCGCGTGTGGATACAAGTGGGCATCGGGTCTCCTACGGGGGGGGGCGACCGTAACACAGCTGAACGGGCGTCGATCCACGTTTTTTCTACGGACTTGGAAGGATTGTGAGGCGTCTCACAGTGAGGCACGGGCGCCTGCACCCAACCCATCCCCGAACGGGCGGGACGCGAACGCCGGCACCGGCCCTGGCGCTCAGACCGACGCTGACGCTGCGTCCTCGAAAAGACAAAGGAAACTCAAGTCCCTCCATGGCGGTTGCCCCCTACAAACCCGCGGCTATCCTTCGGCGCCGAATGAGCCTGGTGGTACAGAAATATGGTGGGACGAGCGTCGGATCGCTCGATCGTATCCGTTTGGTCGCGGCGCGCGTCGCCGACACGTATCGAGAAGGTCACCAGGTCATCGTGGTCGTGAGCGCGATGGCAGGCGAAACCGATCGATTGCTCAACCTGGGTTGGGAGCTTTCGGGACAGCCCGCAGAGCGCGAGATGGACGTGCTCGTCTCGAGCGGCGAGCAAGTGAGCGCCGCGTTGCTGGCGATACAACTCAACGAAATCGGCGTGCCGGCGCTTTCACTGCTCGGTCATCAGGCGCGGATCCTGACCGACAACGTGCACCGGAAAGCCCGAATTCGCACCATCGATGGCCCTGGGCTTCGTTCCTCGCTCGAGACCGGAAACGTCCTCGTCGTCGCAGGGTTTCAGGGCACCGATGCTTACGGCAACATCACCACGCTGGGGCGCGGCGGCTCCGATACTTCAGCGGTGGCCATCGCGGCGGCGGTCAACGCGGACATCTGTGAGATCTGCACGGACGTCGACGGCGTCTACACGACTGATCCCGGCATCTGCCCGAACGCCCGCAAGCTCCAGCGGATCAGCTATGAGGAGATGCTCGAGCTTTCCTCGCAAGGGGCCAAAGTCCTTCAGATACGTTCGGTGGAGCTCGCGATGAAGCACCGGATGCCATTGCATGTGCGCTCGAGTTTTTCGAAAGAAGAGGGAACGATCGTGACCGACGAAGAACACCTGCTCGAAAAAGTGATCGTGGCCGGCGTCGCCGCGGACAAGAAGACCGCAAAGCTCACCGTCCACGCTTTGGCCGATCATCCTGGCGTGGTCGCGAGCGTCTTCGAGCCGCTCGCAGAAGCGAACATCTCCGTGGACATGATCATCCAGAACGTGTCGAAAGCTGGACACACGGATCTGACATTCACGGTGAGCCATGAGGATGCCGATCGAGCCGAAGCCATTGCGAAAGAGATCGTCGCAAGCGTTGGCGCCGAGGATGTGATTCGTGACGATGCCGTGGCGAAGGTATCGATTGTCGGCGTTGGGATGCGCAACCACGCTGGTATCGCTGCGCGCATGTTTCGGCTCCTCGCTGACAACGGCATCAACATCCAAGCGATCAGCACCAGCGAGATCAAGACCTCCTGCCTGATCGAGTCCGCCCACGCGGACCGCGCGGTTGCCGTGCTTCACGACGGCTTCGAGCTCGGCAATCCGCAACGCTGACTTGCGCCGACCGATGGCAGGCGGTGAACCGTGAAAAAGGTCTTTCCACAACCCGAGCCGCCGCGAGCGTCGTGTTTGCGCTCGCCTGCAGCGCCGCAGCATCGATCCAACCGCTACCCGTCTGGTTCCGACCTCGGAATGTTCAGTCGAAGGAGACGCTAATGGACTTCGAATCGAACACCGAGGCGCAACGCCGGGGTGTCGATCGCGGTGTTCGCCACGCAACCGACTCCGAGCCCGAGCCCGAGCGTCGCCTGGTCTTCGTATACGGAGGCCCCGGACTGAAGTGACTCGTTGAGTGCGAGGCTACGTTGACTGGGCAGGGGCCCCGTGTATAGTGCCGACGCTATTTGCCGGGTTTTCCCGGTCTTTTGGAGGAAGCCTTGGCCAACGACCCTGCCGAAAACGAAAAACAAGAGACGCTCACCGCGGGCCAGCGACTCGCGGCACAGCAAGCGGCCAAGGCGGCGCGCAAGGCCGCACAGAAAGGACGCGACGCAGAGCTCGTCGAAGAGAAGGCGCTCGCGCAGGCCGCGGTTGCGAAGGATTGGCTCCAAGACAACTTGAAGCCTCTCGGCCTACTCGCGGGCGGCGTGCTCTTGATGGCAGCGATCGGAATCGGCTGGTCCACATTCAACCGGGGTCAGCAAAGGGCCGCTGGCGAGGAGCTTGCCGCTGTCCTCGATGGTGGCGCCGACGACAACGCGGTGCTCGCGACCGCCTACGCCACGGTTGCTGACGCACATCCCAAAACGCCTGCGGCCGCATGGGCGCGAATCGGCGAGGGCAGGGCGCTCTACGCGAGCGGAGAGTGGGAGCGCGCGCGCGGGGCCTATCAGGCTGCGCTCGAATCGAGCGACGACGAAACCGTGCGCTGGGCTGCGCTCGAAGGTATCGCGTACGCGTTCGAGGCCGAGGAATCCTACGAACGGGCGATCGAGGAGCTCGAGGCGCTTCGTGAGCTCGACCGCAACGTCGCCCCGATCGCTGGCTATCATCAGGGGCGGATCCTCGCGAAGCAGGGCAAGCTCGAAGAGGCGAAATCGAAGTTTGACCGCGTTCTCAACGAGCTGAAGGAAGCGGACGCGCCTCTGCTGCCGTACACGCAAGAGCAAACTGAGGCGCGGCTTGCCCTGATCGACCCGAGTGTCGCACCGGCCGGAGGGATCGATCCCCGAAAGGCAGACGAGTTCATTCGGCAGATGAACCAAATGCTCCAACGCCAGCCACCTGCGGAGTGAGCACGCGAGCGATGCGCATCCGCTTTGGCTCTGCTCGGACTGCTGCCGCCTGGGTACTCGTTGCTTCGTTCGCGCTCATGGCGATCGCCGGCTGCGGCGCCGCTGGTACGCCGACGAGCAATGCCGACAATTTCGGATGGGTGTCGCAGGGAAATGACTACGCCCCTCCAGGCGAGGGTGGCTTCAACGTCCGCTGGTCCAAGCAGCTCACCGATCGCTGGGAGGCACGCTATCTACCGGTCGAGCTCAGCTCGGCGGAATTCGATACGAAGCGTGAGCGTGTCTACATAGGCACTACGGAAGGAAACTTCTTTGCCTTCGAGATGAACGGGAGGCGCCTGTTCTTCTACGACGCACACGCCCAGATCGAGTCAAAGGCTGGGGTGGACGCGGACACGGGCGAGGTATTCTTCGGCTCGGTCGACGGCACCGTTCACGCCCTCAGTGTGACCGGCGAGCTCAAATGGAAGGCCAAGCTGATCGGTTCGATTCGAGCACAGCCCGTGCTTGCCGCGGGTGCGCTCTACGTCGTGACCGACACCGACACCGTCACCGCGCTCGCACGGGACGACGGTCGCGTCCTGTGGACCTACGACAAGGAACCGGTCGAGGAGATCACCATCGCGGGACACGCGGGGATGCTGCTCGAAGACGGCCGCTTGTATGCAGCCTTCACCGATGGTGCCGTGGCCGCGCTCAACCCGGCGGACGGAAGCCTCTACTGGGAGCTCGAAACCGCGCTCGATGTCGAGCTTCGACCAGGCAACGTTCCGCAGTTCCTCGATGTCGACACGACTCCGGTCGTGCGCCAAGGGACACTCTACGTCGCCTCGTTCACCGCAGGCCTCTACGCGCTGAATGCCTCCAGCGGCAGCGTCGAGTGGCGGGACGCGGACTTCAAGGGGGTGACCGGGCTCGCGAGTGTCGGGCGCATGCTGATCATCACGTCTGCACCGCGGGGCGTCTCGCTTCTCGACTTGAGAACGCGGGAAATCCAATGGGAGAAGGCGCCGGAGCGAGGTGCGCCTACGCCGCCGGTCGTGACGGAGACGGGTACGGTCATCTACGGCGAAACCCAGGGCTCGCTCCTGGCACTCTCGCTTTCGGACGGCCATGAAATCGCAAGAGCGGAAGGGGGCTCCGGCTTTTCCGCGACGCCCGCTGCCGCGGGTGCTTTCGGTGGAGCGATCTCGAACGGCGGCCGCTTCCTCTGTCTCCGGATCAACTAGGCGCTCGAACCGTCAATCGCCGTTACCCGCGACCAGCGGATACACGACGCCACCGATCGCGCCGCCGATGATCGGCGCCACCCAGAACAACCACAGTTGCTGCAGCGCCCAGGGCTCTGCGAAAATGGCGACCGCCGTGCTCCGTGCGGGGTTCACCGAGAGGTTGTCGACCGGAATTCCGATCAAGTGGATCAGCGTAAGGCAGAGGCCAATTGCGACCGGGGCAAGCGCTGCGGGCGCGCGCTTGTCTGTCGCGCCCAGGATGACGAAGAGAAACGCGAACGTGAGAACGATTTCCGCCGTGAGTGCCGCGGCCATCGAATAGCCACCTGGCGAGTGCTCAGCGAAACCGTTCGAGGCAAAGCCGCCGGCCTGGAACCCGTCCTGGCCCGAAGCGATGAAGTAGAGGACCGCCGCGCCGGCAATGCCACCGAGCACCTGCGCGATCACATACGGGAGCAACTCCGAAGCCGGGAATCGCTTGCCGAGGAGAAGGCCCACTGAAACCGCCGGATTGAGATGACAGCCCGAAATGTGTCCGATGGCATAGGCCATCGTGAGGACCGTGAGTCCGAACGCGAGGGCCACTCCAAGGAACCCGATTCCAAGCTCGGGAAATCCCGCGGCCAGTACCGCGCTCCCACAGCCACCGAACACCAGCCAAAATGTGCCTACAAACTCCGCGGCAACCTTGTTTCCTAGCGACATGCAACCTCCTTCGCCCGGATGCCCCGGGCCGGGGCGCATGGTCGCACTGCGGTGCACCCCTTGTAAACGAGTGCATCATGTCAAAACCAGACGTTGGTGTCCGGTCGTTCTGCCAGTTAGAAATGTCCGGCACCGAATGGGGACCATGGGGCAGGGAGCCTGCAGCGGGCAGGGCGGCGAGCGGCCTGGAGAACCTGGTGAATCGGGGGGAACGTCGCTGTCGGGCAAGAGGGCGGATGTCTTGAGAGGTCGTCGGTAGGCATCGAGCAGGGCCGCCGTTTCAAGGTCCCGGCGGCGGCAACCGGTCGGCAAAGCGGTCGCGGACGATGCGCTTTTCACGCTTGCTCTTGGCAGACCGGACGAGCTCCTGCTCGCGTTGCTGTTGGCGCTTTCGGATTTCGGTGAGGGCGCCACTTAGGAGCTTGTTGTCGACAATGGAGGCTTGGGTCACGCAGCCATCCTTGTGAAACGGTCGAGCCGCAAGCGGGACACCTCGATATCGAATCGACACGCCGCCGTCCTCGTACTCGACGACGGTGACCTGTTTGCGCGCCGCGGCTTTGGCCTCTTCGGTAGGCTCGAGCAGATACATCGTGCGCTTGTGATGCACAGTGAGCTGCGCGGTCACGCGCCGCTCTTCCTGCCAGGTGAAGATGTCGTCGAGACAGTCGCGCTCGAGCAAGGGCCGATGCACATCGTGGTCGTTTCGGGGCGCCCGTGCGAAGCGCCGATTGTAGTCCTCGATGAACGCGGGCAGATACCGATTGGCGTCTTGCATCGTAGAGATGCGGCGCAGCCGGAGCTCCTTGACGAGCCGGTCTTGAAGCGTTTGGTGTGCGCGCTCGACCCGGCCTTTGGCCGCCGGCGTATTGGCGCAAATCACGTCGATATTCAGCTCGGTCATCGCGCGACCAAACTGCGTGAAGCCGTCGCCCGCTTCCGGGCTCTTGGCATTGACGCGGAACACCCCGGCTTTGTCGCTATACAGCGCGACCGGCTTGCCGTGACGCTGAAGATAGGCGCGGGTCGCGTGGAAGTAGCTGAACGCCGACTCGGTTTCGCTCATCCGCAGCTCCATCAGCTTGCCGGTCGCGTCGTCGACGTAGACCAAGAGCACACAACCGGGTCCGCGGTCTTCGAACCAGTGGTGGTCGCAC
>DASRZF010000128.1:0-2698 GCA_035686645.1 Polyangiales bacterium
TACGAGCGACCCAAGCGCCAAAAGGATGAGCAGGTTCTTCATCTCGAACGTCTCCGGCGAGAAATCAGCTCCGAGGCGATCGCACCCCCGATGACGGCAGTCACGATCCAGGGAATGGCGGGGTCTCGATAGAGAACTTGCGCGCTCATCACGATCGCGATGGAAACCATGCTGATGTGTGGAAATAGCGTCAAACGCCAGCCCGACGCCTCGACGCGGGCCGCCAAACGTGGGGACTGACGACCGAGCATGCGCTTTGCAATCGCGTATCCGATTCCTCGACTCGAGAGAAACGCGATCAGCAGCACCCAGCCGCGCCAATCGGCAACGTGCCAAAGCGCTCCCACAATCGCGCAGAAGAGATAGTAAATGGGGCGCTCGAGCTGCGTGAGGATCTTCCAGCACAGTTGCTTGTGCTCGCCTGGCAGGTTCACCAAGAGGGCGCCTGCGATGAAGCACAGCACCAGTGGGGAGAGTAACAGGTATCCTGCGATCCCGGAAGCCAGTGCAACCGAACCGAGCAGCAGCGCCAAGAACTCCGAACCTCTTCGCCCTGCTAGCAGTGCGTACACGATGAGACCCAAGCACAGTCCAACGCCAAGGCTCAGAATCAACCATACCGTCCCCGGCAAGTCCCACTCGAACTCGATCCACAGAGGGCGGAAAAAGGCGCCGAGCGCTGCGAGGCCAACAACCGCGATGATCTCGTCGAGTGACTCGACGGCACGCATGGGATCCGGCTCCCCACCGAACGCGCCTTGCGGTGCCACCCGCTCGCTCGGTCCGGTTGCAGATATCGCTCCTGCCGTCGCCAGCACGATCGCGTCACGGACGAAGGTCGCGTCGTTCCAAGGCCTGCCAAAGAAGAGCATCAACGCAGCACCCGTGGTGCCTACGAGCAGAAATGGCGTCAGCGTCTCCAGGCCGACCAGAGTGGCCGTGCCGCGTGGGAGCCGATCGAGAACTCGGACATCGAACTGAAATCCAATGATGAGACCGAGCCAGCCCAGTGCGAAGTGCACGAGAGGTGTCAGATCGTAGAGCACCTCGTCGTCGAGGATTCCGACGGCAGGATGACGCGCCAGCAATCCGAGAAGGACGAAAGCAAGGCCCGAGGTGAT
Source organism: Polyangiales bacterium (assembly GCA_035686645.1). Taxonomy (GTDB): domain Bacteria; phylum Myxococcota_A; class Polyangia; order Polyangiales; family Houyiibacteriaceae; genus SG8-38. The sequence continues at coordinate 1,122 of DASRZF010000128.1, forward strand.
CGCATGGCCAATGCCGAGTGCATCCTCGAGCCGCCGCCGGACCTTCGGGTGTGATGCCAACCAAGCGAGGATGAGGAGTATCGAAAGACCGATGACCGACTTGACCAGCGGCCAGGTGGGGCCGGGTTGAGCTGGAGCCACCTCCGTCGCCTGTGCCATGGCACCGACCGCGCCGAAGAGCACCCAAATCAACACGACCAGGCGACCCATCGGCGGACTGTAGCCGAGAATAGGACGTCGGTGTGTTTCCGAGGCGCACTCTCAGATAACCGATGAGGACTTGTGGACCGTCTTCGCGTTTCTGAAGACGCTCCCGCCGATCGCCAACGTGGTTCCGCTCAGCTGAGCTGAATCCAGGTGGCCCCGGCGACGGCGCAGACCTTGCCGTCGGCGTCGTACACGCCGGTACCGCAGAACGTCTTGCGGCCTTCACGGCCGATTGCCCAGCCCATTACGACATAGCGTTGGTCGGAACGGATTGGTCGCTCGAATCGATAGGTCATGCGTCCGAGGACCACGGGCCCTTCGATGCCGTAGCGTTCGATCAGCGCCCAGGCGCCGGGGCAGTCGAGTGCAGAGCAGATGAGCTCAGGCGCGATCAGGCCTTCTTTGCTCGCGAACTCTCCGGATGGAACCCAGGAGCTGGCCACGAGACCCTCGCCGACGGGACCGGTAAAGAGACACATCCCGTCTCCCGCGCAGCGACTCGTCCCGCAGACGAAGCAACCCGGGAAAGGATGTGTCTGGAAGCCGGGGTAGCTCATCCGAGCATCGGATGCGCGCGAAAAACTCACGGCCTCGGGGATGTCGATATCGAGCTCCGCATGCCGTGCGCTTGCGATCTCCGTGCTGCCGTGGCCGAGCGTCGCGCCGCCCTCTGCCTCAACCTGCACTTGCAAGCCCTCATCGAGTGGGATGGGACGCTTGAGCGTCACCTCGACTTCGGGGCCGACGTACTTTCCAAGCATGCCGATCGTGTATCCGCCATTTCCGGATCCTGGCGGACCGCAGAAACGGTCGGCGACCCGTTCGCTGTGTGTGGCAGTGGGATGATGGGGTGCGATTGCGGCGATGAGCTGTGGCATGGGGACCTCCTTGATGAGCACCAAGGTACGGAGGCGGGCTGCGAAGGTCCTTTGCGCAGCCTTACCAATTGCTTAGCTCTAGCGCCGGACAGAAAACAGCGCGATCTCGCGCCCTTGCCATTGAAGGACCTCCTTGGTTTCATCGAGCTGGAGGTCGCTGCCCGGCACCAGATCGACGAGCACCTGAGTCGCCCAGACCTCCCCGAGCGGCGCTCGTTCTGCAACCGATTCGGCAACTGAAAAGGCCGAGCCTGAGACGGTCACCCCGCTACGGACGACTTCCCCCGTGTGCACACCAAACGACACCGGATCCTGTTGAGCGAAAGCCGCTCCGCAGCGCATGGCCCGAACCGGGCCGTCGAAGTACGCCCAGAGCTTCCCCGGCACGGCTCTGCCGCGAAAGGACCCGACCAGCGCGCGCCACGCGTCGTCGTCGATTGCACCGGCCGTATGACCCACGAGAGCAGTGCTCAAGAATGGATTTTCTTCGTC
>DASRZF010000129.1:0-3173 GCA_035686645.1 Polyangiales bacterium
CGGAGCAGCCTGGGGACTCGTCTCGTCCGGCTACATCCAACGCAAGCTTTAGTCGAAACGCATTTCGTCCAAGAGCGCGTAAGTTTGGTTCCGGTCGTTTCGGATGTCTTCCAAAATCGCTTTGAGCCCGGCTCTTCCTTCTCGTTCCAGCGTGCGTTGATTGTAAGCGTGGACCGAAGCGGCGACGGTGCTGGGTGCCTTCGCGACTTCGAGGTTCCGAAGGTCGAGCTCGAAGATGTCTCTGTAGTGGGGTGGGTCCTGGGCGCGGATCACTTCGAGGCGGCTTCGTCGAACCAGCTGGGCCGTCGGGTCGGGGGTCTGACGCAGGAACTGAATCGAGCCTGTTTCGTCAGGAGCGCCCGGGTAGAACGGCGCGCTGAAAAACACGTCGTTCGTCTGCTCGGCGAGCGAGCTCACCCATTCCGCGAAGGCATCGCGCCCGCTTGTGAATCGGGGGACGATCACGAATGCCACGTCGACCGTTTCGTCCGCGGCCCAGGCTCTCACCAAGGGCGTCAGCTCTGCGGCGCTGCACGAAACTTCGGCGACGACGTGTGTGCGTGTGCGACCCTCCACGCGCGCAGCCTTGGCCCAGGGGCAGACCGAGAAGCGTTCGATCAGCTCCCGATGGTAGCGTTCATGAAGTCGGAGCGCCTCACGTATCAGCGCTTCACGGGCGTCGGCAGGGCTCACCGAGCGTCCTGCCCGAGCCGGCGCGCGAGATACTCTTCGAGATGTGGGACGATTTGCATGTTGAGCGCCTCGTCGGGCGTATGGAACTCGGCCCGAACGACCTCGCGCTCGTCGACCAGGACCTTGGGTTCGTCCTCGACTTCCAGCTCGTAGATGTCGAGGGTGTCTTTTCGGTGCTCGAAGAGATGGGTGCCGTGATACGCGTGCACCAATCGCTTGGGTTGAACAGTGATGCCCACTTCCTCGCGTAGCTCGCGTGCTGCGGCCACCCGCCGCTCCTCGCGCGGACGGATGTAGCCGCCCGGCAAAGTGAGCTGCGCTCGATAGGAGTTCTTCACGAGTAAGACTCGGCCCTGGTACCAGACCGCCACGAGCGCCCCCGTCGTCTCTGGTCGCCGAATGAACCAGAGAAGCCGTAGCCCCCAATGCGCGACTCGATACACCGCCCGGATCAAGGCGTTGATCATTCCCCGAGGTTACCAAAAGACGCCACTCAGGAGAAATCCCTGCTCAGGGAGTGGTGCTCAGATGGTCTCGCCCGCCCGGGCCCAGCTGCCACGGCGATACGCGAGGATGCACAGGGCCATCCGCACGACGAACGAAATAGGCAGTGCGACCCAGATTCCGAAGGCGCCCCAACCGACCACAAAGCCGAGGAACCAACTGAGCGGCACCTGAACGATCACGGTCCCGACGACGTTGATCGCCAAACTGGTGTTCGTGGCGCCGGCCCCGCGAAGCATTCCGATCAGCGCGATGTGAACGCCCACGACCGGCATGCCCCAGCCGAGGACACGCATCCAAAGCATCGAATAGCGACCGAGCTCCGTGGCTGGCTCCACATCGAAGATGGCGATGATCGGCTCCGCGCCGAGGACGATCCCGAGACCGATGACGGTCATGATCACCGTGGAGAGAATCACCCCGCCGCGCACGACCTCGCGTGCCTCGGGTACCGAGCCGGCGCCGAGCGCGTTGCCGACCATCGCGCCGATGGCCTGGGATACGCCGAGTCCCGGGACGAAGGCCAGCGACTGGATCCTCAATCCGATTCCATGTGCCGCGACAGTGACCTGCGCCACCCGGGCGAGCATCCCTACGATCGACAGGAACGCGACGTTGAGAATGACCATGTCGAGCGCTGCTGGCGCACCCACCCGAAAGAGGTCGTTAGCGAGCGGACGATCGAGGGGTGCCAAGTGCAGGCGGGCCCGCACACCTTGGACGACGTCACGGCGAAGGATGACGACCATCAAGAACACCGCGACGGCTTGCGAGATCACGGTCCCCCAGGCGGCGCCGCGAACGCCCATGGCGGGAAAGCCGAGTCGCCCCAAGATCAGCCCGTAGTTGAGCACGATGTTGAGGAAGTTGCTGAAGAGCGCGATCATGAAAGGAAGCATGGTGTTTCCAACCGCGCGCAAAGCGGCTGCAAAGAGCATGTTCAGATAGAAGAAGACCGTCAGCGAAAAGAGGGGCCGCAGGTAGTCGACACCGAGGTTACGGACGGTCGCATCGGCGCCGAGCATATCCATCGCGAAGCCGGCACCTAGGTTTCCGACGAGTGCCACGGCAACCGAGACGAGATAGGTGAGGAGAACGCTCTGGTGGAGCACGTGGTTGACGCGCGAGCTGTCTCCGGCGCCATGTGCCCGCGCGATGAATGCGACGGTGCCCACGGTCAACCCGAGCATGGCCACCATGAGCAAGAAGATCAGCTGGCTTGCGAAACCGAGCGCCGTCAACGCCTCCTCAGCGTCGACGAGCCGGCCGCACATCGCGGTGTCGATGGCGAGGGTGAGAACGCTCAGCAAGTTCAAACCCACGATCGGCATCGCCAAATCGAAGAGGCGCCGGAAGATGGTGCGATCGACGCCTTTGGATGGACCTGACGCTGCCTTCATCAGTGGCCGGGGAGCGTGCATCGACAGCCCTGCTGGCGCCAGCGCTTTCCCGATGGTGCTAGGCTGAGCATGGATGGCGGGCGAGCCGCGAGACTTTGGTCCTTACCGTTTGGTGCGCCGACTCGGCGTGGGCGGCATGGCGGAAACCTTTGAAGCGACGCGCTTGGGCGCAGGTGGCTTCGAGCAGCGTGTCTGCCTCAAGAGAGTCCTGCCCGCGTTCTGCGGAGACGAAGAGTTCGTCACTCGCTTTCGCCGCGAGGCCAAACTGGCAGCGCAGCTTCGACACACCAACATCGTCGGCGTCATAGACTTTGGGGAGATCGACAGCGTTCAGTACATGAGCCTCGAGCTGGTGGACGGTCTCGACCTACGATCGCTGCTCAAGTCATCGCCAAGGGAAAGGCTCCCGGCCGATTGGGTGGCACTGATCGGGACCGACTTGGCGTGCGCGCTCGAACACGCACACGAAAGCCTGGTGCACCGGGACATCTCGCCGTCGAACATCTTGCTCAGTCGCTCCGGTGAAGCGAAGCTCGCGGACTTCGGCATCGCGAAGGCTCTCGAGGACACGGCGGC
>DASRZF010000130.1:0-4123 GCA_035686645.1 Polyangiales bacterium
TTCTTGACTCCGACTCCGATGATGCGCTTGTCGTTCTCCTTGAGCTTGTAAACGAGTGGTGAAAAGTCGCTGTCTCCCGAGAGCAGGGCGAACGTGTCGATGTGGTCCTTCGAGTAACAGAGGTCCAGCGCATCGACCACCATGTGGATATCCGCACTGTTCTTGCCACTCATGCGGGTCTGGGGAATGTCGACCAAACCGATCCCTTGCCCGTGGAACTCCCGTACCGCGTTTCGATAGCGGCTCCAGTCGCAGTAGGCGCGCTTATAGACGATGCGGCCCTTTTCCAACAAGCGCTTGAGCACGAGCTCGATTTGGAAACGGCCCGACTCCGTGACCTGGGCGCCAATGGCCAAGTTCTCGAAATCGACGAAGACAGCGATCAGCGGCTCACCAGGCATACACTCCTCGAACGGCTCGCAGGATAGGCGTCGTGGCCGATGTACGCCACCCTGCATTCAGGCGCCGGGTCGAACGACGTTCGAACTGGCCTTCAATCCGACGGCGCGCCGCCGAGCAGCATCCCGTTTCTTGCTGTTGAATTCCGCCTCAAGCGCAGTGTAGCTGCAAAGCCACGTTCTGATCGCTGACAAACCGCTGAGGTGGCGTAAGATGAGTCGCCATGCTCCCTCGGATTTCGAAAGTCGACCAAGATTTCTGGAACATTCGAGGATCATTCAAGATCGGCGGCGTCGTCGAGATTGGTACGCAAACCTCGCTCGTCAGGCGTGCGAGCGGTAAATTCGTCTTTCTCGATTCCTGTGGATTGAATGAATCCGTCGAGAACGAGGTGCTGGCCCTGACCGACGGGGGCGAGAGCGTCGAAGCGATTTTGAACTTGCACCCCTTCCACACCGTCTACGCGAAGAAGCTACACGAGCGGTTCCCGAAGGCCCGACTCTATGGCACTGCGCGGCATGTGTCGCGATTCCCGGAACTGCGATGGGAACCGCAACGGACGGAGGATTCCGCATTGCACGGCATGTTCGCGGAAGACTTCGAGTTCTCCGTGCCGCGTGGCGTTGATTTCATCTCCTCGAACGAGAACGTTCATTTTTCATCGGTCTTGGTCTTTCACCGCTCATCGAAGACGATTCATGTGGATGACACCTTGATGTACGTTCGTTTTCCGAAGCCGCTGCGAATGCTGGGTGTCACCGATTTGCTGAGCTTTCACCCGACCCTTTCGCAAGCGCTCGAGAGGCGAGCAGGCGCGGCTCGCGATTTCCGCGGCTGGGCCGAGGAGCTCGCGGAACGCTGGCGTGATTCCGAGAATCTATGTGCGGCGCATGTGGCGGCCCTCATGGCAAAAGCCAATTCAGGGTCGTCAATCCACGCTCGCATTCTTCAGGCGCTCGACAAGGCCGAGAGCAAACTGACGAAGCACGAACGCAAGTACGGGTGAGGCAGGCCGATGCCAGGGGCTCGTTCACCGGCTCGACTACTTGCGTAGAAAGATCCCTTCTAGCTCGTCTTTTGGCTCCCGCATCATGAGCCGCGTCGCCTCTTCGAGAACGGGAACGTCCTCGTAGCAGACACGGTAAACCGCCTCGGAAACGGGCATTTCGACGTCTTCCCGGGCGGCGAGAGTGTGAACCGCGGCGGCGGTGTAGTAACCCTCCGCGACCGCCTTCTGTGAGGCCAGGATCTCTTTGGCTGTCTTTCCCGAGGCAAGCTTCTTGCCGAGCTGGCGGTTTCGGGAGAGCTCTCCGGTGCAGGTGAGGGTGAGGTCGCCGACTCCGGCGAGGCCGAGGAAGGTCAGCGGATTGGCGCCCAGGGCCACGCCGAGCCGCGCGAGCTCTGCGAGGCCGCGGGTCATCAAGGAGGCAACGGCGGATGCTCCCATGCCAAGACCGTCCGCGGCGCCGCATGCCACCGCGATCACGTTCTTGAGCGCGCCACCGAGCTGAACGCCGATGACGTCGTCGCTCGCGTACACCCGGAGCCGAGGTGAATGAAGGATCGATTGAACGCGGCGCGCGGTGTCGATGTCGAACGCTGCGAGACTGACCTGGGCCGGAAAGCCCGACGCGATGTCCTTTGCGAAGCTCGGACCAGAGAGATAGGTCGAGCTTGCGACGTGGTCCGGCAGCGTCTCGGCCAAGACGTCGCTCACCAGTGCCAAGCTTCCGCGCTCGACGCCCTTTGCGGTCGAGGTGACCAAGGCTCCTGGTGGAAGGTGCGGGGCAACCTGCGCGGTGACGGAGCGCATGTACGCGGAGGGGATGCCGAGCAGCACCAGCTCTGCACCGTCGAGCGCCTCGGCGAGATCGTTGGTGAAGACCATCTCCTTCGGCACGGGAAACCCCGGGAGGTACATGGCATTCTCGCCCTCGGCAGCGACCCGCTCTGGGAGGCCTTCATCAAAGGCCCACACACGCACCTGGTGACCGAGCTTCAAACTGTAAAGGGCCAGGGCAGTGCCAAACGCCCCTGCTCCAACCACACTGACGTTTGCCACCGCTCGCCTCCACTGCATGGGCGCCGCACGACGTGCACGAGCTCCCGAGCGGGGAATCATACAGGTGGACGCGTTCTAGTTTCAACCGTGGATTCACGGGCTCTTCGGGTGACCGCGTCGTTTGCGACCTCTCAGGGCCTGAAAGCGGCGGCGTATTTCCAAACGCATCGCGTATCAGGGGCTCAGTCGTCGGTTTCGGGTTCGGAGTAGAAGAACGGGTCGGATGCCGTGTTTGGATCGAGAGCCGCCTTGAGGCGCGCCACCCAGTGGTCGTAGTGGTAGCAGGCGGGGCCGAGCTCCTTGTTCGCGTTGACACCAAATCCCGCGATCGGTACGCCCATGGCTTGGTCGATCGATGCGCGAAGACCGCCTTCGACCAGATCGCGCACCGCCTCGACGGAAGCCGGGTTGCTTGGGTCGTATAGAATGATGCCCTCGAGATAGCCCAGATGACCGTTCTCGAAGGTTCCGCCGGCTCCGAGGTCACCTCCATCCGCGATGATCAGACCCTGCTCGATGTACTTCTGCTTCGCCTTCGCTGCGTACGCGGCCTGGGTATGAGCAAGATCCCAGGTATCGAATGCGCCCATCATGGTAGCCATCCCCTGAGACGGCCGGAATGCGGACTGGATGTTGACCGCGTTGCGCACGAGCAACCAAAACAGCCGCGACTGGGTCGCTCTGCGTTGATCGGCGCCGAAGCTCGACGATGCGGCGAATTTCTGAAGTCGCGTGGATTTTCGAATCGGCGCGAGCGGATCTTTCACCCCTGCTAGCAACTTCCCCGCGACTTTGAGCGAGCGAACCGAGGCAGAAAGATTTAAGGGTACTGGCGCGGCATTGGTTTCCTTCAAGATCTCCGCCAGCGCCTTTTGCTTCCAAGCGAACTCGCCGTCGGAGGCAGCGAAGAACGCGCAAGACAAGACATGGTTCGCAAATTTCGGGAACAGGCCGCTGTCGAGCGCTTCCTTGAGCTCGAGGTTGTTGTTGGTGAGTCCGAGGGCGGTGAAGAACATCGGGGTCCGGAACTCACCATAGTTGAGCTCTGCCTCTCCCATCTTGTAGCCACCGTCCTTCTCTGCATCGCGGGATGGAAAGGCGATGGCGGTGAACTGGCTTCGCTCGGGGATCTCCTTGAGTACGTAGTTCGGGGACTGGCCCTCGAAGTCCCAAGCCCGTGGGCCGTCGTATTTGTAAAGCTTGATCGAGCACTTCGTGAACACACCGAGGCCGCCGAAGGTCCCATGAAAGCCACGCATCACGCCGCGCATCGACGGGCCAGGGCCCTCACAGCTGAACCATCCACCGCCCGAGCCCGCGCTCCCCAAGGTCACGATTTCCCCGCTTGGAAGCACCCATTCCACACCGAGCAGGTTGCGGCCCGAGAAACTCGTCGAAGCGCCGGTCACGCCGTACCCCCAGGCTGCAGTGTGGGAAGCCAGCAGGGAGTGCATCGCACCCGCGGATATGATGTGGCAATTGAGCCCGATCTTGAGGAGCTCCGTCTGCAAGTCGATCGCACGCACATAGGGTTCGATGACTGCGATCTGATTCTTTTCGTCGATGTCGACGATCCGATTCATGCGCTTGAGGTCGAGGATGATTGTATCGTCGTTCGATGCAGCCGCCGCGGTGTGGAATCCCGTGGAGATCGGTTTGGCC
>DASRZF010000131.1:0-17811 GCA_035686645.1 Polyangiales bacterium
CCAAGGTACGCGCCGACAAAGGCGAGCTCAGCTACGGCGAAAAGAAGCTCATGGAGCAAGCCCGAAAGCTCTTGATCACGGAGCTCGCGCTGGCCCGTCGGGTCCGCGAGGAAACGATCGAGCGCGATATCGACGAGATCCTGCACTGAGGGCGGCGAGAGCGCGCCTTTGGCGACAGTCGATTCGGGCGGGGGTTAGCGCTTGGCTTTCTCCTCGTGTCCGGACTGGCCAAACCGTTTGGAGAGCTCGCTGAAGAGCGCGCGGAGAGAGACCCCACGTGAGACCAGGCCGACCAAGAGGTGGTAGATCACATCGCCCGCTTCGGAGGCTACCCGCTCATCGCTTTCGCCGATGAGAGCCTGACCCAGCTCCGCGGCCTCCTCCCGAAGCTTTGCGTCGATCTTCGTGGGTCCGGCGTCGAGCAGCGCCTTGGTGTAGCTCTTGCCGGCGTCCGACGCTTTGCGGGCCTCCAGTGTGCGCTCGAGACGCAACAAGGTCGGCGCAGCACTCTGTTCGCCGGCTTCGATGAGCTCGCCCTCGGCGTTCAGCCGACGGAAGAAACAGGTCTCCGCGCCGGTGTGGCAAGAGGGGCCGGCCGGATCGACCATGTAAACGAGGGTGTCACCGTCGCAGTCGACCCATACGCTACGTACCCCGAGGGTGTTGCCGCTGCTCTCGCCCTTCTTCCAGGGTTGCTGACGCGAGCGGCTGAAGAAGTGGGCCGCCCGGGTCGCGAGTGTTCGCTCGATGGCCGCTCTGTCAGCGTACGCCATCATGCGCACCTCGCCGGTCTCCGCGTCCTGCGCAATGACCGCAACGAGGCCCTGATCGTCGTACTTGAGCGCGTCGAGCGACATGAGCGGGAGGTACGCCAGGTCGCGGACTTCCGCAAGTCCGGCGCCAGGGACAGCGGCAGCAAGCCGTGATGCGCGGCTGCTCCACCGGAGGGCGGCTCGGGATGGGCAGCGCAGCGATTGGGTCGAGCCTAGCCGTAGGTCGTCTTGAGGAGCTGGGGGCGAGTGGGTCCCAATCGCGAGCACGCCCGTCGCGAGCCGCCCTCCGATCGTCCCAGCGCCGACGCTGCCCCGCTAAACGATCGAGAGCCAGCTCGGCTCGGGCGTGTTCTTCCCCCGCACAGCGTCGAAATACGCGCTCTGTACCTTTTCGGTGATGGGGCCACGGGAGCCCTGGCCGATGCTGCGATCGTCGAGCTCGCGCACGGGCGTGACCTCTGCCGCGGTGCCGACCATGAATACCTCGTCAGCGATGTAGAGCTCGTCTCGGGAGATCAGGCGCTCGTGAACGATGAGGCCCAAGTCTCGCATCACGCGCATGACCGAGTTGCGGGTAATCCCGCCGAGAATCGATACGCCCATCGGGGGCGTGGCGATTTCTCCATCGCGCACCACGAAGATGTTCTCGCCGGAGGCCTCCGACACGTAGCCCTGTGTGTCGAGCATGATCGCCTCGTCGTAGCCGATCGCCTGGACTTCACGCTTGGCGAGAATCGAGTTGACGTAGTGACCGTTGACCTTGCCCTTGGACATCAGCGTGTTCACGCCGGCTCGCTGGAACGAGCTCACCTTCGCGCGAATGCCCCGCGTGAGGCCTTCCTCGCCGAGGTAGGCGCCCCAACGCCAGGCGATGATCGAGACACGGGTGGCGTTCGTCTTGGCGCCCAGGCCCATTTCTCCATCGCCCATGAACGCGATGGGCCGTAGGTAACATTCGTCGAGCCGATTGGCCCGAACGGTTTCGAGGCATGCTGCGACGATCTCCGCCTGACTGAAGGGCATCGGAAGCATGCAGATGTGGGCAGAATCAAAGAGGCGTCGAATGTGTTCTTCCAAACGAAAGACCGCGCTTCGCCCGTCTTCTAGCTTGTAGCAGCGAATTCCCTCGAAGACGCCCAGACCATAATGGAGGGTGTGCGTCAGTACGTGGACGTTTGCTTGCTCCCAAGGAATGAGCTTCCCGTCGAGCCAGATCTTGTCGACTTTGTCGACCATCGCTGCTCCTTACACCCCCACCAATCGGGGGTCGCGCGGTTGTAGCATAAATCCGCAATTACGCTGAGTTGACCTGATTGGGGGCATGGAGTAGAAACGCCGGCGCTTCAGGAGCCTGGATAGCAGTGTGCATCCGGGCTTCGCGCGCATTGAGGTTAGGGTGCTCTACTCGTTATTTCACATTTTGCTTCAGCCGGACGTCAGCGGCGGTCCGGTAACGGCGCCAACGGGCGGAGGCGGGCCGGCGCCAGGACCCATGGGCTGTGGTGGCGGCGGAACCGAGCAAATCGGTTTGCTCCTGCTGATGTTCGCGGTGCTCTACTTCCTGATGATCCGACCTCAGCAGAAGCGCGCCAAGCAACACGAAGCGATGATGGGGGCGCTCAAAAAAGGAGACGTCGTTCGCACGAACGGCGGAATCCTCGGCGAGATCACTGCCCTCGATGAACGAGACGTGACGATCGAGGTCGCAGACCGCACGCGAATCAAGGTGTTGCGGAGCCACATTGCGGGGTTGGACCAAACCCCCGAACAGAAAAGCTGAACGGACAGGCGAGGATCATGGATCGAGGCTGGTATTTTCGTTTGGCAATCGTCGTCGGCACGTCCCTGCTGGGTTTCCTTGCCCTGTGGCCGAGTGTGGATCGATGGCTGCCATGCCCGGACATCGTCAAAGAAACCTTCGAGAATCAGATCAACCCTGGTCTCGACATCAAGGGCGGACTCCGGCTGATGTATGAGGTCGAAGTCGACGAATACATTCGCGACCGTCGAGACCGGATCGCCGAGCAGGTGCAGCGTCAATGCGGCGTCTTGATAGGCATCGTTCCCGAGGAAGAAGTCGACGACATCGACAAGGCCACCCTCACGGCGATCCAGCAGCGCTGTAAGGTCGAGCGTGTCGACAAGGACGGCGACGCGGTTCGTGCCATTCGCATCACCTTCTCCAACCAAGAAGACGCCCAGAAGCTCAGCAAGACCTGGGTAAAGGACTACTTCCGTGACCTTCGCGTCGCGAGCGGCGTCGGTGACCTCGTCGTCGACCTTCACATGCGCGAGGAGCAGCTTGCGAACATGCGCGAAACGGCCGTCAGGCAGTCAGAGCGCACCATCACCAACCGAATCGACAATCTCGGCGTCTTGGAGCCGACCGTGATCGCCCGACCGAATGACGGCGACATCATCATCGAGATTCCGGGTGCGCAAGAGAGCTCCTTCGAGCGCATCAAGTCGATCATCAGCCGCACCGCACAACTTCAGTTCCAGATCGTGGACGACGAGTCCGATTCGCGCTCGGTCTTCACCGCGCCACCCGAAGGCATATACCTCGACGCCGACTCCCAAACCTTTGCGGAGGCCTTTGGCGAGGACGCTCGGGACCGACTGCGCAGCTATATCGCCACACTTCCGGTGCCCGATGACCACGAGCTCGCCATCGGCCGTCAGGAAGCGGACCCCGAAAGGGGAGGCGAAGGCTGGCGTACCTATTACCTGTACCGCCTAGCCGACGTGACCGGTGAGGATCTCGACGACGCCTCGGTCGGCTTCGACCCTCAGAGCGGCAGCCCGGAGGTCGACTTCACGATGAACACGCGCGGCGCCTCGCGGATGGGCGACCTCACGGGCCGGAGCATCGGCAAGCGCATGGCCATCGTTCTCGACGACCGGGTTGAATCGGCGCCGGTCATCCAGGGTCAGATCGGCGCACGCGGCCGCATTACGCTGGGCGCCTACCTCGATCGAAATCAGTTGCTCCAAGAGGCCAAAGATCTGGTCGTCGTGCTTCAGGCGGGCGCGCTTCCCGCCCCGCTTCGACCGGCCAATGAGCAGCTCATCGGTCCGACGCTCGGCCAGGACTCGGTCCAGAAAGGGGCGCTCGCGGCGCTGGTCGGCATCCTTCTGGTTCTCGTCTTCATGGCTATGTACTACCAGGTCGGAGGCCTCGTCGCGGACGCGATGGTGCTCCTCAACTTGCAGCTTCTGCTCGGCACCATGTCCGGCATCGGTGCGACACTCACGCTGCCCGGTGTCGCCGCCATCGCGCTCACCGTCGGCATGGCGGTCGATGCGAACGTGCTCATCACCGAGCGCATTCGCGAAGAGCTGAGGCTAGGGAAGTCCCCCCGCTCCGCGGTCGAGCAGGGGTACGCCAGGGCGTACTCCTCGGTTTTCGACAGCCAGCTCACTACGGCGATCGCCGGCATAGTCCTTTGGCAGTTCGGCACTGGCCCGATCAAGGGCTTCGCCACGATGCTCTTGATCGGTATCGGCACGTCGCTGTTCACCGGCACGTTCTGCTCGAAGGTTCTCTTTGATTGGCTGGTGCGCGGCGCGCGCGTGCAGCGACTGCGGGTGGGCTGACATGGAACTCATCAAACCCGGTAGCTATTTCGACTTCATGAAGTACCGCGGACCGGTCATCACGGTCCTCGCTCTCATGGCCACGCTGAGCCTAGTTTCGCTGTTCTACCCGGGACCCAACTACGGCATCGATTTTGCCGGCGGGACCGAGGTCCAACTCGCCTTCCGCGGCGACACGACTCCGAACGAGGTCCGCAAGGCGCTCGAAAACTCGGGCTACTCCCGTCCGGACGTCATCAGCGTCGAGGGCCAGCCCAACCAGTACATCATTCGCGTTCAAGAGGTGTCTTCGCTGCCCGAGGAGCAGGTCGACAAGCTCCGCGAGGCGGTGACGGCACTGCTGGGCGAGGATGTGGTTCGCGAGATGAAGGTTTCGCCCGGCGGAGACAAGATCACGCTTCGCGTCTCCGGCGAGGTCCACGAGCAGCAGCTCCAAGAAGCGCTCGAGGCGGCTGGAGCGCGCGTGCGCTCGCTCAACTTGCTCGCCGGGAGCCGCGACACCCGATACGAGGTGCACCTCGTCGGAGTCGCAGACGAGCTCACAGCACAGCTTCGAGAGAAGTTTGGCGACCGGGCTCCAGAGGGCGCGCTCCGAGTCGAGTGGGTCGGCCCCAAGGCAGGCGAGCAGCTCCGCGACGCGGCGATTCAATCGCTGCTCTACGCGATCGCGTTCATCATGCTCTACGTGGCCTTCCGCTTCGATATGAGGTTCGCGCCCGGTGGCGTCATCGCGATGCTGCACGACGCGCTCATCACGCTCGGCATCTACGTCCTTCTGCAAAAGGAAGTGAACCTCACGACCGTTGCCGCGCTTCTGACGATCATGGGCTATTCGATCAACGACACGATCGTCGTCTACGATCGAATCCGCGAGAACATGGTCCGCGTTCGGGACAAGAGCCTCCGTGAGCTGATCAACATCAGCACCTCCCAAATGCTTTCGAGAACGATCGTCACGTCGCTCACGACGCTCCTGTCCGTTTCCGCGTTCTTCTTTCTAGGCACCGGTGTCATCGCCGACATCGCCTTTGCGCTCGGGGTTGGCATTTTGATCGGCACCATGTCGTCGATCTTCGTCGCCGCGCCCATCACCGAAATGATGGACCGGCGCTTCTTCAATCGCTCACGGAGCTAGTCCGATGAACCGGTACAGCGTGCGGCCATCCGATGAGCGGGCGGCCGGCATGCTTGCCGACGCCTCGGGGCTCGGGCTCAGCGCAGCCCAGGTGCTTCTGCACCGGGGCGTTCGCGACGCGGAGGAAGCTCGGCCGTTTCTCGAGGCGAGGCTCCGAGGTTTGAGCGCTCCCGGACCCATGGCCGATCGCTCGCTTGCGGCCGAACGCATCGCCCGTGCGATTGGCGCTGGGGAGCGCATCGTCGTGTTCGGCGACTACGACGTCGATGGAACCACCTCGGCGGTGATTCTCAGCGAGGTCATCACCGCCCTCGGCGGAGAGGCGCGTACGCTGATCGCCAACCGCTTCGAGGGGGGATACGGTTTGAGCGAGCGAGCCCTCGACCGCTGTCTCGAGGAAGGGCCCGGCCTTCTCATCACCTGTGACTGCGGCTCGAGCGACCACGAACGCATCGCCCGAGCGATCTCCAGAGGCGTCGACGTGATCGTCGTCGACCACCATCTCGTTCCCGAAGATCCTCTTCCGGCGTTCGCGTTCCTCAACCCGCACCGGCCGGACTGTGGATTTGCGTACAAGGGCCTTTGCAGTGCCGGGCTCGCATTTTCCCTCGGAGCGGCGCTGCGCGCGGAGATGAACATGGAGCTCGACCTGCGCGCCTGGCTCGACCTGGTCGCGATCGGCACCATCGCCGACGTCGCGCCCTTGACGGGTGACAACCGCCGCTTGGTTCGGGCAGGCCTGAAGTCGATCGGCTCGACGACGAGCCGACCGGCCCTGCGGGCCTTGAGAACGGCGGCAAAGATTCCGGAATCCGCCGAGCTGACGGCACGCGACGTCGCCTTTCGCTTCTCGCCCCGGCTCAACGCCCCGGGCCGGCTCGGGGTGGCGGACCTCACGCTTCGCTTTCTCAGCGCCAAGACGCCCAAGGAGGCGTGGGAGCTCCTGGTGGAGGTGGAAGCACAAAACGACGAGCGCAAAGCCCTCGCCGATCGGGCCACTCAGGAAGCGCGCGCGCAAGTGCGAGAGGTCTACGGTGAGACGCCCGAGGCCGGTCTGGTGGTCGCGAGCGATACCTGGCATCGAGGCGTCGTCGGCATCGTCGCTGCCCGGCTCGTGGACACGTTCGGCGTTCCGGCTGTAGTCATCTCGTTCGACGGAGAGCAGGGGCACGGAAGCGTCCGCACCACCGACGACTTCGACGTCTATCGAGCGCTCTCGCGGTGCGCATCGGATCTGAGCGCATGGGGAGGCCACCGGGCGGCGGCAGGTCTTTCTCTGCCGCGAAACGCCCTCGATTCCTTTCGCGCCTCGTTCCTTGCAGCGACTGAGGGTGCGGGTTCTGGCGCATTGGCGTCGCGCGAGGTCGACGTAGCCCTCGGAGGGGCATTCCGCGCTCCCTCAGTCGAGGACCTCCAGAGCCTCGGGCCGTTCGGCGAAGCCTTCCCAGCGCCGACGTTTCTCGTCGATGCCCATGTCGTCGAGTCAACGGGCGTGGGGGAAGGGCGCGCGCACGGAAAGCTCAAGCTGCGCATCGGGCAAGATTCAGTACGTGCGTTCGCGCCCGGGATGTTCTCTCGACTCGAAGGCCGCGATCAGCTCCGATTGGTTGGCGAATTTCAACCCGATCACTGGATGGGCGGTCGCTCGGTCGAGCTGCTCGTGATGGACGTCCTCGACTAGCGTCCGGTCCACTGAGGCTCGCGTTTCTGAAAGAAAGCAGCCAGTCCTTCTTTGGCGTCCTCGCTTCCGAGCACCGCGTAGAGCTGTTCCCGGAGGTAGGGCAGTGCCTCTTCCAACGGCATCCTGCGCTGCTCGTTGTAGGCGTTGAGCCCCATGCGCATCGCGTTGGGTGACTGCTTGGCAAGCTGGCCGGCGAGCTCCGCCACGCGAGCGTCGAGGGCGTCGTCCGGGACGACTTCGCTGAGCAGGCCGATCTCCTTGGCCTTGCGGGCGCTGATCTTCTCACCCAAGAGCATGAGACCGAGTAGGTCGCGCGGGTGAATCACGCGCTGCAAGACGGCCATGATCATCATCGGAAACAAGCCCCGCTTGATTTCCGGCGTTCCCAGGATCGCGCTTTCGCAAGCGATGGCAAAGTGACAGCAGGCGACGATGCCCATGGCGCCGCCCATCACATATCCGGGGATCCTGGCCACGACGGGCTTCTGGAGCGTGTCGAAGCGAAGCATTAGGTCGTCGAACTCACCCTTCTTTTCGAGTTTTCCGCGCTCGGCGTTCATTCCCTTGAGGTCCGCCCCGGCGCTGAATGCGTTTCCTGCTCCCGTGAGGACGATCACCCGCACCTCGTCTGCGGCCTCCGCATCGTCGAGCGCATAAAGCAGCTCGTTGACCAAGTCCTGGCTGAGAGGGTTCTTCTTCTCCGGATTGTTGAACGTCAGGGTGACGATGTGGCCGTCCTGCTCCACGAGCAGCGATTGATAGTCTCGGTCCTGCATGCGCGGAGTTTTGGGCGGCGGTTCCTCGAATTCAAGGCAAATGATTCCCCGAATAACATCGCATGGTTGCGGCGGTTTCGAGCTGCGTGTAATGTGAGCCGAGGCAAAGCCGGAGGGGGATTTGAGCCGGGAACGGATCGGGTATGCGTTTGCGCTACTGACGGTGATTTCACTGTCGGCATCGCCTTGCTTCGTCCACGCGCAGTCCGATCCAGCTCAGTTTACGTCCGTCGACGCGACACCCAAGGGCACGATCGGCTTGGGCTTGGTTGGCGCCGAGCTCGGTCTGATCATTCCCTCGCTCTCTGGCCTCAACGAGCCCTGGTCGCTTGCGGTGTTCCCGGTCGTGGGCGCTGCGGGCGGCGCGCTTGCTGGCTACTTCGCCCTCGACAAACCGAATCGCGAAAAGGGCTCCGTGGCTGCGCTCGTCGTCGGTTTGGCAGGTGTGCTTCCTGCCATCCTCGTCACGGTGAAGGGCGTACGCGCGGAGCGGCAAAGCCGCTGGGAGCCCCAGCCACAGATCGAGCTGCGAAGCGAAAAGGAGCAGCGCGCTTTCGAGACCGCCGAAGCAGGGCCCGGGCTCCTTCGTCGCTCCCGCTCGGGCCTCCGCGTCGCCATGCCCTCCGTTTCCGTTTCTCGGCGCGCTCCGCAGGGCAGGGAAACAGCCTCGATGGGGGGCCTCCGGGATCGCACCGAGATGAGGCTTTCCCTGGCCTCGGGCGTGTTCTAGCGTCTCCGCATGATCTCTTCGAAGGTGCGACGGACCGTGCGGGAGCGCGAGCTGCTGAAGGCCGGCGACCACGTTCTGGTCGCATGCTCCGGCGGCCCCGATTCGACCGTGCTCTTGCACGTCTTGCACCAGCTCCGGCGCGAGCTTGGCGTCACGCTCTCCGCGGCTTCGGTCGATCATGCCCTTCGTCCTGAATCGGCCTCGGAGGTGGAACGAGTCGGAGCCTTCGCGAAGGAGCTGGGAATTCCCTTCTTCCCGTCGCGCGTCGAGGTGACCCGGCAAGGCGCTTCGATTCAAGCGCAGGCGCGACAGCTCAGATACCAGGCGCTCCGAGAGATCGCGGCCTCACGGGGTGCATCGATCATCGCCGTGGGCCACACCCAGGATGACCAGGCGGAAACCGTCTTGGCGCGTATGCTCAGGGGTGCAGGGCTTCGCGGGCTCGGCGGGATCGAGCCTCGGAGAGCCGATGGAGTCGTCCGGCCGCTCTTGGATTGCGGGCGTTCCGAGGTCCGTGCCTACGCGCTCGAACGTGCGCTTCCATTCGTCGACGATCCGTCCAATCACCAGCGCGCCTTCGAGCGCGTTCGAATTCGTCACGAGGTGCTCCCCGGGCTTCTCCGCGAGGATCCTCGAATTGTCGAGCATCTGAGCGCGCTGAGTGATGAGGTTGCAGAGGTGAATGCCTACCTGGACGAGCAGCTCCCCGAGCTGCCCATGGCCGGTGAGCGCTTCATCCCTGCCGAAGCGCTCGCCGAGCTGGCACCTCCGCTCCGAATTCGCTGGCTTCGCGCCTGGATCTCGAGGGAAACCGGCCTCAGCAGCGCCCGCAGCCATCTAACCGAGCTCGGCCGACTTCTTACGGGCGGAGGCGAGGTCCTGCTAGGATCAGGATGGTCGGTCTGTCGCCGGAGCGGCGGGCTTTCGTTGGAATATCGTGAGCATCGTAGAACACGTAGCAATCGTTCCTGAGCCTTCGGAGAGGCGATGGTTGCCAATCGGCCTCCGCGGCCTCACAAAGATGGAAGGGGCCGTGGCTCCACGCTAGTCCGAAACCTCGGCCCCGCGTCCCGCCTTATCATATGAAGCAAAGCCAAAAAACACTGCTCTTCTGGGTCCTCGTGATCCTGATGTGCATCGTGATCTTCAATTTCGTCGCACGTGAGGAGCAGCCGCGGAGCGTTCCGTTCAGCGAGTTCATCACCGACGTTTCGCAAGGCAAGGTCCAGAAGGTCAAGATCCGCCCGCAGGACAACAGTGGCGAGTATACCTACTGGCTCAAGTCGATCGATGAAAGCGCGGAGCCAGCCCAGCGCGGTGCACGCAACGAGAAGGTCACCGTCGGCATCATGGGCGAGCAGATCAACAAGCAGTTGCTCGATAACGAGGTGAGCGTCGAGTACCTGCCCGAAGATCAGAACAGCCTATGGACGAGCATTCTCGTGACTTGGCTTCCGATGATCTTCCTCGTGGGCATCCTTCTATTTTTCATGCGTCAACTTCAGGCCTCGGGCGGCAAAGCGATGAGCTTCGGCAAATCGCGCGCCCGCCTGCTCAACGAGTCCCAGAACAAAGTCACCTTCAAAGACGTTGCTGGCATCGACGAGGCCAAGGACGACTGCGAAGAGATCATTGCCTTCCTGAAAGACCCGAAGAAGTTTCAGCGCCTCGGCGGCCGCATCCCAAAGGGCGTCTTGCTCATGGGGGCCCCGGGAACCGGCAAGACGCTCCTGGCCCGCGCGATCGCAGGCGAGGCGGGCGTGCCGTTCTTCAGCATCTCAGGCTCGGATTTCGTCGAGATGTTCGTGGGTGTTGGCGCGTCCCGCGTTCGTGACCTCTTCGAGCAGGGCAAGAAGCATGCCCCTTGCATCATCTTCATCGACGAGATCGACGCCGTCGGGCGCCATCGTGGGTCAGGCCTCGGCGGCGGCCACGACGAGCGTGAACAAACGCTGAACCAGCTCTTGGTCGAGATGGACGGGTTCGAGTCGAGCGAAGGCGTCATCATCATCGCAGCGACCAACCGCCCCGACGTTCTCGACCCGGCGATTCTTCGACCCGGTCGCTTCGATCGCCGAATCATCGTGCCGCGTCCCGACTTGAACGGAAGGCAGGGAATCCTCGCGGTGCACACCCGGCGCGTTCCTCTGGGGGACGACGTGCAGCTCCAGATCATCGCCCGAGGCACACCCGGCTTTTCCGGTGCCGACCTCGAGAACCTGGTCAACGAGGCCGCGCTCCTGGCTGCGCGCCAGGACAAAGAGCTGGTTTCCATGGCTGATTTCGAAATGGCCAAGGACAAGGTCATGATGGGCTCCGAGCGCCGCTCGATGGTCATCAGTGAGCACGAGCGAAAGACCACGGCGTACCACGAAGCGGGCCACACTCTGGTCGCGTGGATGCTTCCGAACCATGACCCGATTCACAAGGTCACGATCATTCCGCGCGGTCCCGCGCTCGGCCTCACGATGGCCTTGCCCGAGGAGGACCGCCAGAGCTACAGCGCCGAGTGGATACGCGATCGCATCGCCATGGCGCTCGGTGGGCGTCTCGCGGAAGAGGTCGTGTTCGGTCAACTCACCACCGGTGCTTCGGACGACTTCAAGAAGGCGACCCAGCTCGCGCGCTCCATGGTGACCGAGTGGGGTATGAGCACGAGTCTCGGTCCTCTCTCGTACGTCGAGAAAGAGGAGACAGGCTTTCTCGGACAGTCCTATCACAAGGACTATTCCGAGGAGACGGCCAAGGAGATCGACGACGAGGTTCGCCGGATCATCCACACCCAGTACGAGCGCGCCAAAGTGGTGATCGAGGCGCATCGAGCGGAGCTCGACGCAATCGCGGCGGCCCTGCTGGAGCGTGAGACGCTCGGGCGTGAGGAGATCGAAGCGATCATGTCCGGCAACGATTTGCCGCCGCCGGTCATCGTGAGCGTACCCACGTACGCAGAGAAGCGTCGCGAGAGCGAAGAGAAGCGAAAGGGGGCGATCTTTCAGCCCCGCCCGCGAGAAGTCCCTAGCGCAGGGTAGGTGACGGAGGTCCCGATGCCCGAGCTGTGGGGCGTCATCAATGTGACGCCAGATTCGTTCAGCGACGGTGGGAGGTGCTTGGACCCCCGAGACGCGGTCTCCAAGGGGCGCCAGCTGCTCGATGACGGTGCCCACGTCCTGGACGTCGGCGGCGAGTCCTCACGACCAGCCGGGCATACGTACGGCAAGGGTTTCGAGCCGGTTCCCGTGAGCGAAGAGATCCGTCGGGTAGTGCCCGTGATCGAGGTGCTGGCTGAGGAGCTGGGAGCGCGCGTTTCGGTGGACACGGTGAAGCACGAGGTTGCAGTCGCAGCCTTGGCGGCGGGTGCAGGGGTCGTCAATGACGTTCGCTGCGCGGAAGATCCCAGGCTTGCGGAAGCGGCGGCTTCGGCAGGCGCCGACTACGTGATCATGCACAACCGAGGCCGGGGCGAGCTCCGCTCACCCAACACCGACTACCAGGACGTCGTCGAGGAGGTGCTCGACGAGCTCTTGGCCGGGGCTGAACGCGTGGAGCGTGCCGGCGTCCCGAGGGGGTCCGTCTGGCTCGATCCTGGGCTGGGGTTTGCCAAGACGGCCCGCCAGTCCGCAATCCTCCTAAGTTCTCTTGGGCGTTTCCGAAAGACCGGATACCGTGTACTTGTGGGGCCTTCGCGGAAATCCTTCATCGCCGAGCTTGCGCCGAATTCCGGCGGCGAGCTCCCGCGCGCCGACGATCGGCTGGGCGGTACAGCGGCCGCGGTTGCGATCTGTGCGACCGCCGGCGTCGAT
The DNA here is from genome assembly GCA_035686645.1 of Polyangiales bacterium. Taxonomy (GTDB): domain Bacteria; phylum Myxococcota_A; class Polyangia; order Polyangiales; family Houyiibacteriaceae; genus SG8-38. The sequence goes on from DASRZF010000131.1 coordinate 12,493, forward strand.
GCCGTACGCGTCCACGACGTGCGCGTGATGAGCCAACTCATTCGTTTCTCCGAGGCGCTAAACAAGCTTCGAGGTGGCGCGTCATGATCGACATGCTCACCGATCTCAGTGGCGGCCTATTCGGTTTCTTCCGCCGAAACCCGTGGGAAGTCCTCCACGACTGCTTCGACATCGGGATCGTTGCCGTGCTGATCTACTGGGCGCTCGTCATCTTGCGCGGCACCCGAGCCATGCAGGTTGCCATTGGCCTTTGTCTCGTCTTCGTTGGCTACTTATTCGCGCGTCGCGTCGGGCTGGTGACCGTCACCACGATTCTCGATTCGGTGCTCGCCTATCTGGCGGTCATCGTCGTGATCATCTTCCAATCGGACATTCGGCGCGCATTGGCACGAATGGGCCGTAGACCGTTGCTCCGCGGACAACGCACCGCGAAGGAAACCCAAACAATCGAAGAAGTGATCAAAGCCGCAGGCACCCTTGCCCAGAAACGCATCGGTGCGCTGGTTGCATTCGAGCGCAGCGCCGCGCTGGACGAGTTCATCGAACGCGGGACCGAGATCGATGCCGCCGTGAGCAAAGAGCTCTTGCACAGTATCTTCGTTCCGAGCTTCGAAAACCCCATGCACGACGGAGCCGTCGTCATTCGGGAAGGGCGCGTTTGGCAAGCCGGCGTCTTCTTGCCGATGGCAGGTACCGCTGGCGGTGACCGCTCCCTGGGCGCGCGCCACCGGGCGGGCATCGGGATCACCGAGGAGACCGACGCGGTCGTGGTCGTCGTCAGTGAAGAGCGAGGCGCGATCTCGCTCTGTTTCGACGGTAACATCGTTCGCAACCTCGACGTCGCATCGCTACGCGATGCACTCTACGGCCTGTTCTACGCGCCCAAGCGAAACCGCCGTAAATCGAGCGAACGGCGCAGCACCATGGCACCTCCGGAGCCGGGCCGCGCCCAAAACCAAGACGGCGTGATCAGCGTCAAGAAGGCCGAGGAGACCTCGTGAGCGGCCTCGTCGATGCGTTCAACGCGATTCGGCTCCTGTTCACCGAGAATCTCGGGCTCAAAGCGAGCGCGCTAGGTATCGCCATCCTCATGTTCTCGCTGGTGCACGGCGCAGAAGACATGGAGCGCAACGTGTACGTCGACGTCGTGGTTCAACCGCCGCCCGATGCGAAGGACATGATTCTCGTGACGGAGGTTCCCGACCGAGTGCGGGTACGACTCAAAGGCAGCCGCGCACGGCTCAATGCGATTAGGCAAGAGAACCTGCCGCCGGTCGACGTGGAGCTCAAGACCAGGGAGGAACCCCAGTACTATTTCGAGAAAGAGGTCTTCGACCTTCCGACGGGCGTGACCGTGATGGGAGTGGTTCCGCCTTCCGTGGTGTTCAAATGGGTTCCGCGTGGCGTTCGTGACCTCCCGGTGCAGCTGTTCTTCGATGGAGAGCTTCGCGCCGGGCTCGAGTGGGCGACTGACCCCGAGGTGTTTCCACAAACCATCATGGTCGAAGGGCCGCGAGATGTGGTCAACTCGATGCGAACGGTTCGTTCGATGGATCTGGACGTCGAGGCCCTCGAAGAGGGTGTCGTCCATCGCGAAATTCCGCTCGTAGGGGCGCCGGCCTATACGCGCTTCGAGCCACAGACGGTGCTCGTCACCCTGCGGGTCCAGCAGAAGATGAAGGAACGAGTGCTTTCGCCACTGCGCGTCGATGTCGAGGGTGTCGTGCCTCGTTCCTTGCGCCCCCAGGCGGTCACCATCCGCGTGCGCGGCCCCGAGTTGCTGATCGGTGAGCTCGACCCGGCATCCGTGCTGGCAATCGCCAACGTCGTCGCTGCGCCCGACGACAAGGGCACTCGGTCCGTGCCGGTGGAGATCCGAGGCTTGCCGGATGGCGTCGAGCTGCTCGAAGCCGTACCGGCGAACGTCACGGTTCTGCTCGGCCACCCAGACCCGCGCCGCTCTAGCGAGCGACCTTGAACTCCTTCGTGGCTTCCTCAGCGATGCTGTTTGCCATGGTCGTGATGCGGTCCTGCTTGGGGCCCTCGATCATGACCCGGAGCTTCGGTTCGGTGCCGCTCCAGCGAACGAGCACGCGTCCGCTCTTCCCAAGCGATTTCTCGACGCGGGCGATGGCACGGCTCGTCTTCGGCATCTCCGCGAGGGGTCTCCGGTCGGGTAGGGTGACGTTGACCAACACCTGCGGCACGCGAGACATCGCTTCGGAGGCCAGCTCGGAAAGTGGGCGTCCCTCTCGCAGCACGATGGCAAGCACCTGCATGGCCGCCACCAGTCCATCACCCGTCGTTGCGTGATCCAAGAAGATCAGGTGCCCTGATTGCTCGCCGCCGAAGTTCAGGCCGCGTTTACGCATCGCTTCGACTACGTAGCGATCGCCGACGTCGCAGCGCAAGAGCTTGCCTTTGTCGGCCTCGATGGCGCGTTCCAGGCCGAGGTTGCTCATCACGGTGGCGGCTAAGGTACGACGACGGAGGCGACCCGCGCGAAGCATACGCGTCGCGCACAATGCCATGATCGCGTCGCCATCGATCCGGTTCCCTTTCTCGTCGATCATGATGATGCGGTCCGCATCTCCGTCTAGGGCGATCCCGATGTCCGCTCCTCGTTTCCGAACCTCGCGTGCGCAGGCATCCGGATGCAACGCACCCACCTTGTGATTGATGTTCTTGCCGTTCGGTCGAACACCAATCGTATGCGTCGTGGCGCCCAACTCCGAAAAGACGAGAGGCGCCGTTCGGTATGCGGCCCCATGCGCGGCATCGACTACGATGCGAACTCCTTCGAGGGTCAGCTCGTTTGGAAACGAGGCCTTCACGAACGCGACGTAGCGGCCCGGCGCGTCGTCCAAGCGCTCGGCGCGCCCTACGCGGGTCCCCGTCGGGCGCTTCTCGTCGAGCTCGGAGCCGAAGATCAGGGCCTCGATCTCTTTTTCGACCTCGTCGGGAAGCTTGAAACCGTCGGGCCCGAAGATCTTGATGCCGTTGTCTTGATATGGATTGTGCGAAGCGCTGATCACGACTCCGGCATCGGCGCGCATGCTCGTGGTGAGGTGCGCGATCGCGGGGGTGGGGAGCGGCCCCGAAAGCAGAACCTCTCCACCGAGGGCGCAGATTCCCGAGGCCACGGCGGTTTCGAAGAGGTATCCCGAGAGGCGCGTGTCCTTTCCCACCACGATCCTCGGCACGTGCTCGACGCGTTTTCCAGCTTGGTAAGCGATCGCAGCGCCTATACGAAATGCGACCTCCGGTGTCATGTCGCCGCGATTGGCCAGGCCGCGAATTCCGTCGGTTCCAAATAGATTCCGGCTCATGATCGATTCAAGGCTCCCACGTGACGTCGATACTCCAGTTCGATGGCGGAGCAAAGGTCCCCGTCGTCACGAAGTTTAGTGGCCAAAGCGCTTCGATCAAAAATCCAGGGCGCTGTGCCTGGGCCGTGGTGTTCGGTCCGCCTTCGTTGCGTCGCGCGACGAACTGTCCTTCGACGTAGAGGCCCCGGATGGGAATGTCGTCGGGCAGCACGCTATTCACGTTGAATCCAACCTGGACCGCGGTGTCGCCCGCTACGTCGTCCGCAACTCCCTCTCCCTGGGTAATTCCAAACGTCGGCGCGAGGCCGCCAAACTGGGATTGCAAAGAAGCCGAGAAGAGTCCCGCAGCCACGCCGGTCAAGAAGTTCGTCGTTTCTTGTGAAGCTTGCGCCGTCGAAGTGTTGATACCGCGCTGTTGTCGCGTCGTTCCGGTGACGAGAAGCGCAATGACCTGGGCTTCGCTCGTCGTGGGGATGCTCGACTTGAACTCGATGGTCGGAGCGCTCAGGCGCCCGGAAACGACCACGGTCACGTTGTCGTTGCTGCCTCTGAGAGTGTGCCGCGCGACCAAGTCCACCTTGGCGTCCATTTCGGAGTCACCATCGAAAATCATGCTGCCAGAGCGAATCTCGAAGCGCTTCCCAAAGACCTGAAAATTGCCGCGGCGCAGATTTACGGCGCCTGCAACCCTGACCTCGTCGGTCAGGGTCGTTTTCAGGTTTGCGCTCGCTTCGACGAAGAAACCCTGGTCTCTGCTGCGAATGATCAGTTTGTCCTCGGAGATGATGCTCAGCTCGACTCGATAGGCGTCCGCTCGTCGAACCGGTTCCTCGGTTTCCCCGACGAAGAACACATCGGGATGGCGCTCGAGATCGAGCGGCGTGGCCGTGTTTTCGGGGATGTCGACCTCCAACTTACGCAGCCGGACTTCCCCGATCAGCCCCTCGTCCTTGAACTGCGCGCGCAACCGGGCATCGCCATCTACGCGCGCTAGGATTGACCCCTCCTGCCGCAACGGGAAGTTGGTCGTTCGAACGTCGAAGTCGACCTTGTTGAGCTTGAATCGTTTGAAGCCGACTCTGCCGTCGACCTTCGCGGTGCCGCCTGTATCGGCTGCCGTGAGGTCGCTGATCATGACTCCGTCCTCGTCGAATATCACGCGGCCCGTTACGTCCTCGAGAGTCTGGCCGACGCTTCGAAGGTTGACTCTCCCGTCCGAGAGATCGAGGCTTCCCACGAACCGCGGGTCTTCACCGCGACCCTGGGCCGTCACGCTTCCTTGGAGTATCCCTTCCACATTGACCACTCCCGCCATCCACGCGAGGACGGCCTGAAGCGGCATCCGGTCGAACTCCGCCGTGGCGTCGATTTCGCCCCGCTCGACCAGAGTGGGGATCGGAGCTTGCTTGTCCCAGCGAAGGGGTACGCTTGCCAAGATCGTCGTCGATCCACCGTTCCACCACTGCATCTCGGCATCGATCTCGCCGAGACCGTTCTCGTACCCACCCGAGATACGAGTGATCGACGGAGGCGTCTCTACGATCGTGTTGACCATCCCGGTTCGGCGCGCCGGCTCCAATCGTCGCGCACGCAGGTCGTCCGACTTCAAAGAGAAAGCCAGCTTCGGGTCCTCGCCGAACAAGTCCTTTGCCTTGAGCTGCGCTGACAAAACGCCGGCTGCGAAGCGGCAGAGATACGGCAGGTTCTCGGTTGGAGCTTCGTAGAAGTCTGCGCTGATCTGGGTGACCGGCCAGGAAGGGATCTCGGCGCTGCTGAGCCAATCCTCGAGCGGCGTCTCGATGGACGCTTGCAAGTCGAGCACCTTCTCCTCTCCCACCACGCCTTCCATGGAAACTCTTGTGACGCCCTCTTCTAATTGTGCTCGCAGCGTAGCGCGAGGGTAAGCATCGCCGCCGCAAAGTCCCTCCGCGGAGTCGGACATCCAATCCAAGCTGGAATGGAAGTCGCCACGGGTTTTGAACGCGCCCCC